>JBAVCK010000029.1:0-34485 GCA_049586635.1 Bathyarchaeia archaeon
GTTCAGATCAGAAGTTTTACAGACCTTGCGCAATCGCTTTGGGCCTTCAATCTCAGAAGGTGGGAAATCAATAAAGCTCTCCAGAGAATCTGGCCGATTGCCAGCAGATATTGTAGTTTGCACGCAATACAGGAAATATACCAGATTTGTCTCAATAGATGATCAAAGCTACGTAGAGGGTATCGTATTTTATGCCCAAGGCGGGCGACGAGTAATTAGCTTCCCGAACCCTCATTACAAAAATGGACTTGCAAAGAATTCAAGAACGAACGGTTTGTTCAAGCCGTCAGTCCGGATGTTCAAGAACGCTAGAAATTCTTTGGTTAGTAACGGAGCCATTAGAGGCGATACGGCCCCTTCATACTTTCTCGAGTGTCTCATTTACAATGTGCCAGACGGTAAGTTCGGAGGAAGTTTCCGAGAAACGTATTGCAACATCGTGAACTGGCTCAATGCTTCTGACCTAACCGCTCTCGTTTGTCAAAACGGGCAGCTTCCACTATTCGGTGATGCACATGAACAATGGTCTGTACAGCGGGCGAAGCAATTTTCGACTGCACTCATTCAACTTTGGACCAATTCGTGAGTACCATGCATCCATACGCTACTGATCTGGACAAACGAGGATATGTTCCACTCTCAATAGCATTCGCAAGCATCGTCGCAGCTTGGTCTTTGTCTACGTTTGTCTTGGCGCTTAAGTTGATTATTCCGTGGTGGGTAGATGCACCATCCGTATTGGGTTTCTATGGTCTGTTCTTTGTAGCTTTTGACAAGCGACTTTGGCGATTAAGACCGATAAGGGGGCTGTTGGGAATGCCGAATCTTAACGGAACATATAGGGGGTATATCCGCTCATCACGCGACCGACATCGTTCGAGACATGCCGCCACTCTGAAAATACGACAGACGTGGACTGAAATCAGTATGGTAATGACGACCCGAACTTCCAGCGGTCAGAGTGTGAATGCCTCCATAATCACGGAAACTGGAACGATCACTTACGAATATCTGAATGAACCTAAACCAGGCACTGTCGCTACGATGCATATGCACAGAGGAACAGGCATGCTCAATCTAGTATCTGAGGGGCGCTTGGAGGGCGAATACTATAGTGGACGTGACAGACAGACCTATGGCCTACTGCTTTTTGCGCGAGTTGAGAAGAAGACCTAGAATTACTAGGCAGAAAATGAGGCATATTGCACGACAAATCTTATGTGAGTATGCGTGTCACACTTTTTGAATTTTGGGGGGGGTGTGCGCACCAGCATACCCATCACCCGCTTCGATTTTCATAGCTTGACTTTCGCAGAAGCGTCGACAAATCGGCATTTCCTAGGAAGCAAGGGCATACTGCGATACTCATTGAGCAGCTCCAATATTTCCGATCTCAGATTCTCGAGTTCCCGGCGCTTTGTCAAAACTGTGTTGTTCCAGAGCTTTTGCCAATATCGGCCTTGTTTGATAGCTGAGAAACGCTGTAACTGCCGCGGAAATCGCAGCGACGCCTGCC
The DNA here is from genome assembly GCA_049586635.1 of Bathyarchaeia archaeon. Lineage (GTDB taxonomy): Archaea > Thermoproteota > Bathyarchaeia > 40CM-2-53-6 > 40CM-2-53-6 > FEN-987. Next base: position 1,517 of record JBAVCK010000029.1, read on the forward strand.
GCGACCGCCAGAGCGCTCTGAACGTTATTTGGAGAAAAAAAGGTATCCGCCGACGAATCCCAGAAGGGCCCCTACTAAAAGAGAGAGCCAAGTCTTCATCGTCTCAGCCCCTAAGAGCTGAGAAAGGACTTCCTCAACCTTGCAACCAGTTCCTCCTGAACCAGGTTTGGAGAAGGTCTGAAGAAATCAAAGGCTTCATACAATGGGGTCGTAATTCTTTTCACAAGTTCAGACATATTCGAACTGATTTCGTTCGCTGAAACCTCAACGTAAGAGCTAACCGAATCTTGTTTGCAAGGAGCTCTATCTATATCTGCTAAAACGCGCGACGGGCTCAACTTAGACGTAAGAATCCGGCCCTTGAGATTTTGCCAGTTGATCTGAAAGGAAACAGATGCAGATACGCTCCCAAGAGCGGCAGCCAAACGCTCAGCATGAAGCAAGCATTCTCCAGCTCTCCATATCGGTGTCGAGATGTCTAAAACGGTTCCGGGCTTGAACCTAGGGTTACTATCTTCTTCATCTTTGCTATCTTCTTCATATCCTCGCAACAGAAACATAATCCCCTCTGGAGAAGCACGCCAGAAGTCTGAATGAGCAGCATCTCTATAGACTCCTTCTCCGAGCCAGCATTCGATAACACCGTCATTGGGATATGGTCTAATTTCCGGTGACGTTGGGACCCACCAAGGGTCCCACCCTGTTCCAAGTCTTATTTTTCTCAAAATGCCCAGAAGCTCGTCGCGCGATGGATGACGAAAGTCGCCACTGACCAAATAAGCTACGAACCAAATGCCAGCGGAATAGCGTGATGGTTTCTCATGGGGGAGTCTCTCAGATACTAATGAGCGCCATTGATTCAACGATTCTTTCGTCCACGCGTTGAGTTGACGCGATCCCTGTAAGTCGGGCCCTTTGGTGATGGTTGAGATGGATTTTCGGACTGCATCATTGATTGATGAGACTGGGATTCCTTGGAACATCTCAAGAAAACCAGGGAGTCTTTGGCTTCCTGCAAAAATTAGCGAAACGATCGGCTTCCCCTTCGCCATCACTGCGCCTACTTCTTGATTCACCCAAACGGAGCTTGCGAAGTTTTCAGTCACAATCGCCATTAGAGCGGAACAGCTGTCGAGGTGTTTCAGAATTTCGTCTCTCCATATCTTCGAAACCTCGATGTCATCGTGAGCAAGAAAGCTGCCAAAACCGGCTCTCTGGAGTTCGGCTTTCACCTCAGCTGCTATTTCCTTATCAACGTGATTGTAACTCAGGAAGACTTCCTTCATTATTGCATCCACCTTGACATGACGGACTTGGTTTGAAAGTCTGTGTTATCGGGTTGCGTTGTAGGTAATGACGCGTGTAGATTTTAGTTTACCCCAACTGGTGTTTTACTTTCCTTGAAGTCTCGGAGTTGTTCGTGCGCATCTGTCCGGTTTTATGCTTGTATTGACCAAGTGAATTTTCAGTGCCTTGGCGTTGAATGACCGAGTTGTATTTTGACGGATGGCTCGTATTCGTTTGGTTTGGTATTGGAAGCGGTACATGAGGAAGGGGCGCTACCGTTGCAGGCGTTATCTTCTGTATCTACCGGTCGCGATTGGTGACCAAGTTGACCGCTCCGTAGATTACCTTGTCCGCCTGTTCGGGACAGCAATTGTTCTCGTGCCGGAGGGTGTTGAGTTTCCTTTGTCGCGCTTAGAGAATTCGAATAACGCCAATCGGGATAACGGCGTCGGCCACGGCGATCCATCGACAAGATCGTTGCTAAAGGATTCAAAGGCGGACGCTGGCAGCAAACTGCCGTAGGGTTTGTCGCGGTTAGAGAAGGTATTCCGCTGGCCGCGAAGGCTTGGAAGCTGCCAATCCTATGCTAGACTCTGCGAAATTGCGTTAGTCACAGTTCTGTATATTTTTACTGTATGACCGTTGAACCGCGGCGCAGCCGACAGAAACGTGAACTTCACCTCTACCTACGCGAAGACATCGTTGAAGCTTTGGAACGAGTGGCTAAGGATTCAGATTTGTCCGTTAGCCGGGTGGTTGAGATATTGTTAGGGTTCTATTGGGAGTTGAACGGTCTGGCGGAAAAAGGGCGTTTTATGGCGGAAGTGAACAGGCGTTTCCGCACAACCTCCTAAGTACTGGAACGTGTTTGGGGTGTTTGTTTCTGCCGCCCTAAGGGGACTGGATTGCCCACAACAGATTCTAACTTTTGGCACTGGAGACGCAGCCCAACGCCCCTCCAAACGCGCAGATTAGAGCTACTGAAGAATCACAGCCCTTCAAGGTTGGCAAGAAACAAAAGAAGAGAGCTCAGTTGGCAGAAGCGTAGGGAACTGTCCCTTCAGCTGAAGGAACTGTTCACTTCAGCCTTCGAAGATAAAGATCGTTCGGAGAAAATTTCTCTTCTGACCTCGGATGCGTTAGATGTTGAACGTGGCGAGGTTCTTGCTTCTCCACGGTACCGTCGTTCCTTCAGGCTCTGAATGGGTAAACGTAAGAGAACAGTGAGCGGGCGATGATTGGGAAAAAAGAAGGAGACAATAGTTCTATTCCTCACGGACTTGCACATCGGGTCGAAGTGGGGGCTATGGCACCCCGAACGCGAACTCAGAAGCGAGGATCACGTTACCCACGTCCCTGCAATGAATAACGTGCAAATCGCGCTCTGGGACTATTGGGTGGCCCTCTGCAAAAAGCTCGACAAAACCAAACCTGACGTAATCTTTCTGCTCGGGGACATAATCAACGGCGGAACGGGGCACAGAAACGAATCCGTCATAGAGGATTTGAACGAGCAATGCGACTGTGCTCTTACGCTCCTCCGAATGATTCCTAGAAAAGCTCGCACAACGGTTCTCGGTCTCATAGGGTCTACGAGCTACGGTCAACTATACTTGGAGTTGAATCAGAAAATTTGCTCGGACCTCGGCGGACATTTCTTTGGGACAACCGGGATCTTTGTATTTGCAGGTCATAGTTTCAGAATCTATCACGGCTCGACAACAGCCTACATCTACCTTGAGCTCGTTATGGGCAGGCGTCGCACATTCGCCCAGGAAGCAATTGCAAGAAAAAAGCTCCCCGAAATTGAAGGAATAATCTGCGGCCACTCACACCGCTGGCTCCACATGCGAACCATGTGGCACGACGGCAAAGACTTCCACGTGGTGCTATGCCCCGGCTGGGAAGGCCAAACAGACTTCCAGATCATGAGGGACCCCGACAAGATGATTCCCGAAATCGGCGCAGTCATAGGGCGTTTCGCAAAGGACTCAGTCGCCTTCGATTGCATCAGGTATCCTACACCTCTCGGAATCTCACAACCTGTGAGGGCCTAACGTGCCAGATCTGGAGCCCATTCGCCTGAGCAAGGAGGATGTCAGGCGAGCACTCCTTGATGAGGCTAAGAAATACCCTCAGCGCCGGCCTTGGGAAGCTTGGGAGGACGAAGTCCTTCGCGAGTTTCACGGTAAGGTACCGTACCATATTCTTGCTCAAAAGCTCGGGCGCACAATGAGCATGGTGTACCACCGGCTCGAAATTCTCGGCCTAACAAAACGAAAAACTCCAGAATCCCTTGGTAACGTCGTCAAGAACAAAGTCAGAGAACGTAACTGAATTTTTTCGCTCTTCGATGCGTGCGCAGTCAAAGACTGAGGGGACCATGAGGCTCGTGAAAGGTGCGACCGGCATTTTGCTACATGGGCGGGAAGGCCCTGCTGGTCAAGACGCTTTTACGCCTAATCCCGAGGAACATTGAAACCTACTGCGAGGTTTTCGGAGGCGCCGGCAATCTTCTCCTGTCCAAACCCCCGAGCAATGTAGAAGTTTGGAACGATCTAGATGGCGAACTCGCAAATCTGATGCGCGTAATCAAGACCCGCCCAAGGCTCTTAATCAGGACGGCCCGCGCGATTCCGTACAGCCGCGTTTGGTATGAACGGTTGCAGCGAGAGGTCAAAAGTAGCGGGTTGAAAGGTAGCGATGTGCAGCGTGCGGCAAAATTCTGGTTCCTTCTCAGAGCCAGCTTCTTCGGTCACCCGGAGAAGGGGTGGCGTTTCGCTCTTCACACTAGTGAATCAATGCGCCTTGAGAACGGCCTACTGCTAATCCTCGCAGTCTCGGACAGGTTACGGAAGGTCTACATCGATTGCTTGGACTTCCGCCGGTGCATCAAGAACTGGGATGGGCCGGACACATTCTTCTTCATCGACCCACCGTACTACGGTGCTACGAAGTATCGGTCGCGTGGCCCCCAATTCACAACATGGGACCACGAAGATCTAGCCGCTCTCTTGCGCCATGTTGATGCCAAGTGGCTTCTAACCCTGAATGACCATCCTCGAGTTCGTGAGCTCTACCGCGGTTACCGGGTAACCAAGGTGGACACGCAGATGGCCACCGCCAAAGTCGCAGCTGGGGAGAAGCGGCCACGACTGAGACAGTTGATAATTCGCAATTACAAAACGAGGTGATATCGCATGGCAGAAAATCCTCCAGCTCCCACGGCTACGGCGCCGGTTGATGCTGCAGCCCCTCAGGCGGGTACAGGAGTAGGAAACCCACGGGACATACAGGGTATCCTCGCTCTCGTCTTTGTCGGTGGGACTTTGGGAATCGCCGGCGTTGCGATCGCGATCGTCCCCGCAAGCGCACTGCAAGTGCTTGCAGAAGTTCTCCCGTTGACTGGGACCGTAATTGGGTATTACTTCGGCGTCAAGTCGCAACAGTAGATTTCTACAATTGTAGATAGGCAGGTGAATTTGTTTGGCAAGTGAAAACAATGTCATAGCGAAGCTTGCGGGCATGCGGCAACGGTTCATGGCTGAGTTCCAAGGCGAAGCAGCCGAGTTCCGTATCCGTGTTCAGCAGCTGCGCGAGAAGTACCTGAACGAAATCATCGACCTCACTATGACCGATGCCAAGGTGGCCGCGGTCCAACAGGCGCTTGATTTCTTCAAGCCTTCCCGGGAAAGCGTCACCCTGGTCCCACCATCAGGACCCGCAACCATGGTCCCAGAACCCACGGAAGTGCCACGAGATGTAGCTCCGACTCTCGCGCCACCCGAAAAGCAACCCATGAAAGCTCAGAGGCGCCCAGTGTACGGGTCCTGCCCGAACTGTAATGCGCCGATCTGGGAAGCAGCATCGAAGTTCTGTTCTCAATGCGCCTATCCTCTCGACGAGGTGTAGGTTTCTTTGAGGAACTACGTTAAGGAAATTTTGACAGCGGTCGACAGAAAAGTGAGCTCCACTAGGCGGTCCGCTGTCATCCACATTTTTGGTGCAACAAAGGGCGCCGTAGCCGATGTCATGGACGCCCACCTTGAAACTCTCAGCATGATCTTCCTAACCACCTGCTGGGCCGTCGGCTACGGCTGGTTTGAAGCAGTGATCGGCATCGGGTTCCTGCTTGGGATCCCGGGCGCAGTGAACGGTAAGGTTCAATGGTACTCCTTCCTGGGAGGCCTCTACTCCAGCTACCATCTTTTCTTAGGCTTCACAATATTCTGTATCACATTCGGGATTGGTTTTCTGAAATTCAACCGCATGCTCTACTACCGCAAGCGGTACCTGCTCTACACCTCGCTGGCCAGCTACCCCTGGGCCCTCACCATCCAGGACTTTGCGTACTTCTTCTTCGCTCCGATATTCAACGCCGGCAACTACGCCCTGAACAGCCACGCGTGGACCTGTGGCGGCCTCAACCTGGGCTGCGTGACGCTCGCAAATCCTTGGAAACCCAGCATTCCCTTCATCATCCCTGAATGGTACGGCGTCACTCTCACAATTTCGTTCGTCCTGTTCTTCCTAGCGTATAGATCTGCGTTGGTCAACCTGCTCGTGACCCGCCAGATCATGAAGGAAGCCGGCTACAGCGAGAAAACCGCCTTACGAAACATTCCTGCTATACGCATGAAAGAGACGCCGGGGCAGACGCCCTCTCCTGCGCCTCCACCCCTGCCAAAGGCAATGCCCCAGGTATCTACGGAGATAACCCGGATAGTCGACCAGGAACATGAAGAATTAATTCGAAAGCTACGTGAACGACTTGAGCGAAACTACAGTTGAGAAGCGCTGGATCACCAGCGTCCTAGCTGGCTTGCTTCTCCCAATCGTTATCGTGTACATCGTGGTCCGACATGTGCTGAACGGATTCTCAGCCATGGGCGCGACCGAGTACATCATCGTCCTAGTCGCCGCCATCGTCGTCGCCGTCTTCGGGTTCGTAGCATTCATCGACTTCTTCTCCGTGGACCTCTCGGTGAGAGTACGGAAGCAGGTCTCCATTTCAAAGAAAGAATTGATGGAACGGAAACGCAATGAGTCGAAGCAATGAATCCCTGGGGAGCCAACCCCTCGTAGTCTGCGGAATATGCGAGTCCGTTGTCGACGAAGCCCATGCCCAGAAGAGAGATGTGGAGACGCCGAAAGGCCACATCACCGTTTGGGTCTGCAAGACGTGTCAACATCTCGGTTCTGAGGAACAGACACGGAAATACATTATGAAGGAAGAGAAGACGGTTGGTCGGTAAAGACCTCAACCAGGCTTCCCAGAGGGCGGCCACTATTGCTGATGAAATTCAGGAGCTCCAGAAGGGGGACCGAGTTCTCGTTGTCTGGCATGACGCCTGCAGGGTGACGAACGACCCTGATGTGCGGCCGGATTACTATTCGACCCGGAAGGAAACACAGGGCACAGTCTGGGACTGCGTTCCAGACCCTGAATACCCCTGGGTGCTTTACCTGATCATTGCCGGTGAAACCACGTCGGGGCGCCCCGACTATTACGACGCCATCCCCGTCGCTTGGATTGCAAGAGTTCAACGCCTCACGGTCGCCGTAAAATTGCCCAGGAAGATGACCAGGGCTAGCCAAGACACGTACCAGGTCGACCGGGTTATCGTCTTCAGGAACGGGAAGCCGCACGAGGATAGCGGTGGCGTCGATAAAGTTCCCAAGAAATGGGCACGCGAAGGCACCTGCAAGCTCGTTGAAGAAATCACCAAAGTAATCCAGTGACCAATGTTGGCGAAGAGGCACCGGCGAAAACAGGGACCGCGCACCATAACCATCAAAATTCCCATCACCGCTGAAACTCTCACCGCCGTGATGCTTCTCCTGCAGGAACTTGTCGCACTCGCCCGCGTCCTGAAGGTACCGATGCAAACAGTGAAGGAAGGAAAGCCATGATTCGAAGAAGATGGTTAGTCCTCACCGTGGCCGCTCTCACCCTAGTGGGGGCCATATCGGTCGGGATTCTGCAGCCCGGCAACCAATCCGGAACCGCGACGGTTCAATTCTTCTCCAACGGGAACAAAGGCTACGCATGCTTTCTTAGCGGCGTCCAGAACGAACACGGTGGCCCATACTGCATGTCAGACGACCCGGCCACAATGCTTCCCTCGAGCGCGGCTGTTCCCTTGGGGAGCTATACGATACTATTCTTTCCGTTCGGGACCGCCTCAAACCAGACCCTCTGGTTGGCCACAAACAACATCCACGTGACCGGGACGGGTGCGTATGGTGTTTCCATTTCCTACGCGAACGTGACCGTCGACGGGGACGGGGCCATAGTCGTGTTCATGCTTCCAGACAACGTGCAGCCGGCCCCTGAATTTAGCGGGATTGGTGTGATGGCGTTCTCCGCTCTCGCCACAAGCCTCTACTTATTGCGCCGGCGACCCTGATGAAGAAATCAGGGATTCTAATCATTCTCGCAATCAGCCTTCTAGCCCTCAACCTAGCGGACGTTGTATCCACGTGGATTGCAGTCAGCACCGGGCGAGGGATTGAAGCCAATTCAATCGTAGTATTGCTGGGTGGCCCATTCTCACTGGTCGCGTTCCTTCTGAAACTGGTCGTCGTCCCGGCCGCCATTCTAGGCATCGCCTGGTACTTGGCGCGCAGGTTCAATGATCCTCGGCTTGGCATGGCCACAATGATCGCGCCAGCCGCGATGTACGCGGCCGCCGTGGCCAACAACGTCATGGTCGCAGCCAAAAAAGTCGAGAAGTTAGCAAAGAAAGTGGAGAAGGTTGCCAAGAAGGAGCTAACACCACACAATTGAGTCATCACCCACCCCCCCCTCTAGGGGGGGGTACCCTAGAGCTTCAGTGTCTACTTACTCATGCCCGAAGACTCGTTGACAGCATGAGTTTGGGTACGCCAAGCCCCCCACCGCATACATCGAAGCCTTTCAAGCGGCCGCTGGCAGCTCAGAAGTTTGCGAATGTGCCCAAGGTACGTGATGATCTGATCGACACATTAACTCACGCAATTGATGAGGCCAATAAGTTAGGCAAGCAGGGGGCGGTCATGGCTGAGAAGGGAGCTGGTGGTATGCCGGAGAAAGCTCGTTGGTACCAGCTCCTCGGCTACTTGGCTCAGGTTCTTGATGGCGTCTGCCGGAATGTCGAACTTTCTGAGATTAATGAGCGGTTAGCTAAAGTGGAGGGGCAACTGGGCAATGCACCGTCTCGGTCTTCACAAGCGCGTTCAGCGAATTGAGAAAGCCGCTGCAGCGGATGAAGGAGAAGAAGCCGGGCCCCCAGAGAAGTTCGACCCAGCGACCCTTGAGAAAGCGGTTGTGTTCTGCGAGAAATACTTGAAGTTCAAACCGACACCCTACGAGACTGAACTACTCGACGATGATTCGAAAAGAATCTACGTGTGCTGGTCCAGGCAGTCCGGGAAGTCGACCACTCTCGCGGCCCGCATGATTCATCGCTGCCTCAAGTTCCCTGGAACCCTACGCTTGATCGTGGCGCCAGGGCTAAGGCAAAGCATGATCATGATGGACAAGATTGAAGATTTCATCTACGCCATGCCGAAGAGCGTCCGACGGGAACTACTAAGCAAGATCCAGCGGACAACCCTCCGCTTCAAAAACGGATCTCGCATCGTGGCGTTGCCTAACAGCCCGAACCTACTCAGGGGATACAGCGCTGCCGAGGTCCTCTGCGATGAGGCCGCGTTCTTCCGTGACGATGAACTCATTTTCTTCAACGTCCTCTACCCAATGTTGCAGAAACCCCCCGGTGGAACACTGATCGCCAGCTCAACGCCCTGGGGTAAAGACACGGTCTTCTACAAGTTCTCGCAGAACCCAGACTTCACGAAGCACCACATAACCTGGAAAGAGGTTGTCGACGCCAAGCTAGCGTCTCGAGCCTTCATTGAGGAAATGCGGCGTAGCATGCCAACCGAACGTTTCCGCCGAGAGTTCGAAGCCGAATTTACCGAAGACGAAACCGCCTACCTCCCACAGGACCTAATTACCAGGTGCATAGACTCCCATGCCACCTTCATCCCCGACAGCTACTTCGGATTCTAACCGCCTGCATGCTCTGCATGACGTCAAAATCCTCGGCTTCTTTACTCGGGATGGTGTTTGGTGGATTCGCTTCCGCGAGACCGCGGTTGAATGCGATGCCGTCCTGACGAATGGGGCGCTTAATCACATTCTCTGCGGGACGGATGAGCTTTGCTACCTCTTTCAATTCGTTACTAGCGACGGAATAGTCGTACGGGTTATTGCCGTAGACCGTGAGAGTGATGCGCTCAAGAAACTCCTGCAGGTCTCCGAGGAAAAGGGAACATGATTGCCAGCCACTTTGGATTCCGACCTTGAGAAACTAGAACGTGAATCAACCAAAATCCCCTCAGGTCCCTTCTTTCTCGGAGTGGATCTGGGAAAACGGCACGACTTCAGCGTAATTGCCGTCGTCACGAAGCAGCCGAACAGGGACCAGGTTCGCTTGGTCTACTTCAAGCGGTGGCCCCTCGAGACACCTTACAGCAGCGTGATTGGTTCCGTTCGAGTGATCGTTGACAAGCTTCACAACGTACAGAAGTGCCTTGTCGACCAAACCGGCGTTGGCGAGTACATCGTCGAGGACATGCAGAAAGGCGGTATTCCCAAAGTAGAAGGCGTGATGCTCAGCCTCCCATCGAAACAGGAGATCCTTGGCCACCTGAAGCAGCTGATGCAGAATGAATTGTTCACGTTCCCTTTTGACATTGACCTGACCGGCGAGTTGAACGTGGAACACTTCGAACTAACCAAAACCGGCCAAGTACAATTCTCACACCCAGACGGAACCCACGACGACATTCTTTGGGCTGTCGCATTGGCCGTATTCGCTACCAGAGCTCCACCGGTCCCTGGTTTCAAGCCAATCACACGATCGTTCGGATGAACCACATTGTCCGTGAAGAGCGTTCTCCTGCAGCTGCTGAAGCGGTTGAAAGAGAGAGAGCGGTTGTGGGACACGTACAAAATTCACAGCGGCAGCCGAGCAATCAGAAAATGGACGAGTGAAACTATTGAAGCATGTACTACTGCAACTTCTCAAGTTTGGCGTTAGCGGGCTCCTTGGTGTTTCGGTCAGCACCATGCTCTATTACGGGTTGAAGGGCCAGCTGCCGGACCTGTTTTGGACGGTGTTTCTCTACCGGTTCGACTACGTGGATGTGGGATTCTACGAGCTCACCACAATCATCGGCGGCACCGTCCACTTCCTGTTGAGTAAGCTGTGGGTATTCGAAAAATGACTAAGTCAAAGAACAATCCCTGGCCTCCCAAGCCGCGCAAAGCGCGCAAGGTGCGCAAGCAACCGTTGATGGCCAGCAAACGCGGCCAAAAGGATACTGCAAAAGAGTATCGTCCCGTAGCAAGGACCAGAGTCGCGGGTTCAAGTGGCGTGGGCGACTTCTCGGCGCTCGAGAGAATCCCAGGCGTCACAGTGAAAGAGAACACGGTCTCCTTCCCCTACCCAGGAACGCCCGCCGGCGTTAGGGTTGCGGTTCATGCGAGTTCCAGGCGTGTTGCTGAAGCAGCCGCGATGCAGCTGAGCAACCTTCCCTTAAGCCGTCAGCTCTCCGCGGCCAAGTCCCAATATTATTTGGGCATGACGCAAACCATCTTCGAAGCCTACAAGGGGATGGAGAAACATTACCGCGCATACCGCATGGACGCCATCGTCCGCGGCTGCATCAACGCCCTCGCCTACTGGTCCACGAAGGAATCTTTCGACACGGTCCTGGAACCAGTCGGCGAAGGCCTAACCCCCGAACAACAGCAACAAGCCATCGACGCTAACCTGCAGCTGAAGCAGTGGATTGACAAAATCAACCTCCGCGTCGACCTGGACCACGTCCTGCGTGTGGCCATCATCAAAGCCAAGATTTACGGGAAGGCCGGATTCGAAATCGAACCCAACCAGAAAAAGGAACCCGGTCGCCTAATCTCCCTCCCACTCCTCAGCCTGTTCGATCTACGCCCCAATGTGAACGAGGACTGGGAACTGGAAGGTTTCTGGTGGCGTGGCCAGAAGAACTTCTACGCCCCAGGGGAACTCCTGTACTTCACGAACAACTCCCTTGAGTCAGACTATGAAGGCATCAGCGATATTGAACCGGTCCTGGACGATGTGGAGACCAGGGCAAAGATTCGCATTGAAGACTTGAAGGAAGCGGCAACAACTCTCTGGGCCGGCATCGCAATCCACAGCCTCGACGTCGACCGCTTACCCGCCGGATTAACCGACGCCGACGTGCAAGCCATCATAGACACACACATAGCCTCGCTGCGGCCTGGCAAACACATTGCCACAGACAACCGTTGGGTCATTCAAGTTATCGACTTGAAGCCCGACCTGCAAAGCCTCGTCGCAGTGAAGAACGACCTGGACCAGGAGATCATCGGTAACTTCCAAGTTCCGAAATTCATCCTCAACCGCACCGAACAGGTGAACCGGGCGACAAGCTACACGCAGCTGGAGTCCTTCGTCGACGGACCCATCACCGACATTCAACGTTGGATACAGCGAGTCGTGGAGCAGCAATGGTACGACCCCCTAACGCGCCTCTACCTCAAGACTCCTAACGGCCAGGACCCCCCGGTGCGTGTTCGGCATCGGTGGCGTGAGATTCGCACAACTGACTTCTTCCAACTCCTAACCGCAGTCGCGGCCGCCTACGATGGTGGCCTCGGCATGGTTGACAAGGAGAAAGCGTATGAGCTCATGAGGGACGGTCCATCGGCTAAGTTCGACCCCGCTGAGCTCGCGGAAACCGAACAAACGGAGCCAACTGGACAATGAGACCGCGAACCCAAATCGAAGCCGACGTGAAGGCTGGAAAACCCCTCGACTCTCTGCACCTCGAGGTACTCCTAGACATACGGGACCTCCTGGCGCGGACAAAGCGTCAATCAACGGTTCTTAGTGATGCGTGATGGCTGAGAGGTGTTGGTGTGGGCCGATTCACCCCGACTTGACAAATTTCCTCTTTGTTCCACGTACCCTTCGTTCCACTCTGACGCTAAGGTTGGACTGGTCGCCTGAGAGCGGGGGCAAAAGATGCGACAACAACTGTTCTGCGCTGAGCCGACGGACGAGACCTGTCGGGGCGGTTTGTGTCCATCCGTCGTCTTCTTTGACGTATCTCCAAGTTCTTCCATGTTTGGTTGCGACATAAATTACGTAGTCAGCGTTCATGCTACCTTCACTCATCTAATACAAACACTACTAACTGTCGCTCAACACTTGGGGTTATCGTCGTTAGCCGCAAGAGCAGTCATCTGTTCACCTCACGAACATGATTTGGAGGAAAACGAAAATCCGAAACAATCATCTTTTAGCTCTACCAAACGATTAGTCTTTGGGTTCGCCGCATGATGATTCGTAGAGTCATCATCATCTTTGTTCTTTTGCTGGTCTTAACCGCACTTGGGCCTTTGGTTCCGAATGCATCTGCATGGAAAGTACTCAACTATCAGACATGTCACGGTTACGATCCAAAGACGTATGCCTGCATTGGACCCTCAAACGATTTTACGACGCTTGACCAAGTCTGGATTCATGCTGAGTTCGATTTCAGTGACATTCCAAAGAATGTGAAGTTTAACTCAACCTCGGAATGGCGAGACCCAACAGGGAAGCTATACCAGCATGAATCATATGTGTGGTCAGGTGGTAGTTCCAGGTTGATATCCAACAGAAATCTCGACCTCTCTGGAACCGATGCCGCCGGCAATTGGACCGTCAGCTATATCTTCGATGGTGGCCCTTTCGGGCACAACCTGAAGGTTTTCACAGACAAATTCACCATTCGCTACGTACCTTTCCAAATAAAAGTCCCGATTGCAACAATGATCCCCGACCAGAAAAACCCGTTTGCGCCAGGCACCTGGGGTGATGCGACCAGAACAGTTTTTCAATGGTATCAATGGGATAACAAGATCCCCATAAATAAACAGCCGTCTGTCATATATTCAAAATATACTCTTAACGGAACAAAACCTCGTTTATTCTTTTTTATTGACGCTCCTTTCGCAAATGATAGAACTAAGAAATTAGCTTATGTGTTTGATTTTGATACGGAAAATGATGGAGATCACAACTTCCTGTTTAATCCAGATGATCTTTTCTTCTCGTTGTGGTCGACACAAAAAAATCAACCACCAAAATTCGATGGTAGTTGGATAAGTGCGCACGCGAATAGCAGCGAGGCTCTTTTCAGTTGGGATTTCGCACCATCAGAGAATTCAAATCAAAAACATTTCAAAGGATATGCTGAATTCAATCTCGGACCTCTGCAAAAGTATCCTAATCCTAAAGATCATTCGGTGATGGGGTTCAACGCGCAAGTTTGGCAGGAGCTTAGCGCATATGGTACAGTTACTTATGCTGACGTCGCTTTCCTGTGTAAGTATGATTTGGAATGGCCTGAGTTAGTATTAACAAACACCACAGCACCCTCAAGATGGACGACATCAAACACTCTATCTACAACGAGCACGCTGGTAGTTCGCACAGAAAGCACGGAAAGCACGATGACCACTCAGCCCAACACAGTTCCAATTAACATCGCAAGCGGACTGACTGGAGTCAACAACACAAGTTCACTCTTACTGGGGCTGGTCGTCGCAGCTGTGGTCATTGGGTCTGTAGTAGTATATGTCAGACGAAGGCGCAGGAGCACTCGCCCCAGCAGAAATGAGTCTTGAGACCTCATTGACCGAATATTGTCCGTACTGCCACCGCGAGCTTGCGACCGTTGAGGCCGCGGATGGCACGATGATGAGGAAATGTATGTTCTGCATGCAGGTCTAACGTTTCTCCCCAAGAAAATCACGGCGTCGAGACGATCTGATAGACTTCTGATATACGCTCGCGGATTTTGGTCCCGTTCTCTGCGAGAAGCGTCCAAGGAGAGGCGAAACACGGGACTCGCCGAACTCCTTGGTATTCCTGGTGATTCGAAAATGATGAGTGTTGAGGATATCAAGGCAGTGAACTTGCCGGAGTTCCCGGACCAGAAGAGTTGCGTCGCTGCCCACATGAAAAAAGGCATGACCAGGGACGAGGCCATGAAGGCCTGCGGCCACATCAAAGCCAAGCAGAGCCTCCGGAAAGTTTCATTCGCCTACCAGGCCACCTTCGAACCCTACGAGGAACAAGGCAAGCACCTGGCCAAGATCCACGTCATAGACCTGGCCCCGAACAAGAACAAGTGGCAGGTCACCGCCCCCGCTCGAGCGAAAGCCCTCAAGACCTTGCTGGACAGTCCCCTCCTGGGACCGCCACCTGATGGTGAGAAAGGCAACGTGATTGGAGGCGCACCGGGATCCCCGCATGAAGGTCTCTGGTCCCCGGTTGGCCACTTCATAGACTTCGAATCAAACCACGTAACCCACGGCATCGCCGAAATCACCAAGGACTACGCCTGGGAGAAAATCAAGAACGGCGAATGGAGCGCAGTCAGCCCCTCGGTCCTGGCGTTCCTGGAACACCAGGAAGGCGACGTCGCGGTTGTGGATGATTTCAACTTCGAACACGTACTCTTCGTCGACAGAGGCGCCTACCCAGAGGCAAAGGTAGAATCTACCTACGACGCGGGATTCTACCAAGCCCTAGCCAGGGCTGCTGAGCAGCAAGTTTCGATCACGAACCAGGACCTGACGGTTATGGAGAAGGCGGTGCAGAGTGCCCGCGGCATCCTAACCGCCCTCGAGGAACGCCTCGAGATAATCATACACGGCAAGCCGGACGCTGAACCAACCGTTCCGCCTCTGGCGCTTTCTTCTCACACCGTTGTGAGTGATGGAGAGATGAATCCTATGGGACCTAGTCCAAGCCCTAACCAGACGCAAGGTTCCCGAGAAAAAATGGGCCAGAAAATGGAGGGTGGTAACGAAATGAAAACCACTCAAGCATCCTTTGGAGATGCTTCCTTCCCGGATGAATGCTTCGCCTACGTTCCTGATGAGGCCAAGGGGCCGAACGGGAGCAAGAGCCTGCGATCATTGCCCTACAAGAACGCGGACGGGTCCGTTGACCCGGGACACTTGCGTAACGCATTGGCCCGATTCAACCAGACCGATATCCCGTCGGACAAGAAATCGGAGGTTCTTTCGAAGCTGTGTAGTGCAGCGAAGAAGGCGGGGATTGATTCCGACTTTTGCAAGGAGCACTCCGCAGAGATGCCTCAAAAGGAGAGTGAACAAGCAATGGAAAGCAGTGAATTACAGGCAAGAATCAATGAACTCGAACCCCAATTAACGGCACTCAGGGCAGAGAATGAAACGCTCAAGGCGTTCAAGGCCGAGGTCGAAAAAAAGACTCGCATGGCCAAGGCTCAAACCATAGTGGACCTCAAGTCCCGCTGTGGGATCCTGGAACCAAAAGACCATGCCCAAGCTTTCAGCGAGTTAGAGAAACTGTCAGCTGATGCACTCGACGCGGTCGAGAAAGAACTGACAGCATTCCAAGCCAGACTCGACTCTATGCCTTCAGGCCCTAAAGCGAAGCACACGCAGGAGCAGTCATTCAACGCGCTTGAAGATGCAAGGGAACGCATGTTCGGTTACCGCCGAGATGAGAAAGGAGAGATAATCCATGCCTAACGCAGGCGACATCGACATGACCCACGACTTCTACCTCCTCCCAGTCAGCAAGAACGCAACCGCAACCATCACCAAAGGCCAAATCATCAGCCTCAAAGACGGCCGGCCCTGGCAAGCTGGCGACAAGGGACCGTTCGGCATAGCCAACCAGGGCGTTGCTAGCGGCGCAGACATGAAAGGCAAAATTGTCGTCGACGGCGTCGTCTGGGTGGCCGCGGGTGGAGCTGTGAACCAGTTCTCACCAGTTGTGCCATCGGACGTCGACGAAGTCAGCGAACAAGACGGCTACTCAGTCACCGTATCCGGATCCACCGGGACGGGCGCATTGCTACTCAGCGAAATCGCATACGATGCAGCCGTCAACGACGGCGACCTCATCCGCATCGACCTGTAGGTGAATACCCATGGACAAACTTGAAGGCGGATTAACTGGAGAGCTCCGAAACAGTGCGTGGTACGACCCGACCTCGCGGAGGATCTACCAAGGAAGAGTCGGCGAAACGCAAGCATTACTCTTGAACTTGGCCAACCCGAAACAGGCGCAGCTCTTCAGCATCGCAGACATCAGCGCAGTCAACATCCCCATACTACTGCAGGAGATCCTAGGCCTGCAAAGGCCAGTCTACAACCTGCGCAACGTATGCCGCGTCATCAACATGAACGAACTCAAAGCCACGATCCCAATCTTCACCAAACCCACCGCGCAAGAGAAGGTCCCACCGCTAACGGAGGCCTCATTGGAAGCGGCTGGATGGACTAGCTTAACCTTCTCGCTCTGGAAGAACGTCACCCACATCGTCATCTCGGATGAGGTCCAGAAGACGGCTAACGTGGACATCTTCGGAACCCAGACCCGAGACGCAGCAGGCGCACTAGCAGCCAGCGAAAACAACCAGATCGCGGCAGCGCTAGACGCTGGAACCGAATCCCAAGAAACCGCGGGTACCGATTGGGGTACGATTACCAGCGGGCGCAGCGCCAACAACCCATACAAGGACATCATCGGCGTTATGGTCAGCATCGCCACAGCCGGGTTTAGGCCTAACGCGGTCGTCGCCCACCCGACTGGGTGGTCGGCTTTCTTCGGCAACGACTTCGTCAAAGGCCAACTGGCTGGCGCGGTCTACCCGGACCTCTCGAAGGGCGGCGGATTCCCCATCCCCGGGCTACCGGGCGTGACAGGGTACAGCGACTTCTTCATGACCCCCACAACAAGCGCATACGTCCTCGACACGGTCAGCGGACTCATACTCGGCGCGGGACCAACCGAAGCAGCCCGATATCGCAACGAAGAAGCCGGCTATGATGCGTTCATCATGCGCCAGTGGCTACAACCACAAATCGGCGTGGCCGCAGCGATCGCTGAACTAGAAGGCATACACAGCTAGAGTTCTCGGGATTGCCCGTTTCATTGAACGGGCGCGAATTTCTCGCCTCACTCTTTCACGGTGAGGCCCCGTTCCTAATCATCGTCAGATAGTAGATGGTAGAGGGTATGGCAACGGCTTGGACGAATAACGGTGAGGTTGAGAAATACGCGTCCACGAAATGGGACGCCCTCAACACAGCGCCTAACTCACCCTTCACGAAACAGAAGGACTTTGACGATTTCATAGACAATACTTTGATTCCTCGGGTCCAAAGTCACATCAACCGGTTCTGCAAACGGGACTTCGACGTCGACTTTCCAGGCGCAATTCCGCCCGCCATCCAGGACGTTGCTGCAAGAGCCGCGGCGAACATGATTCAGTACATGGTCAGCAACAAGATGGGCCCACTCGTCCACGAAACAATGTTTCAGATCAGCATCCCTGTTCAGGCGGTGCTTCCGAAGGACCTGCAGGACCTCCTGACTCCCTGGATCAAGCGCTATCCCTACACCGCGACCACTCCCTATCGGACAGATCGCATCGCGGACGATTGGAATGAGCCAACCCCAACCCAATGACCGGCTGATTCCCTTCGACCGGTTTGGGCCCAATGCCTTGGTCATGCGTGACGTCCTCGACGGATCCCTCTGCATGCAGATGACGCCGCCAGCTAACGTTCCGGTCACGCGTTGGAATTGCATCTGCCACCCGGAGTTCAACTACAAGCGTCCCCACTTTACCTGCGTGGCATTCTGCCGAATCAAGAGAGTCGTCCAGGGCAAACTGCCCCCGACCATTCCCGTTAGTCGATACCGGATGTACATTCACTTGGGCCGGCCTCATGCCGGCTTCAAGGATTGGCTGCTACGGAAATTTGTGTTCCCGATCGCTGAATGGCTAGCGAATTAGAAGGGTGTGAGTCTTTCTCAATGCACAGGACAGGGCGGACCATTTCAGCGCGGTTTTCCCGCAATATGCGCCGCTCGTGGTCCACAACGGACGCCTATACGGCACTTGGGTAATTGGGGCTCTCTTCAGAAAGAAACGAACCAAATACTATGGCGTCTTCCCGCATTCCGTGAAGGCCCGCATCCTCGCCCTCTACCCTGACTGCCACCACATCCTGCATCTGTTCAGCGGGACCGTTCACGACCCTGGAACAATCACGTACGACGTCAACCCGAAGGTTCGGCCGCAGATCTGCGACGACGCCAGGAACCTGCTAGCCCACAAGAAGCAGCTGCATAAGGCGGACCTGGCCGTGGCGGATCCCCCGTATGAAGCCAGGGATTTCGCGGTCTACGGCCAGAAGCCGTTCAGCAAGCCCCAGGTGATCAGGGACCTCGGCCAGGTCATGGAAGCCAACTCGAACCTGGCGTGGGTGGACATCACAGTCCCGATTTACAACAAGAAGGTCTGGGCGCTGCTTGGCTATGTGGGCTTGGCGGTTGGAACGAACACCCGGTTTCGCGCACTCACCCTACTTCAACACGTGTAGGGGACCTGGGAGGTGAAATGATTTGCCAAGAACACGTTTAGCCTTGATAACAACCGTACTCGGCCTCGTCCTGGCCATGAGTGTTGCCGAGGTCACGACCCCACTACCATTCATGGTTGACCTACTCCTGCTGGTTATCTTCCTGATCGTCGGTGCCATCGCAATCATCCTTCTGAAGGCGGCGATATTCTTCCTGCCGGCCACTATCCTGGCCCTGGTTGTTTGGTGGTTCTTCCACAGCTTGGCCTTCGCAGGGTTAGCGTTCGCCGTGGTCTCCATCTTCTGCATCTTCAAGAAGAAGTGATTTCGGTTTGAGGACGCATATTCTCTTCGTCAAACTACGGCCAGACCAGTATCTGGGATTGTTGGCTGCTGAACTTTGCCGGCAGGCCGAGTGGCTTGCCGTGGAACAAGTCGAGGGCCGGATAAGTTCCCACGATGAATTGCTCTTCTTGGATAGATTGCGCGAATGTTACGGGAGATATTGACCTGTGTCAACTACACCTCGAGAGGACGTCCGGGCCGCTTTCGTTACGGTTCTCACAGACGCGGACCTGGGGGTCACAATCTACAAAGAGTTGCCCTTCGATGGCGCCGACGCCCAAAGCATTGTTCTCTCCATGGTTTCAGGGACCAGTAGAAGCCCAGGAGTCGGCATGTACGGTGGACCTGCGAAGGCCCCAGGTGTCCGCGCGGTCATGAACCTGTACCGGTTGCAGGTCGACGTCAACTACGACGACAAAGCGGGGTGCAGCGAACTAGCCGACAAAGTTGAGCAAGCCATCTGGAACGCCCACGACACCCTGAGAGATACCTACGATATTCACGGCCTGCAGAAGATGCTTGACGTGGACGCTTTGCCGTTAGGCGGCTCGCTTCGAGTCCCCGTTCTCACTCGAGAAGCCCGCGTGGTCATGGACTGGACCTTCTGGACGCACCGACAGCTGGCCACCTAACATGTTGGAACTACCCAAAGCCCTGAACGCCAACTGGCAACCCTTCACCTGGCATGTCTACCAAGCCCAGGACGGAAAGCCTCACGTGTTCATCAACGACGGTGAGGACCTGCTCTCCCTGGCCATGCATACGATTGAAGCGGACGGGACCGTGCGGCCAAGCGTACTCTGCCCAACATGCGGCTTCCACGACGACGTCAAACTGCTAGGCTGGGAAAAGTAATTGGCTTTCAGCATTGAGATCACATCGGACATGGTGACCCCTAAGCTACTGAAGGGCACCGCGCTCATCAAGAAGGCCATAGGCGACCAACTCGAGCCGGCTGGCCAGGAGATGGAGGCCACCGCGAGGCAGCTAGCCCACGTAAAAACCGGTTACATGCGAAGTACCATCTACCACAAGACGGACCCAGGCCAGCTCAGCTTGGAACTGGGCGCCAAGGCCGACTATGCGCTCTTCCAAGAAATGGGTACGCGCAAGATGGCCGCGAACCCTTTCATTCGGCCGGCCGTCGACGCAGGCTTAGCGAACCTACAGTCCCTGATACGAGATGGGATTCTCTGGGCATTCCAGTAGTTTTCCTTGTCATAGTCTCATTGAGACCTGACGGAGCGTGAAACAATATTTGCCAAAATATGATGGTGACGAAGTTGAAGTCCGAATCGGAACAAGCGCATCCAATGTTTCCACAGCGCCGGCACTGACGAATCTGGAGAGCATCTCATGGAACGAGGATCCAAAAGTCGTTGCCGTTGCGGTGGGCATCGGGTCGCAGGCAACCGAGGTTCATGACAAACTCGTCGAGTACGCGGGGACTATCTCTCGCTGGCATGACGAGCTCTCTGTGGTCTCGGGTGGAACTGGTACACTCGCAAAGAACGTAGGCGCTTTCACGAATCCCAAAGTGCCGCTGTGGATTGAAGTCAAGAACAAGACAACCAGCCGCAAGGTCACGTTGAACAACTGCCTCGGGAAGTACACAAACGACCTCAAGAGCCCTGATGGTTTCTTGATGGAAGCATGGGACTTCAAATTCAATACGGCGACCGAGTCGCCTAGCTCATAGACATTCTAGCCGATTTTTCTTTCGGCAAGATTGGAGAGATGGAGATATGGAGAAATCTACCTTAGCGAAAGCAGACGCCAAGCCCCCCAACACTATTTCTTCGGGGACAAACACGTCTAGCGGTAGCCCCGACCTGCAATTCCTAGTCTCTTTCGGCCTGGTGATCAGCTGCCGGCTTGGCGAGGTTGAAGCGCTGCGCGGCCACATCGAGCGGTCAGGCGCCCGCATCGTATTCCAAACCGTCAGTAACGGGCCCCTGTTTCTATTTCGTGCTGGCCAGGTGGAGAGGGCCCTTAACGGTGATCTCTCAGCGCTTGCTGAGATTCACGGAAAGAAAACAAGAAGGAGTGAGAAGATTTGAGTGAGAAACGGGAAGCAATCCTGGAAGCTCGAGCGCAGAACAAGAAACTCGCCGAACTCATCATGAAGGGCACCAAGTACCATGAACCCGTTGAAGTCAAAGGCATCGACAACGAGTTGCATACGTTCGAAGTCTCACCACTGAGCGATGCAGACCTAGCGGAACTCCTGCAGTCTACGAATGTGGACCTGAAGGATATCGGCAACAGGGACAAGATGGCGTCGAACATGCAGTTCCTTCAGAAAGGCGCCGGCATCGTTACCGGTGTCCAAGATGTGGCGAAGGTTTTGATGCCGATAGAATCCCTGAAATTGATTTTGAAGTCGTTCGAGCTCAGCGGGCTAACCGAGACCCCAAAAGACGCCTAGGCGCTTTTGCTGAGGGGTCCGTCTACTCGGCCCCCCTTGAGGTCTTGGTTACCGGGTTCGGTTACCGGCTGACGGACCGCATGGACGAGCTTACCCCCTTGCAGCGACACTGGCTGCTTCTGATTTTCAAGAAACAACATCCACGAAGGTGAATTGATTGAGCGTTAGCGTTGGCAGCATAGTGATGACCATCCAGGCCATCGATGAAGCCTCAGGCGTGATGGGAAAAATTTCTGCTTCCATGGGACTAATCGGCATGGAGCTGCAGCAGCTCGGCCCAGGTTTCACGCAACTTGGCCAGGTGATCCAAGGCTTCGCCGTGGGAGGCCCGACCGGCGCCGCCATAGTAGGCATCGGCGAAGTCGTGAAAGGCCTACAGGACAGCGTCGTGGCTGCCGGCAACATGCAGACTGCTTGGACAGGGATTCAAAGCGTTCTCCACCTCACGGGCGCAGCCTGGGACGCAGTGTCCGTTCAGCTGCAAACTGGCATCGACAAAATACGCCAGAGTACAACTCAAAGCGACCTCGACCTCACCAACTCAATGCAAACCCTCCTCACCTATGGAATGTCCACCAGCCAGGCCCTCGACGCACTCAACGCGGCCGTTGCGATCGCCGCCGCCAAACACATCGACCTCACCACGGCAGCCACAGCCCTTGGAAAAGCCTTCCAAGGCAACGACATGCTGCTGGTCAGGTACGGCGTAGACGTCGCCACAGTAGCGAAGCAGACAACGCTAGGGACGGAGGCGATTAAGGAGCTCGCGGTCAACCTGGAAACTGGTACCGCACCACAGCTGCAGGCCTTCGACAATGCAATGTCTGCTGCAGGCTTGGCCGTAGCTGATGCAAGCGGTAAGATGATGACGCACGCCGCCATCGTGAAAGAGATAGAAGCGGCATGGAAGGCAGGCAGCATCAGCGGCGACCAACTCTCCACGATTGTTGCCGCTCTCGGCATCAACTTCCAGGGCAGCAAAGCCCTGGCGATGGATTACGCGAATGTTCTCAGCCAGGTGAACGACCAGTACGGCGGAGTTGCCCAAGCGCAGGCCACAACATACGCAGGTCTCCAGGAGCGGTTAGCGAACGCCGTTACGACGCTTGGCGAGAACATTGGCGCCATACTCCTACCTGCCTTAACCTCTCTCCTGGAAGCGCTTCTCCCGATCGTGGACGGGTTCTCGAAAGCCATCCCCGCGGTGGAGGGGTTCTTCGCAGCGATCGGAAAGCTGCCGGGCATACAGGGCACCGTGTCCGCCTTCCAAGATGTGTGGTCGGGCCTCGTCAAATCCTTCAACGACGCCTGGGACTCTGTCAAGGGGGACCTGATGCCGGCTCTTCAATCCTTACAGGATGCCTTCAACCAACTCATGGCGGCCCTACAACCTCTCTTCGACGCGTTCAACGAGCTCTGGAAGGCAATCACGGGATCCGGCTCCGACTTCAACCTGTTCCAGGCCATCCTGGAAGCAATCGTCCTGGTGATCAAGGGCCTCGTCGTTGTAATCCAGACCATAACACCAATCATACACCTGTTCGCGCAGGCCTTCAAGGACGCCGCGGACTTCCTGGTCCCGATTCTATCAGCAATACACGACGCCCTGGCCGCGTTCTTCAAATGGCTCACCGACAGCTTCCAAGCCTTCTACGACTGGCTTGTCGGCCACTCTCTCTGGCAAGACCTCTGGAACGGAATGCTCTCAATTCTCACCACCGCAATAACAGACATACTGAACGCTCTGACTGGCGGGTTCTTCAGCAAACTGCAGGGCGCCTTCACGCAGGTCGTTACCGCAGTTCAAACCGCCTGGGCGGGAGGCCTTGCAGGCATCGAAGATTCCCTCGCCAAGACCATAGCCGCCGTTCAAGACAAGAGCCCGCTCCTGGCGTCAGCCCTGAAGGTTGGCTTGGATATTCTGCAGGGCAATTGGAGTGATGCTTTCGATAATCTCGGCAAAATTGCGAACACTGAGTTCGATGCCATCACCTCCACCATCAATTCTTTCATCAACACGGCGAAGTCCGCGCTGGCCACTGCGTGGAGTGACATACAGGGTGCCGCCGCATCAGCCATGGACACGCTAGGGGGCCTCGTGCAGGGTGCGATGAGCGCCATCGCCAAGGCCGCCAACGACTTGTGGAACAGCTTAACGCGCCATTCCATTTGGCCGGACATGATGGCTGAGATGGTCGCGCAAACCCACGCCGGCATGGCTGCCCTTCAGGCAGAGTTCGCCCAAGGATTCACCGGCCCAACCGGCATCATTTCCACTATGCAAGCTGGAGGGGCCGCAGTTGCCGGGGCAGCACCCACCCCTCCTGCTGGATCACCTGCCTCATCAAGCCAGCAAGCGATCACGTTACCTATCAGCGTCTACTTGGACGGCCAGCAAATCCAAACATTCCTCGAGAAACGCCTTGTTTCCACTCTCTACCGTGACGCGAGCAGAGGCAAGCGGGGAACAGTATGACCGGCATACTCACCCTGGGCAGCACCGGGTTGATTCTCGCGGAGAACTGTGAGAGCTACCTGA
This sequence comes from Bathyarchaeia archaeon, assembly GCA_049586635.1. GTDB lineage: Archaea > Thermoproteota > Bathyarchaeia > 40CM-2-53-6 > 40CM-2-53-6 > FEN-987. Next base: position 25,595 of record JBAVCK010000029.1, read on the forward strand.
ACGGTTGGACATTCGCCAGGAGTGGAAGCACCACAGCTGCCGGCAGCATGATTGGAAAAGCCCACAGTGGCGCCGGCGCATTTCAACTCGAAACCCTAAGCAGCTGGCCAAGTAGCGCGTACGCCCGGTTCACGAAGAGCGTGGTCGTGGGATCCGGCGCTAATCGTGTAACCCGCCTCTTCCGCGGCCCAGGCTATGTTGCCTCAATCATGGATGATTTCCCAGGAAGCAGCCTCGACGCAACGAAATGGAACGGTGGCGTCACCTGCACCGTTGCCAACAGCATCTGCAGCATCCCCGCGGGAGGATCCTTCACCACCCAGGCCGCTTTCCGACCACCAGTAAGTACATACTACAATTCGTTCGTGTGTTGCAAAGCCGACAGCCCCATTCAAGGCGTCGTAACCGTCTACGCTGCCACTGACAGCGTTCAAGCCATCGCCATCCAATTCAACAACGATGGCTTGGGCCATGTTAAACTGTACACGAACGGCGGGGGCGCTACGATAACAACCACCGACTGTGGCGCCATAGTCGCCGGCTACCACAACTATGTGGTGGCCTGGACTGCGGGCAACGTCAAGCTCTACAGGGATGGCGTTCAGATTGGAACATGCAGTGATGCGTCCATCCCGACACCTTCTGGAGTGGGAGCGAATGTTCAACTCAGTAATAATGCCGGCACTTTCCTGGTTGACTCTTTCGGGTACGTTACCGGCACCAACGTGTGGAAGGCCAGCTACGCCATCGGCAGCCAAACCATCTTCGACCAAGATGTGCAGACCGAAGCCAGGTCCCTGAATAACGGTTTCTTCGACTCGGGATGGATTGCGGTCACGCCGACCGGAACGCAGACCTTGGAACTCAAACTGCGCAACGCCTCCGCGGGCGCGGATAATCGCAACGCCCAGTGCACCTTCGACGACCTCATCATCATGCTGGACAAGGTCGTCACCATTAACGCACTCCTTGGCGGCCAGAAGGTTGAGGCCTACAATGCAGGCGGCGGTCTCGTTGGAACGGGGACCTGTCCTGCTCCTGGAAGCGCGGTCACCATAGACGTCAGCGCCCAGGTCACCACGGCGTACGGGTTCTCAGGGTACTTCAAAGTCTACGACACCGATGGGACGACGCTTCTCTACACGGGGACCGCGATAACCATCTGGGGCGGCGACGTCTACACGTGGATTCCGAACCAGAGCGCCCAAGCCATCTCCGCCGTCAGCACCCTGGTCTACAGGGCCGGCAGCGGCCTAAGCCCTGGACCCTCCCTCGTCACGGCCACCTTAACAGATCTGTCGACCGGGGTTCCGATAGTCGGTAAGACTATCAGCTTCACTCCGAACCTGGGGACCTGCAGCCCGACCAGTGGCACAACGGATTCGAACGGGCAAGTGCAGACCACTTTCACGGCCGGCAGCATCGCAGGCCTGGGAGGCGTGCAGGCAGTGTTCGGTGGCGACTCCACCTACGCTGCATCGAACAGCCAGCAGCTCATCGACATTTACTACGTGCAGGTGGTTCCTGATGCAATGAAGGACTATCAGGTCTTCATCGCTGGCCAGGAGGTGGTGTACAGCGCGGGGAGCTACACTCTCTCTTCCGACTTTAAGCCGCAACCCTTCAGCGTATCCACGTCCTCCATGAACGTCAGCGTGGGTGGTTGGTGGGCGGTTGAGATTTACAGGTTCGGCGTGAAAGAGTTCGCCGGCCGCATCATGCACCGGAAGAGGGTCAGCGGGGCAACACCGCTACTCACCTTCGACGGTGTCAGCGAAGTGATCATGCTTCAGCGCCGCATCGTGAACCGAACCTACCTGGACGACCCGAAGAACATCATAACCGACTTGCTCTCCCGGTTCCCATGCGGGATCACTGCAGGGGCGGTATCGCTTTTCGGCTCAAACATCAAAATCGTAGCCAGCTACGAAACCCTCTACGACGCCTTGATTCAAATTCAGAATGCGACCGGTTGGCTGTTCCGACTCAACGCTAACAAGACCTTGGACTTTGCCCCAACCTTCGGCACCGCACAGGCCATAACCATCACGGAAGGCAACCAGGAAACAGAGTCAACCCATGAAGAAGATTGGTCCCAGCTGGACACGACCGTGTACGCGATTGGCGCCGGCACCGGTGCATCCCTAGTTGCAGCGGCCACGAACCTGACCACGCAGCTGCTGTACGGCCTCATCGAAGAAGCGTTCCCAGCGAAGAACATCACAGACTCAGGGACCCTCAGCCTCCGCGCCCAAGCCCTCCTAGCGCAGAAGCAGAACTTGAGGGAAACCATCGACGTGAAATGGCTAGACGACTACGCTTCCGGCTCCCACGGTCCCTTCGACACGGTCACCGTCACAGACGCAGACACCGGCCTTTCAGGCATCTACGTGATCTACACGTTGACCCGGGACCTACTAGACGCGAAGCTGGCTGACTTCTCCTTGACCAACCGCCCCCTCACCCTCGCGGACGCGGTCCAGTTGATTCGTACAATTGTGAAAGACCTCGCCGTCGCTTAGGAGAATGTTCCATGCAAATTCAAGGCCTCACGCCGCCACAACTGCAGCTGGTCCGCCGGATCAGCGCAGCCCTGCTTGGGCCGCAACCTACGCCTGGACGTGGCATCGAGTACGATAGGGTGTTGGCCACGAACGGGGACACCTGGGAACTGCAAGGCCTCGCCGACCGGGTAACCCTGGAACAACTCTTCGCCATCCCCCACCACGGAACCATCTGGGTTACGGACCCTGATCGGGGGAACTTCCATGCAACCATCGAAGTAGAAGCGGCCTGGACCGCTGACGACGCCCCTGAACTCGAGGGAACCGCCTAGTCACCACTCGTTGATTCCCATATCGACCAAGTATAGAATGAATGCTTCTAGCGTATCGCCGTGTTTCCTTTCCTCAGGATTCTCAAAGTCCCTGGTCTGTTTTCGTAGGCGTTCAATTTCTTCGAGTTTTACATCGGGGATATCGAGGCTTACTCTCAACATCATCGCTTCGTACAGGTTTCATCTCTGCCGTCCCAAAGCCATTGCGGTCACGCCGAAAGGCTGACGGAAATTCTCGCTGAGAGGTGAGTTGATATTGAAAAAATCTGAATTACCCCTTACGGGAGTCCACGACAAAGCCCACTGGCAGCCAGTCTGGGATATTGACAAATTCCTGGATCCAACGGGCCAAGTGGCCAAACTCTCGCAACGCGGCATGTCCATCGCACGCCTCAACCGCATGTTCTCAAAGCAATATCTAGGCCGGGCTCACTTCAAAGGCAACCTGCTTCTGAACTCCGGCATCAACGTTGCCTGGGGCCTGATCTGTGGAGCTGGCGGAACAGCGTTCGACAATACCCACGCCTACATTGGCGTAGGTGACTCATCCGCGAGCCCATCCGATGCAACAAAGACTGGGATTCAGGCAGCAACGAACAGGCTGAACAAGGCCATGGATGCGACCTATCCGCTTGCGGCAGCCAGCCAGGCGGAGGTTTGGCGTTCAACCTTCGGAACTAGCGACGCCAACTTCGCATGGAATGAAATCACCGTCAGCGACGCTAACGACTTCACCCACGCGTTGAACCGGCTCGTTTCAGCGATGGGCACGAAGGCCAGCGGGGCCACCTGGATTGCAGCCTTGACGATAACGCTCTCCTAGAACAGAAGGTCACTGACATGACAACTTCCTCTGTGATTGGGCGCCGCAGAACCGTAGCTTTCATGGCGCTCTTGGTCGCCGCGGTCGCCGTCGCGAATGCCAAGCGTGAAGCCTGGAATGACCTGGCATACTACGATTGGTTGCGCAGAGCCCAGCGCGGCGAGATTGTTATTCGTGGTGCAAGCGGCATTGTACTGGTTCAGGGGCCGAAGGTTGGGACGTGGTCAAGCGGCACATCGTTCACCGTTGTCTTGACCTCTTCACCAACAAACGGCAATATGCTAGTCATTGCGATCGGAACTTGGACCACAGGCACATCTCCAACAGTAAGCAGCATAACTCAAACGGGGGCAACTTGGAGTAAGGCTAAGGCTCAGTCAAATACTAACTCCGACGCAGAAGTCTGGTACACAACCGCGCTCTCAGGCGCCGGAACGACCATAACGATAAACCTGTCAGGGACACCAGCCATTGCTGGGGCCGCAGCAAGTGAATATTCAGGCCTAGACCCATCCCCTCTAGACAAAACAACAAGTGCCACGGGATCATCCGTTTCCCCTGCGAGTGGAACTACTGCGACTACGACCGTAGCGAACGAACTTTTGATTGCGTCAATAACAGGTACCAACGGAGCTATCTCCTCGCCCACAAATGGTTTCACATTAACTACATCAACCAGCAATCATGGCTATCTGGCGAAAATTGTTTCCAGCACCGGCGCTTACAGTACCGCAGTGACAAGTGCGACTTGCTATTGGGCGGGCTGCATTGCCACCTTCATAATTCAGCAAGCCGTGTCGATCAATGTTTCCGATTCCGGTTCAGGCGTGGAGGCCCTGACGAGTCAGTCGACCTTTGGGGTTTCAGATTCAGGCCTTTTCGTCGATGCGGTTCTGAGAAACTTCACCATCATTGGGACAGTGAAGGATTCGGGGGCTACCCCCGTTCCTGGTGCGACCGTTTGGCTCTTCAGAACTAGCGATGAGGCATTCATAGCTGCGACGACCAGCGGCGCGGATGGCAGCTACATGTTCCTGGTAACCGATACGTCCACCCAATACTTTGTGAGAGCTCACATTGATAGTTACGAGGGCAGCCGGGTGTGGGGAACCACAGATAGAACGTTGGTCGCGAGCTAGATGGCCGACGCTGATGTTACCCTACGGCCGCAGCAACCGGGCCAAGGGACGAACGATGTTTTCCTATTCCTTTTCGCTGCACCGGTCTACACATACGTAAATGTCGCAGACTCCGGGGCCGGGCTGGAACTGCCCGCAATCCAGGGCGCCATGACCCTGAATGATGCAGGTTCAGGTAGCGAGGCTCGAAGCATTCTGGCCAGCTTCACCGTCGCCGATGTTGGAACGGGCCTTGAATCACCCATCAGCAAACAGTTCGAGGTCCTCGACTCTGCGCTTGGCATAGACCGGTTTGCGATTCGGGTGTTGCGATCGGGGCGGCTGCAGTACACCGTACGACTCAGAGTGACCGAGAACGTGTTCGACCCTACCGCTTATGATCCGTACGCTTACGAGTAGGTGAAAGAGAACCATGGTTCTATTCGGTTCGACCACATTACCGGCGGTTCTGACGGTGCAGCGGCAGCAGCCGCGCATCAAGCAGGAGGTCCCGTTACCAGGAAGAAGTTTCGCGTATCGAAGGGACCGGGGCGGCTTCGGCGCCCAGTTTGTTTTGGGCGGTGCGATTCGCCCCAGCAGCCAGGCCACCAGAGACCTGATCGCCGGCCTAGCCGATGGTACGGCTAGGATCCTAGACTTGCAGGAGGCCACGTTGACGCTCTTGGAGAGCTGCTTCCGTTATGTGGCCGGCCCCACATGGACCGATTACACCGCTGAATCCCAAAGCACCCTGGGGACCCCGTTCACTCTTCTCGGCGCCACGACAGATTACGGGTACTTTGGCCACAGGGAGAAATGTAACCAGCTGGCCTTCGTTCTCGCAGTGATTGGGACCTACGGAGCTCTCACATGGGAGTATAGCCAAGGCAACGGCGCTTGGGCAACTCTCACCGTCACGGACAGGACCAGTGGCCTACACCAGAATGGCGCCGTCACCTTCACACCGCCCAGCGATTGGAAGCAGGACACGGTCAACGGTGTCACGAAGTTTTGGGTCCGTGTGCACGCGGCCAGCATCACAACACCGGCGACCATCTACAACATTCAACTGAACAACGTCTTCGTCTGCATCATGCTGAACCCCAGCTTCGACGAAACCGCCGACAACTACAACGAAATCCCCTACGCGGTCACGCTATTACAGACTGAGAATCCCTAAGGAGAATCCGTAGATGGGCATCACCAAGAAACCCAGCGGCACCATCACCAGGGACGATTACAACAACCTGGTCGACTACGTGGGCGGTGCCTCAGCGAACGGGTCCCTCTTCGAGGACGACTTGCGCATGAACGTGGCTAGCAAAGGTCTCGTTGTCGTTACGCCCGACGGCACGAAACGCTTCCGAATACGCGTCGACAACTCAGGAAGCCTGGTTATCGAACAGATCTAGCAGTCTTGCGAGACTAGGCAGTACTGAGCGGTCGGCCGCAGGAGCCGCAGAATTTCGCATACTGCGGGTTGACGGTGCCACAAAATGAGCATGTGAAAGTGAAGAGCGAACCACCGCAACTGAAACAGAACTTGTTCGATGTGGGATTGGTGAATCCGCATTTGCTGCAGAAAACCAGATTCGGTTGCTTAACTTGCGGTTCCATACCATGGTGCTCCTCAGTTTCCATGTGCGATTGCATGGTATGTGGCAACGATTAAATAGAGACTTCCATGCCGAATGATTGACTAGATTTGCCACGCTTACTTCGGCTACCTTCAGCAACTTTAGCAAGGCTTACCCTTCCGCTGCTCTTGATCTTACTTGCATCCTCAGGTATGCTGGCGTACGTTGCCATCTCAACATCTGCAGCGAGCAATGTGGTGATGGCTGATTCTAATTCCCAGATTCCATTCGACGGAATGAGCCTCGTCTACTACTCGGAAACTACGCCAGCTCTTCAGGCGGAGGCTGGTGTCTCAGCGACTGGGTGGGCTACGTTCAGCTTCAGCAGCGTCACCACAACATCTTCGGTCATGGACGTGGTAGTAAACGGGACTATCTCTTCGAAGAGCGGGCAGAAGCCCGAGAACTTCACGTTAACGGCCGCCTTCCCTACCGACCAGGACACGCTCCTGTACTTGAGGCATGGTGGGCAGCAGAACCTGACGATTTACGCCGCACCAGTAGACCAATCCTTCCAACTCATCCCTGGCTACAACTTCAACCTAACCCGCACATGGGACTACAAGGGCCAGTCCCCGATTACAACAACGCTCGGCAGCTTCACCACTTATCGCTACCACACCGCTCAGACGCTCGGCAGCACGGTGCTCGATTTCTACACCTACTACGATGTCAACACTCAAGTGCTCGTGTACGGAGAAGTCTATGCGACGGCGGGGGGTTTCAATGCGCAAGTTGAGAAAGTCACGTTACGCGAAGAAAACTTTCAAGCACCCACCAGCGCGGCCAATGCGCCTCAATGTGTGATTGCAACGGCAGCCTACGGAAGCGAACTGGCGCCCCCAGTCCAGTTCCTGCGAGAGTTCAGAGATCAAGACGTCAAGGCGACTTATATCGGGAGCAGATTCGTGTCCGCTTTCAACGCTTGGTATTATTCTTGGGCGCCTGGAATCGCTCAGGCGGAGTCCGGGAACAGTTACATGCGTGCTATTGTTCGAGCGGCTATCATGCCACTCCTAGGCGCTTTGTTCGTTAGCGCCGGCCTCTTCAATTGGCTAAGACCAATAAGCCCCGAGATTGGAGTGTTGATTGCTGGCATAGTTGCAAGCGCACTAATTGGATTCATGTACGTTACGCCCCTCGCGATAGTAGCCCGACGCGTTGCAAAGCGAGAAATCACTAGGAAAGGTCTGCTCTACATTGCGGTCGTCGGCATAGGGCTTACCTTGCTGGGAACGGTCACACACGGAACTACGGGGATTCCGGAAAACTTCACCGCGTTGACAGTGATTGAAACGATACTTATGACGACAACTGTAACCGTTCGTTACCTTCAACAAGTTCTTGCATAGTATTGACCGGCGTCCTATGACCTGAGATGAATTCGGCAAAGCCGACCGTAGGGGAGGAGGAGTTGCGGTTTCATACAAAGTAACTCCTAACTTGCCATCTCTCATTCTGAATGTTGCTGGGTTGTATGCGTATTTGTGTGGTACGCAACAACAGTTAAATATCAACCTCAGCTATGGGTGCACGGCAATTTCCACGGGAGACATTGGAATTCATCCTGAGTGGGCTTGTATGGCGGATTTCTCTCAAGTGCCTGAAATGATGCAAAATCAAGCAAATTTTGCCACAATTTTGTTAATAATTTGGCGTAATGCGTTAAAAGCCATTAAATATCGTAAACAAGCGCTTAACGCAGTAGATACGCTTGAATCGGGTTGAGTTCTAGCCGCGGACCCACAAATCGGAGAAATGATGATTGAAAACACTTAGGGGCTTCAGACTGGTTATTGCGCTGTTACTCGTGACGTCGGCGTTCGTTTCAATCTCCAGCTTCATCCCGCTTCCAAATGTCCAAGGTGGGCCGACACTGGTCATAACACCGGGGTCAGCACCGCCGGGCTTTGGCACGATTGCGGTCACTGGTTCAGGATGGACACCTAGTGTAGCTTGTACTATTACGGCGACTGGAAATATTCTTGCAACGACGCCACCATGCAGCATTGATGGGACAGGATTTCTTTCAGGTAGCTTCGCTATTGCCACTACAGCTTTTCCCGGGACCTACACGCTAACTGTGAAGGATACGGGAGCAAATACAAAGACTGCATCATTTACGGTGAGCAGGCCTCCTTACGTGGCGCTCAGTGTTTCCGCAGGATCCGCGGGGACTGCGGTCGCCATCACCAGCTCCTTCGCACCCACAGGTGCAACTACCACTACTACCACTACTACCGCAACTTTCGGTGGAACCGGCTTATTCCCGAACGTCGACCAAGGCGCCTGTGTGCTCACTTCCATAGGTCCCCCGCCTAGTACCGTTCAGGACAATAAGCTGTTAGCGCCGGGTTGGAGTTGTTTCATAGATTCGAGTGGAAGATTGTACTCAACTCAGTTTGTGGTCGCCGATGTTAGTACTGCTCCACCGGGTGGCTACACGATCAACGTTACCGCTTCACATGGTGACTGGG
>JBAVCK010000030.1:0-3433 GCA_049586635.1 Bathyarchaeia archaeon
TTTGTAATGTTGTCGTTGATCCCAATGTTGCAACCTCAAGCCTCTGCATGTGAGCAATTTGAAGATTTTTCCTGACCCTATGTGCGATTGGGACTCTACTCCAGAATTTTGCAACTTCGAGGTCCCAGAGGGGGAGCCACCACTCGTAACCCCAGAAGTCATAGACACGAACAGAGTTTATGATAAATTTGGCCTCATATCCTTGCCACCACCAACGTTCGAAAGCGTCGGTGGCTTCTTCCGTTGTGTATGAATGGTGTGTGCCCAGAAGCCTCAGCATTTTCTCTTCGAGTCTTAGCTCGAGGTCCTCCCTCTGGTGAGACCAGGATGTGAAGGGTGCTTCGCGGATGGAGTTGAGGACTTGATTCTCCTCGATTACTCCGGGTCTTAGCCAGGTTATGGGATAATCCGGGTGTTGGATGAGATGTGCCGCCAGATGCCCAGGAACGAATATGCTATCCTGGGGAACAAGTTGTTGTTTCCGAAGTTCCCAGACCGCCGGCCAGTCTTTAATATGTGGGACGGAAGATAGCCCGTCGCCCATTTCTGAATACGCCTTCCATTCTACGCTATGACGCCATCTACTCCACGATTCCTTGCTATACGGGATGAATTTCCATGGAATACCGAGGCTCAATGCTATCCTCTTACTGATCTGTGACTCCTCATTCCCCGGCTTCCCATAACTGAATGCCACAATGTTATCGAATCCTAGGCGCTGGAGCATTAGCACCACGACTCGGGAATCACAACCACCGCTCAATGGCACGACCAATGTCCGTCCTTTTGCCATGGTGATTAGACGGTTGAAAGCGCCGATCATGGTACTATCTAAGGTCGCGAGGAGTTGCTCAGATGAGTCGCGGATCAGGTTGCCATGGCCGTGCTCATAATGTCGAATAGGCGTGACATGAAATCCCTCGGAGGTGGAGCGGATGGCCAGCGTTTCCCCGGCCTGCACTTGTTTCACATTCGGACATAATGTATCACTTCCCGACACGTAGGAAGCTAAGAGTAACTCAGCCGCAGACATTTCGTCAATCCGTTGATCTCTAATTTCTGTCCGAATCCACTGCGCGTCGTCGCTGACGTAGAATGCATCGGTGCCTTTCCCATAGAATAGTGGGCAACTTCTTACGTGATCCACGGCCAAAAAGCATGCGTCATCGATTTCATGAACTATCGCAAAGAAACCATTCAGTTGCTTTAGGAAAGACAGGAATTCGTCGAGCGATCTCAAACGCGAAATCGCAAGAGACAAGCGCTGGTCTCCAACCAATTCTCCGTCCAGGTATGCTTTGCCTCTAGTGCATGTTCTGCCAGATCTATTCCAAAGTTTGTCATTCCTAATGTGAAGTCTGAAGTTGCTCAAGCTCTGCACCGCAAGTCGAGGCTTGCAATCTCCCAAATCCGCGATGGAATAATTGATTTGTTACCTCGTAAGGAAGGCTCCAAGTCGGTCAACGACTCCGGCTAGACTTTCGCCAGCGAAAGCTTTGAAGAGCCTTATGTCTGCCTGATTGACAGCATTCTCAAACCTGAGAACGAGAATGTAAACAAACGCTCCTATCAGGACGTACGCTGGCACAAGAAAAACCGACTTCAGCGAGACTTCCATCGTGAGGACAATGAGTGCCATGATGCTTGCCGCCACAGCAGTTTTCCATATTGTAGCCAAGTCAAACTTCAGGGCAATGCTCCTTCTAACGAACCAAGCAGTGACTATCAGACCGACGACCATTCCTGATCCGCGTGCGATAGCACTGCCGTTTATTCCTAGGCGCGGTATGAGAACAACTCCGAACATTAAGCTGATGGATGCACCTACCAGGGTGATGATTGCTTGTTGAGCGGGACGATTCAGAGCTACAAGGATTGCACCCAACGAGTAGGAAGACAATGTGACAAAAAGCAAGATGCTAAGGATCGCCAAAGCGACCGCTCCCGTCTGGTAAGTTGCCCCGCCCAAAATTCGTAGGACTGTGGGCGCTAACGCGGCTAAACCAAGAGCTAGCGGACTAACGATCAACGCAATATAACGCGAGGCTGACCAAACTGCGTCTTCCAGCTTCTTACTGCTCCTCGTAGACAACTTTGAGTAATGGGGAAAGAGCGAGGCCGCGATCGCGCCCGGGGTTGAGGCAAGAATTCCAAAACCAACAAAAGCCACGTTATAAATGCCCAGCTGAGAAAGCGGGACGAAAAGGAGGAGCAGTGCTCGATCTACCCACGTGTACGCAAATCCTACGAAATCACGTGCATAAAGGGGACCTGAAAAACGAAGCAACCCTCTAAGACTGACTTTGGATTTCGTAACTCTTGAGGCTCTATATGCGATTAGATAACCGCCTAAAGCAAACAGAGTGTACCCGATAGCCCAGCCAGTCATTACGCCTACAAGCCCCCAACCCAACACTACGAGACCAGTCGCCAAGATCTGTTGCAAGAAAAACCGTGCAGCGTCCAGCGTCGCCAGTTCTTTGACCCTGCCTCCCCCCATCAGAATGCCGGTAAGGGAATCATAGACACCAGCCGAAATTACGGCAATTCCCAACACTGCAAACGCTGAGGCATACATCATTGTTCCCGAGAAGGATTGAGACAGTTTCGCGCTTAGGAACACCGTGACCGCGCCGGCTACAAATGAGCAGAGGACTACTAGACGCAAGGCCGTCCGGATTAGATAGGCTCCTGTGGAGCGGTCAGATTGGGCGACAAACTTGTTCAACGCAGAGGGCAAACCTAAGTCAACTACCGTTTGAGAAAGATCAAGGACGAGGAGAAGAATTGCCATGACCCCTACTTCGGTTGGCGTAAGCAGTCTCACAATAATCGCGAAGCTGAGAAAGCCGACGATAGTGGTTGCCACATCATTCATAATGAGATATGAAGCTCCGCGAGCTATTCTTACAGCAGGGAGTTCTTCTAGACTCGGGCTGTTCAATTTGAGTTCACGTGCAGATTCGGTGTGTCGTCATGGGTTGTTGGAACGTCTCGTTGAGCTCACTGCGCGCTTGGGAGGCATCTAGACACTAGCTTATTTCTCACTGAGTATAAATCAGTCGCGGCCTCGGACAGTTCGAGCGAGCGTTTGGGTATAATTGAGAGTACTCATCATTTGGTTCATGTTTCTTGACACGAGCGTGAATTCATCTAGCAACGTTAGGGTCTTCGAAGCAATGGCAAGAAAGGGAAATGAGATCTTGTGTGTCCTTCCTGTCGTGAAGGAGATGCATATACGTCGCCAGCAGAACTTCACGATAAGGCAGATTGCCGTGCGCAAGTTGCTGCCAATTGTTTCCTATCTATATTTCTGCATCAGGGTCTTGCCTGATTTGATTGCAAGCTACAGGTTCGATTCCGTCATCCTGAGTGCGGAAATGCTCCCGTGGATTGTCCCCGTTATTGTCGGGCGACGCATCCTTGGAGTTAG
>JBAVCK010000031.1:0-16840 GCA_049586635.1 Bathyarchaeia archaeon
TATAGGCAGACCTGCTGGAGCTTAGTTTCTGTCTAGCTAGCGACTCAGCCATTTGAACCGCAGCCCTAACAGGATTTATCACCGGAACCTTCAAAGAATTGCTGAGTTTTTCCGCTGCGAATGCGATTTCCGGACTGGTACAACCTAAGACTAATACTGAAGCTCCATCACCGTAGACAGCACTTCTCGCCTGACTCACGAGTACTTCTTCGACTCGCTGGGAGTTGGATTCCAGTTCATCAGGTTTCATGTTGAGTGCTCTGACTGAAGCGAGGCGCCCCGACAGGCCAATCTTTCGAACAAGTTCTTCTATGATTGAAATTCCATTGTCTAGAATTGTTAAAATGGAAAACGAACTGCCCACCATGGTTGACGTCAGAATCGAGGCCTCGCCCGGCCCGACAACTGGCAGATTGAAGAGTTCCCGCAACGCACCCACGGCCGGGTCAAGGAAGCAGTTTACGATGATGGCGGAAACATTTTTCGAGGCGAGTTTCTTTGCCGCATCAATAATGTATGGCCCTGCTAGCAGCTCCTCGTACCTGGAATCCGTCGAGTCTGGGCCGCCCGTGGTCTTCTCAAGAACTACCTCGGTCCCACTAGACACGGATCTCCTATAGGAGTCTAACCTCCGCTGCAAACCAACATTTCCAAGTCGCGGAGATGTGACGATTACTCCTAAACGCATTCCACTTGCCGTCCCTCACCTTGGGCTAAGGCCCGAGATTATGAACACGTCAGTCAGCGAGAACGTTTTGTTTCTCTCCAATGTGTGGCTATCTCTATGCCCTTGGCAATCCAGACATCGGAATGGCCTCGAATGTATCTTACGAGTTCTTCGAGCATCTTTGCCCTGTGTGGTCTGCCTATCAATTGAGGATGGCAGACGAGCATGTAGCAGCCTCCGTTCTCATAGTAACCGTCGAACTCGCTCTTCCAGATTTCAAGAATGTGACTGGGGTTCGCCATCACCTTCTGAGAATGCCAACGCATGCTCCAATTCGTATAGACAGAATCATCCAAAACCCAGTGTATGGGAAGCTCAACAAAATCAGAACTTTTCCCATCTAGCTTCAAGAAGTAGGGAACCTCATCGTTCATCAGAGAAGATTCGTAGAAAAAGCCCCGCCCTTTTAGAAGCCTGATTGTATTCGGAGTCAGTTCACCTCCCGGTGGTCTGTAGCCGCGTGGGACTTCGCCCGTTATAGCCTTGAGGCTGTTGATTCCTTTTTCTAGAATTGCACTTTCTTGATCAAGTGGGATGTTGTAGTCCAACCATTCGTGGAGGTAGCCGTGGTGTGCAATCTCGTGTCCTTTATCGTGGATCGCGCGTATTTGATCAGGGTGGTGGTCTGCTACCCATCCGGGTACGAAGAAAGTTGTCTTGATGTGATATTTGTCGAGTAATCTCAGAATTCGCGGAAGACCAACCCTTATCTCGTATTCACCCTGAGACATAAGCCCCGGTCTTCGGACGGATTCCGGGTCCCTTGCGATCCACATGGTCTCAGCGTCAACATCAAAACCAATGTTCACTGCGCACCTAGCATTGTTTGGCCAAATGCTCATCCGCTCACCCGCCGTGAATTGGATCAATTGTCAGCCTCTCTTGTTCCGTCATTGGTGTCTGTCAGATAGTCTATCGCAGTGGCGGAGTGAACTCTCGCCGCGTTCAGAAGTTCCTTAATGTAGATGTACTCGTCGTTGCCACCCATAGAGTGAGGAGCCGGTCCATACCTTGCAGACGGTACTCCTTTGGCTCTGAATCTCCATTGGTCGCTCGCCCCAATTGCAACAGCCAATAGAGCTCTATCTTTGACTATTGCGTTGACATTCTGAGTCATTAGCTGAACAATTCGTTCCTTGGGTCCAGTATAATTCGGCTGATTCTTGTTCACGACCTCTATCTCGACACCGCTAAGTCCCGCTTGGTTCAACATCTTGCGCAGCGTCTTCTCGATATATTCCGTTGCGGTTCCGACAGGCGCTCGCGTATTCAGCTCTGCTTCGCAATAAGCTGGGATGAGGCCGATGAATTTTCCACCTGATATACGTGCAGTGTTCACGGTTATCCGATCCAATAGTTTGCCCGCTCCTTTGCCATAATACTTGTCCCAGTAGAGTTTCTGTTCACCAAGAGCTTTCTTAAGTTCGGTTGGGACATTCCTTGAAACCATGCTCAGCTTGTCTGCAATGGAAACCGCTTTGGCCATTTTGACGATGGCATTGTCACCCAAGGCCGTATAGGAACCCTGGGCAGATTTTCCATAGGTTTTCATTCTTAACCAGAGATACCCTTTCTCACCGATGACAACAGCTCGAGGTGCGCTGGGCTCTCCGCTAAGTGTCGCATTAGCGTGAACCTCGGGCACGTTATCAATTAGCCACTGTGTGCCCCACGGCCCCATAGCTTCCTCATTTGACACAAGAGTTATGGTAAGTCTACCTTGGAGTTCCTTTTCGATTTCGCCCAGCCGCACAAATGTCATTACAAGAGCGGTGAGGCCGCTTTTCATGTCTGAGGAACCCCGGCCGAAAATCTTACCATCTCTAACGAGACCTGAGAACGGCGGCACAGACCATGCACCCGCTCCAGTGTCAGCTTGATATACGTCCATATGCGCATTCAGAACCAGATTCCTGCTCTTGTCGGATCCAATAGTTGCGACGAGATTCGGCATGTTCTTCTGAGGATCGTAGACTCGTACGCTGAAACCTTGACGTTCAATGTAATCTTTTAGGAAGGCAGCTACGTCACGTGTGTCACCGGGTGGGTTCTCACTCGGCACTTGGACAACTTTCGAACACAGGCCAACTACAGAATCCTTATTCTGATTTATCTTTCCCAGAACCCGTTCTTTCATTCTTTGGTTATTCGCCGTCATCTAGCAATCTCCTCAACATTAGTGTGCCATTTCTTTCTTAGCTCTTTCCGTCTCTCCTTCGAACTTCGACTAACCAATTGAGGGACCGAGATCGCGAACAAGTGGGCCGGTGGCGCAGTGGCCTGCTCCTCCGAATTTGCAGATTTCTGAGAAGTCGACAGGTATTACGTCAACTCCTTCTTTTTCCAAGGCTTTTCTGACTTTATGATTGCTTTCGTTTAGTATGATTTTTCGCGGCGCCAACGCGACTATGTTGCAGCCTTCGTTTCTCACTTCTTCGGGCGATGCTTCAATCAGCTGAATCTGCTTCTTGTATTTCAGATATTCTATGAAATCGAATGGAACGCCAGGCGGGTATACTACTCCAAGATTCACGTCCGCCATACCGAAGACTACGTCCAGGTGAGCGTATCCTCCAGCCGGCCATTGGATATTCTCTAGATAACCTGGTATTGGCACTACCCTGACCTCTTTGACGCCACCAACCTCCTGCATTACCGCTGTAACCTGCGCAATTCCTTCCGCATTTGTTCGTATTGACTGCCCAATACAGACATGTTCATGGTCTAGCCAAACAACATTCCCACCTTCGAAATTACCATGACCCGCCACAGTTCGCAGGATCGGGCAGCCTAGCTGCATCACTCGGCGAGACCAGAAGACCTCATCCTTCTTACGCCAAGGCAAGGCCATCCTACCAACTATTGCCCCCCCTTTGATCACGACCCCAGGGTCACGAGTTGCCCAAATTCGTGGGTTCGCCGCGGAATACGGTCCGTGAGCAGGGGAGGGAGGATTGAGATAATTAACTCCGACACCTTCCTGTTTCAGGACGTCAACAAAGTGGTCGTGTTGTTGAACGGCTTTTTGGTAGTCCGGGAACTCCGAGACTCCGTACCATGCCAAATCCTCGATTATATCCGGACGAAACTCGTCTCCGTGTTTGTGAACCATGACAACTCTGAGCTTTCCAACCTCGCTTTGGGCTCCCCATTCTTCGTCCCATAGAAGCTTCAATTCTTCGAGATAGCTTGCGCGCACCGGATGAGGCGGCTTACCTTTTTCCAGCTTCGAAGTGACGGAGTTCATAGCTAGTACCTGCAATCGCATTTGTCTATATTGTATTAACCATTGTCAGCCGTTCGGAGGTTGAACAGTCGGTCCGAATTCCTATATCTTGGAACGTCGCCTTAATATTGAATCACTCTCACACAAGGAGAGCTGGAGCTTTCGATGCAGACCAGAATGTTTTACACAACTGACCTTCATGGTTCCGAGCAATGCTTCTTGAAATTCATTAACGCTGGGAAGTTCTACAAGGCAAGCGTGCTAATCTGCGGTGGCGACATTACCGGCAAGATGATCATTCCCATGATTCAGACTGCCCAAGGCTACGACGCCGAATTTCTGGGCAAAATGCAGACCGCAAAAGGAGAGGATAACGCGAAGCAGCTTGAGAAGAGCATCATGTACGCTGGCTACTACCCGTTCAGAACCACGAAGGAAGGGATGGCTAAGCTCAACGCTGATCGTGCGGAGGTTGACAGACTCTTTTCTGACTTAATGCGCCAGCGGGTTGAACACTGGGTCAAAACGGCTGAGGAGAAGTTGAAGGAAACTGGAATCAAATGCATCATAACGCCCGGCAACGATGACCGAATGGATATCGATGAGGCACTCAACGCATCCCAATTTGTGATTAACCCCGAGGGCAAGGTTGTTTCCATTGATGACAAGCATGAAATGATTAGCACTGGTTACACGAACATAACGCCGTGGAACTGCCCCAGAGACATCCCTGAGGAAGAGTTGGCGAAGAAGATCGAAGACATGGCATCAAAGGTTACCAACATGCAAAACTGCATCTTCAACCTTCACTGCCCACCCTACGACTCGAACTTAGACTCGGCGCCAAAACTCGACAAAGACCTGAAACCAGTTGTGTCGCCGGGCGGTGAGATGCTCATGATACCGGTAGGAAGCACAGCTGTAAGGGCTGCAATGGAGAAGTATCAACCACTTCTAGGCTTGCATGGGCACATTCATGAATCGAGAGGAACAGGGAAGATAGGCCGGACCCTCTGTCTGAACCCGGGAAGCGAATATGGCGAGGGAATCCTCAGGGGAGCACTCATAGTCTTCGAGGATGACAAGGTGAAGAGTTACCAGTTCACGTCCGGGTAGCCTGAGATCGGCTTGGTCTGCATGTCTCAGAATCTGTCCATCACTTCGTTGGAGAATTCATGAAGGATTTCGGGCCTGTAGAGTTCTGGAAATATTAGCAGGAACTCCGAGACTCCTAGGTCGACGTAATCTCCTAGTCTTTGAAGACAAGTTTCCGGTGTCCCAACGATCTCCCTCATCACCTGTTGCTTCGTTAGTGGTTTCGGTTTGATCAACGCTACCTTTTCATCGACTTCCTTCTCGTCCTTCCCTAAGACTGCGATGCCTAGCCATGATCTCTTGATCGTGTCTGGGTTGCGTCCTATTGCATGGCACTCATTTTCGAGGATATTCACGCGTTCCTTGTATTGCTCAGGTGAGTAGGTGTTGATGTCTGAGGGAAAGTTCCAGACGTCCGCGTGTCTTGCAGCGAATTTCAAGATCTTCTCATGTTCGGCTCCGATGTAAAACGGCGGATGAGGCTTCTGAACGGGTTTAGGGCAGTTCACGGCGCTTGTGATTGTGTAGTATTTTCCATTGAAGCTCGCCTTCTCTTCAGTCCACATGCGCTTGATGACCTCAAACGCCTCTCCAAGCCTCTCTATTCTAAGCTGAGTCTTTGGGAAACCGTAGCCGTATGCCTCGTGCTCCAGCCTTAACCATCCAGCTCCTATGGCGAAGTTCAACCTGCCTCCGCTTATGCAATCGAGAGTCGCGGCCATCTTGGCGAGTAATTGCGGCGGCCTATACGAATTACACGACACAAGGGGGCCTAGCCTGATCTTCTCGGTCTCTCGCGCCAATGCCGCTAAGGTCACCCAGCATTCAAGCATTGGCTCGGTGACGGAGCGATCAGGGTAATCGTATGGGATGAAGTGGTCAACTATCCATGCAGACTCAAAACCGCATGTCTCTGCTTCAATCCAAATCCGCCTAAGCTGGTCAAATTGAAGTGACATTTGAGGAGTTAGTATGCCGAAACTGACATTTTTCATGTGAATTCACTCTTGTTCTCTGGAAACCTGGTATGCATCAAACGAAGACTGATGAAAACCCATGAATTTCTCATCTCATCAAATTCGAAGCGATACAGTCAACCAATGTGGGTCTCTTCCACATCCTCGTACCATTTTTTTTTCGTGCCGACAGTCGCTCTCATCTTCCACTTCGCGCTCTTCGGCGCGGATTCTATCTTTTCGATGAGTGCTGAGACCTTCGAGGAAACATCTTTCTGGTCGTCTTCTGAGAGTGCGGTGTAGACTGGTAGGAATTCCATCACTTTCTTCAGATTCGTTGTCACAGTGTAGTAGAATCCCCAATCGTTCGAAAGCAGCTTCGACAGGTGCTGGGTGTCGATTGTCTCTGATTCACCATTCCCAACCGCATGTTCTCGTAGCAGAAGTATCGTGTCCTTGATGTCTTTCTCATTGATCTGTACTATCTGCATCTTCTCTAGCAGAAGATCGACCAAGGGAATAGTGGGTAAATCCAATTTGAGACGGTCCTTGAAAACAAGGGTATGAGACATCCGGAGTTCATCTAAGAAAACGTCAATATCTGGGCCATTTGAAGAGCTGTGAAACTTGAGGCGCTCACCAAGAATTAGCATCTCCTTGTCCAACGTGTACCCGAGCTCCTTGAACATCTTAATGGTGTCCGACCTTTGCTTCCGATAGCCTATGAAGTCGAGATCGGTCAGCGGCCGGTTCATTGCGTCAATGAGCTTGATGAATTCGGGGCAATGAATTCTGAAAGCCACCGCTCCCATGACACGAAGATCGATGCCCCTCTTCTCCGCTTCCTGAACTAGTTTTAACGCTTCATTGACGTAGAGGCTCGCCTTGTCTATCGACACATATCTCAACTCAAAGGTGGAGGGCTAGTTAACCGAACGAGTTGAAAAAGCTAATTCTAACGTCTTGCTTCCAGTTGTTTTCGTGAAGGTATGGTCACCGGCTGATTTCTTGTAGACCTAGAGAAACGGCCAATCCTTATGTCCTTGCCCGCTCTGCGCCGCGTCATACGCGTCATCGTGATTTCTGACTTGCCGGTTTGGGACTTAATGGGTCTCTTCTCAAGAGTGTCTTCTCGCCATTTGCAGTGCGATGCGTACTGCGAGTTCAACGAGTTTATTGGCTCCTCTTCTAGGCGCGCCCAAGCTGTTCGTTCCGGATTTGCGTTCTGAAAAGTTTTCTGATTGCAGCTGAGTCCTTTGTCAGCTGTCCAATAGTAACGCCGTGAATCCGTACTTTGGTTATATACTCTCTTAACACAAGCAATATAACCGATTCTCAGTCACAACCAGCACAAGTTTTGAAAACACAACAGGGGATGGATTCTTGACTGAACGGAAAACGTTTGTGAGGCGCGCTTCTGGCCTCGTCCGAGAAGTGTCTGCTGTCGATGTTCTCGCATACAACATGTTCATCATCAGTTTGGGCTATGCCCTTTTCATGTTCTTCTACTGGGTACTCTACCCAGGGGCCAGCCTTGAATGGTCTATTGTCCTGACAATTGTCGTCAGCATCGTCCAAGGCCTCGTGTATGCTTTGTTAGCCTCCGCCTACCCCCGCTCGGGTGGCGACTACGTGTACATGACACGCATTCTCCACCCAGCACTTGGGTTCGTGATGAGCTGGAACTTTTGGATTTGGATGGTATTCTACGTAGGCCTTCAGTCTGGTATGATTGGTTTTCAGGCCCTTGCGCCCACTTTGGGAGGGATTGGATTCATAACGGGGGACGCCAACCTGATCTCATTGGGCCAGTGGGCTGGGACTCCGAACGCCTACTTCATGATTGGAACGGCAGCGATAATCATCTACGCTCTGCTCTTGATCTCTGGCATGAAGAACTATTTCAACTTCCAGAAGGTACTCTTCGTAATCGCGATGGCGAGCACTATTGTCATGATGGTCCTCCTGGCAACAACAAGCCACGAGACATTCGTTGCGCGTTTCAACGCCCTTGCGAAACCATATTCCCATGTTGATGACACGTACAGTGCAACAATTCAGACCGCTGTTGCACAGGGTTTCACTCCTGGCGCTCCAATTTCATTGTTGGAAACCGTGTTCTTCTTTGTCTGGCCTTGGCTAGCGATAGGTTACTGCATGCTCTCTGCGTCGTACTCGGGAGAAGTGAAGAGCGTGAAGAAAAGCCAGATCTTCGGCATGCTCGGCTCAGCTATCATTACGGGCTTCCTATTCATACTGCTGGCGTTCTTAGGTGGCAGAGTATTTGGATACGATTTTATTGGCGCAATGGGCTATCTGCAGTTCAATAACCCCGCGGCGCTTCTAATTCCTGTCACTCCTTGGTACAACCTTTGGACGGCTTTACTCACGGACAACGTCGCGTTGAGTTCGTTCATACTGGTGGGTTGGTTTAGCTGGTTCTTGGTTCTGGCAGTTGCAGCTTTCCTTTTCACGACTCGAACATCCTTCGCCTGGGCGATGGATGGAATGCTTCCCAATGCTTTCTCGTACGTAAGTGAGAGGTTTAGAACTCCTGTCAACACAATCCTACTTTCCGCGGTCGGCGCAGTAATATTCCTTGCCGGAATTGCATACACGACTTGGCTCGGTGTGTTATCCGGGACGCTGGGAATCGGACTCGTTTGGTTCCTGGCTTCAGTGGCTGCGATGATCTTTCCATTCAGACGGAGGGATTTCTACAAGAAGTCCGGAATTAACTGGGAGATAGCGGGAGTGCCTGTCATCAGTATCCTCGGTCTATTGAATGCGATAACAAACGGAGTAGCAATCTACATTATGCTGTTTGACTGGAGAGCCTTCGCGAACAGTCCGACATCAGAGGAATTAGTGGGCGCATTCCTGGTCGTAGGTGTGATAATCTTCTACGTCATGAAGTATGTCAGGAAGAAGCAAGGCGTCGACGTGAACCTGATATTCCAAGAGATACCCGTCGAGTAGCTGAGAATGAATCGCTAACTGAACGTGCACCCTCGATGTTATATACAATCGAACTTTCAATCATGAGCGATCGGAGTAGATGTGAGATATGACTGAACCCAGAACGTTTGTCAGGAAAGCCTCAGGCCTTGTCCGAGAGGTCTCGGGATTTGATGTTCTCGCCTACAACATGTTCATGATCAGCATCGGGTACACACTCTTCATCGTGCTCTACTGGATCTCCTACCCCGGCGCTAGCCTTGAGCTATCAATCGTCATCACGACGATTGTGGCTCTCTTTCAAGGTCTCACATACGCATTGTTGGCTTCAGTATATCCCCGTTCAGGGGGAGACTACGTCTACATTACGCGCATAATTCATCCGACACTAGGTTTTGTTATGAGTTGGAACTTCTTTGTCTGGATGCTATTCTATCTCGGCCTGAACGCGGCTATGCTTGGGTTCCAAGGCGTGGCGCCGATGCTAGCCGGCATCGGCTTCGTGACCAACAGCCCAGGCCTAATCTCAATGAGTCAGTGGGCTGGAACTCCGAACGCATACTTCATGATTGGAATTATCAGCATTGTCTTCTACGGCATCCTGTTGGCTTCTGGGATGAAAAACTACTTCAATTTCCAGAAGGTCGTTTTCATAATTGCTGTGGCAAGCACAATTGTGGTCATCGCGCTTCTCGCTACAACTAGCCAGGAAACCTTCATCTCCCGCTTCAACGCCTTCTCGAAGCCATACTCAAACTTGGACGACACATACCATGCGATTATTCAAACGGCGACGCAAAACGGATTCGGTTCAGGAACGCCCTTTTCATTGTTGGAAACCGTGTTCTTCTTTGTCTGGCCTTGGCTTGCGATCGGTTTCTGTATGACCTCCGCATCTTACTCGGGAGAGGTGAAGAGTGTCAAGAAGAGTCAACTGTTCGGAATGGTTGGGTCCGTTCTCGTGACTGGCGTGTTGTTCTTTCTATTACTCTTCTTGGGCGGGAGGGTGTTCGGTTACGACTTCCTTGGGGCGGCGACGTACCTGATGTTCAATAACCCATCCGCGCTGCCAATTCCAGTGTCTCCATGGTACAACCTCTTCACGGCTCTGCTCACCGACAACGCGATTCTCAGCTCGTTCATACTGTTCGGTTGGTTCAGCTGGTTCCTCGTCCTTACCGCAACTGTCTACGTCTTCACCTCCAGAACTTCCTTTGCATGGGCTATGGACGGAATGCTTCCAGATGTCTTCGCACATGTCAGTGAGCGATACCGCACCCCAATCAACACGATAGTTCTCTCAGGGATCGGCGGCGCGCTGTTTCTTGCAGGAATCGCCTTCACCACTTGGCTAGGTGTACTTTCAGGTTCGCTTGGAATCGGCTTCGTCTTCTTACTCGCGTCTATTGCAGCCATGATCTTCCCGTTCAGACAGAAGGAGTTCTTCAACCGCTCAGGAGTGGACTGGAAAATTGCTGGTATCCCAGTGATTTCGATATTCGGCGCGATCAACGCCATAACGAACATTGTGGCGATCTACATCATGATCACAGACCCACGAGCTGGAGCGAACAGCCTTACTTCCCTCGCAATGGTCGTGGGATTCATAGTCGTTGGCTTCATCCTCTTCTACGTGATGAAGGCTTACAGGAAGAAACAGGGAATCGACGTAAGTTTAACGTTCCGGGAAATCCCAGTCGAATAGAAATAAAGCGTTCAGAACGCGGTTCAGCGTAGCACGTAGGTCACTTCCGATACGTGGAGAATCCGATACCGTTCTTGGTGGTTAGATCCATCAATTCGCTAAGTTACTTGAAAATGGCATTCGACCGGTTTGCATGAGAGGCCATTTATCGGCAGTATGTCTTGGGGGCAAGCTGAGAAGACCATCACAACATCCATCTCTGCCCGTAGAACCACGTAGTCACCTGGCTTCGCCACAGTCGGCAGAAACTGAATATTACCCTCCTGGCCCACCGGGGTGTTCATCCACATATTCAAGGGGCTCGGGGTTTCAGGCGGGGTGAGACCGAGTTCGCCCATAGCGGCGTGGAGGTTGTCTGTGCAGTTGTCGTGATAGCCTTCGAAATTTAGGAACTTGTAACGGTACCGGTCACATGCGGCGATGATGGTGTCGTGGATTCCAGGCGACGTATCCTCCATGAAGGTGAGAATCGGGCGACGCTTGTTCGTGTACATGATGTCGCCAACCTTGGGAATTATGTGCCCTGTGTGGGGCCGCGTGTGCTCCATTGACATAAACTCATGCAAATCGTCTGCGTTGAACGCCCATGTGTCGACGACTTGCGTGCCGTGTGTGTTAATCACTTTGACAAGCTGCCCCTTCTTAGCCCCAGCAGCTTTGCCGCGCCGAGCAGGGATTGCGATCAGAGCTGCCCGCGGCAATGCTACCGCCGCTTTCGTGTTCTTTGGCTTCGCCAGGGCTTCATAATCGCCCAGTTCATGACATGTGTCGTGGATGCAGTCTTATGGCTCATGTCTACCAAACGAGAAAAAACCCAGAGGCGTGAGGGTTTACTCCACTGGGACTTCTTTGTATGCAAGGTCTACGTCAATGCCCTTGCTCTTCTGGTATGCACGTGCAGCGTAGAAGTAGATGAATCCGCTCACGATGAATCCTACAATTGCGATTTCGTTGCTCGGCGTGTTTGCGGCGACTACGCTGTCAATCAAGAAGAGATAGATTGTATAGACTAGGTAGATAATTCCTCCAAGGCTGAAGATACTTATGGCGGGAATGCCGGCGATTCTGTAGTTAGCAGGCGACTTTTCGAAAATTTCTCGCCTACGGTATGGTAGTACCAGTCCAGCGATGCAGACAAACAGAATTGTGATCGCCAGTCCAAGCATTCCTACTAGAGTAACCAGGTAAGGTGTGTATGCATAGATTAGCAGAAAAATCCATCCGCCAAACATTGAAATGAGTATTGCACTGACTGGTGTCCTATATTTCTCGCTGACGTTTCCAACCCATTTTGGTGTTAGCCTGTCAATGGACCATGCGAGCATACTTCGGGACGAATAGATCGCACATACAGCAACCCAGTAAATCGACCAAATTGCGAAACTCACCAAAATCAGAAAAGTGACAACGATGTTGGAGCTCACTAACGCTGCGAAAAGGCTGTACCAAGGCGCTGTTGGAAGTGGGTAGGCGGATGGGTTAACATAATAGAGGTATCCTGCCGCACCCAGAAAATCGTACCCAACGGTTCTGACAATGAGGTATGCCATTACAACGAAGAGACCGCCACATAATACCAGGCTGGCTGGTATGCCGACCATCTGGTTCTTCTTGACGCTTTTGATCTCACCAGCAAAAACGGTTGAGAGCATTGAGATTGCTAAAGCAAGGAAAGGCCAGAGAGTGCTCTTCAATGTTGCATCCCAGCTGAAGGCAGCACCAGTCGTGTAGCCTGCCTTGACTGCTTCGTTGATAATGTCGTGATATGCGTCGGGTGATGCCACGCCCAGCGCAGAAGCGTAGTGGTTGAACGCAGTTATGAACGAAGCAGGGTTTGTAGCTGCAAGGACAACTATTGTAAGCAGACTACCAACAAAAGCGATTATGAAACTCGCCGTCTGGAACTTGAAATATGATCTGACCCCGAAAATCAGGAGCAATGTGAACAAGATAAGGACCACACTTCCTAGGAGGACATACCCATTCGGAGTACTGACCGCCTGGGCATAGGTCGCCATCTGTGGGTTCCCTGTGATCGATCCGAGTATGGCGAAGAAGGTAGATAGTCCCAAGAAGCCGAAGAGACCCGCGGACCATCCGACGTAGAATATTTCCCATAAGGCGAAGTTCCAGTTCATTGCGAAACCGATTGCCGGATGCAGTGTTCTAGTGACGAACACATAGTCCCCACCAGAACGCGGCATTGTCACCGAGAACAGGGAATAAACCAGCGCGAAAAACATGCATCCAATTGTGGTGACGATTATTGATAGTTCCATGCTGCTGCCAGGGTAGAAGGACGGAACAAAGAGCACAATGTACGCGATGCCGATACCGATGCTTATCTGTGCGATATTGTACAACAGAACGTCCGTAAACGATATTTCTCGTACAAGGCCAGATGCCTTTCTTAGGAAGACTTTCGACGGAGTTTCCAAGCGAAAGACCTAATCGCGTAGTGCGGTTGAACGCGTTAAAAGATTTGCCGTGTTGGTTAACTGCATACACTGTAAGTGACATAGTCTAAAACGGACATCTACTACATACTATGTGAGGCTCAGGAACATTGAGAATTGGATACTTCGTCGAGTTGGAAAAGGTACGAAACCCTCACGAATTAATTGACCAGGCCGTCTACGCCGAAAAGAACGGTTTCGGAGCCGTTTGGGTGACCGATCATTTTCATCCGTGGGTTCATACGGACGCAGGTTGCGGTTTTACATGGTCTTGGATTGCAGCTTGCGCAGAACACGTTAAGACCATTCCAATAGGCCCCGCTGTCACCGCTCCGATCCTCCGATACCACCCCGCCTTGGTTGCTCAAGCATACGCGACTCTAGGAGTAATGTACCCTAACCGAATTTTCTTGGCGGTAGGAGCCGGCGAAGCAATGAACGAAGTGCCGCTAGGGTATGAATGGCCGAACTTCAGAGAACGGTCCGAACGCTACGAGGAAGCCATCAGAATAATCCGAGCCTTATGGACAAGAGACTTCGTCACCTTCAAGGGCAAGTACTATCGACTTAGAAACGCAAACCTTTACACCAAACCCGACAAACCGATTCCGCTGTACGTCGCTGCAAACGGACCAATCAACGCGGAGATTGCAGGCAAATATGGCGATGGTTTTCTTACCATGGAGAATACAGATGTCTCCTTCTACAAACGGATCCTGTTCCCTGCGGTGGTTAAGGGCGCCAAAAGTGTTGGAAGGGACCCCGATAAAATAACGAAGATACTTGAAGTGAACGTTGCCTACGATGAAGACTACGACAAGGCTCTTCAAGCATGCAAACGGTGGGGAACAATAATGATGCCTGTCTTCTACAAGTACCCGGTCTCTGACCCTAGGGAGGTTGAGGCCACATCAGTTTGGCTTGATGAGAAGCAACTAGCGAAGGTTTGGATAATCTCCTCTGATCCGGACGAACACATACGACGGCTGGAACGGTACGTGAAAGAAGGATTCCAAGACATCCACACCTGTAACTGGAGCCAAGACGAATACAAGTATATCGACATGTACGCAAAACACGTAATCCCATACTTCAAATCAAACCACAGCTAGTCGAATGTGATTCGAATTGAACATGCAGGAAATCACATGGCAGGATTTCGATGCATTCGTAAAGAGAAACGGCGTCATAGTAGTGCCCGTCGGCTCAACAGAGCAGCATGGGCCACACCTCCCCTTGGGCGTTGACGCAATCATACCCTATGAAATTGCATTGAAATTGGCTGAGAAGTCGGATGTGGTAGTAGCCCCGCAGATAGCATTGGGATACAAACCTCAACCCGGAAGTTCAGGTGGACCTGATTTTCCTGGAACATGCAGTTTGGACGGAGCAACCCTAACGGCGCTTGTGCGGGATTTCCTAAGAGACGTGATTAGGCACGGAGTGCAGAAGGTCATTATTCTTGACGGACATTATGAAAATAGCATGTTTCTCAACGAAGGCGTCGACCTCGCATTAAGGGACAGCGGTCGACCCGCAAAAGTAAAGGTCGTAGTCGCCCGTTGGTTTGAACTCATAAAACCTGAGGAATACAACAAAATCTTCCCCGGCTTTGAGGGTGTAGCCTTGGAACACGCAGCCAACATGGAAACGGCTATGATGTTGTACTTGAGGCCGAAACTGGTAAAGACGGACAGGATTAAAGGAGATTCAGCAGAACGGTATCCACCGTACGTTGTCCTCCCTCCGACCAAAGATCTGATTCCGAAGACGGGCGTTCTAACCAAAATCAAGAAGGTTAATGCACAGCAAGGTGAACAGATGACTCGAATTGCAGTCTCAAGGCTACTTGAGCTAATAAGAACAGAGTTCGCATTGCCAAGGCGCCCTTATTCCGGAAAAAGTTCGATAGCATCAGGCGAGCGCCAAAACCGCTCATGAAGCCCACGAGGCAGATATTTATGCAGATTTAGAGCGGAAAACTCCGCTGAATTCGTGTGGCGTTGAGAGATGTTTACAAATTTGAAGGGCATGGACTTCATCGACACTGGGGAGTGGACTCGTGAAGAGCTGGACGCCGTACTGGAGTTAGCGAAGGACCTCAAGAGGAAGTTCGCAGTTGGCGAACCGCACAAGATCCTTGCCGACAAGACGCTCTTCATGCTATTCTACAATCCCTCGCTCCGCACCAGGAACAGCTTCGAGGCGGGGATGACGCAACTTGGAGGGCATGCGCACTACTTGCAGCCCGAGACGGTCTACAGCCCAACAATCAAGGTGGGTGATGTTGGGGAGACAAAGGTGGTAGCTGAGACCAAGGAACGAGTCTCAGACACCGCCAGAGTGCTTGAACGATATGGGCATGGGATTGCTATCCGGATCTTCGGAAAACCCGCAGACTGGACCTATGGCAGAGGCAACCAAATTGTGCGCGACTTCGCGAAATGGTCCAAGATCCCGGTTATCAACATGGAAGACGACATGTTCCACCCATGCCAAGCAATGGCTGATATACTAACCATCAAAGAGAAATTACCGAAACCTGAAGGAAAGAAGCTAGTGATGAGCTGGGCATACGCCCCAAGCCCGTGGAAACCGCTCAGCGTGCCGCACAGCGTGGCACTGGTTGGGACAAACTTCGGAATGGATGTCGTACTAGCCCATCCAAAGGGCTTCGAGCTGGATCCCAAAGTGATACAGAACTGCAAACGCCTAGCGGATGAAAACGGAGGCTCCTTCGAAGTGTCCTACGACATGAAAGAAGCATTTCAAGGTGCCGACGTGGTTTATCCAAAGTCATGGACGAGCACGGAGTACTTGCCGCCCAAGAGGTCTAGCCCTGACCTAGACGGTGTAAGGCAACTCATAGACAAGCACAAAGATTGGATCTGCGACCAGAAGATGATGGACCTCTGCAAGAAGAAAGCTCTCTACATGCACTGCTTACCTGCAGACCGCGGCTTCGAAGTAACGGATGAGGTCATGGATGGACCGAACTCCGTCATATTCGACGAAGCCGAAAACCGCCTTCATGCCCAGAAAGCAGTAATGGCGCTGACGATGGGATAGGGCGCACAAAAACACATACCATTTCGTCTCTTCCGGATCCTCACGCTCAGGTAGTCCACTAAGCCACCTACAGGACTTGATGGCTTCATGATAGTTCTCCTTGGCCGCATCAGACCAGGCTCTGCCGTTGAATTCTGCTAGCAACTTTTCCACATACTGCTTCCTCGTCTCCCGGAAACTCTTCGGCGCTAGGGTTACGGCTATGGTTGTCATCCATTGAACGTAGGAGACCTGCTGTGCCAGACCTTCGCCTCTGTCCCAGTCTTGACGGGATGACTTGGAGGGCGACTCTCACCGCCGAACTTGCTTCCGGTCGAAGCGAGGAGTTGCAGCACGAACTAGAAGGGACACATATTTGCGGACATCATTGTACTGTTCAATGGTAAGAGTAGCTTGAATTAGTTCTTCCCGCTGTCTCTTGCTCAAAGCGACTTGCGCGTTGGCATGGAACTTGGCAATCAGTTCTTGCTCGGTAAATGGCCGCTCCGGCTCTCCCCTAGCGAAGTCCTCTTGCTTCTTGAACGTTCGCTCATCTTTTGTCGTGATGGTGACGATCGCTCGTTTCACATTTGGAAAAATGGCATCGATCTCAGGGTTGGCAATGACCTTGATCTTAGGAAGAAGTTGCAGAACAGATTGATCTTGGAG
>JBAVCK010000032.1:0-7774 GCA_049586635.1 Bathyarchaeia archaeon
CGGCTAGGCCGTTTCTTCGTAAGGAACAATCTTGACTTTCTCAGTTGCGAAATCCAGTTTCTTCTTGCATTGGGGGCAAATACCATTATGCCTTTGAATGATCTCTGTTGGTGTTTCAAGTTCAAGCCCATGATAGAGAATTGAGCCACAGGCTTCGCAAATAATCTTCTGAGGCATAGTCGAACACACTACTCATGGACACAAGCAAGGCAACATATTTTAGCCTCGTGGTCATTTCACATGCGTGTGTCGTAGAATATGTTGGAAGCCCTTCGAATCAAACTGCGCAGACTGCCGTGGCGACTGCAACGAACCTTCACAAATCTCAGTTATTCACTAAGAATTTTCAGGTCGCCTACTGCACGAAGGATGAAGCCTTCGACAACAGTTATGGCCATAGCAGTTCTTGTGTTCGTCGGCTTCATTTTGGCTGGAGGCATCTACGACATAATGGAACGCCCAATCTCGCTGCTCCCATCTCCTACAGGATACTCAGTCGTAATCAAAGGAACCTTGGGGCAGCAGACCTTGAACGAGAGCTTGATCGCAGCGTTCCTTTACATGCTTGGCCTCGGAGGGCTGTACATGCTGCTGCGGAGTACACGATTTGCCTACAGGCCGCGCAATGCCTACCTTCTGCTCATTCTAGGCACTCTTACTGTACTCTTGGTAGTGTTCTATTCGACTGCGCTGATTAATACCAAAATCGGCGGCTGACCGCATTAGGTCACCAGTAGGCTGATTTGAGGCGTAGGCAGTACGCGACAACATTCGTGAGAAAGTGAACGGGCGGAGTTACAAAGAGCAGTATTGCTACAGCACCCCAACTGATTCTGTAGAACGGAGAAACGAGCAATAGTGCTCCAACAACAAAGTCCAGTTGGTCTACCCCAGGCAATGCGCCACCTGGCTTAATCCCAAGCCTCCTCTTCAGAAACGCCCCAGCCAAGTCACCGAAAAGCGCACCTGTTGACGCCAAGAATGCGATTGTAAACAGATTCTTTGAAAACAAGATGTACCCAAAGGCACCTACTATGGCACCTATGATTAGGCCACTCAGGAATCCACGGACAGTCTTGTTGTCCCCGAAAATCCTCTTCCTATCAGGAAGGGATTTGCCGAAATCGATTGGCAGGCCTCCGCCGAAAATCACTGGCGCGCCGTTCGTGCAGTAAGTTGGCACAATTATGGAGAGTGCGGAAATCCAATCCTGCGTCGAAGGCCACAAGCTGTCCACCATCAGAAGAAGACGCTAACATTCGATTTGAAAATAAGAGTTAGTCCGGAACATCCGACAGCCCATTCTCGCTCAGTGCGACTAGGCAGCTAGCCTTCGCAACATCTGAGCCCCCGATTCTCTCTAGAACAAACTCCCTGATACCAGGTTTGGGAGTGCTTCTAAGCCTGAGAATCGTCTGCGGAAAATGGAACAATGCCCTTCGCGCCACGGGCTCTATATCTCCTCCAGGCGTTGTGAGGCGAGCGTGAACTTGACTTGTCAGTATGCAGGCAATCTTACGCGATGAAGATAGTTCACCCAGGTATGCAACCTGTCTTCCAAGGTCCCTGTTCAGACTGAAAATGCTCTCCGAGCTGGGGAATGCCGAGCGATAGAGCGAACTCATGGAATCAACAACCACCAACCCAAGAGATGGTGTGACATAATTCTCGAGCGACTCAACAACCGTTCTCTGCTCTGAAAATGTTTCGGGCAAGAAGATCAGGATCAATTGGCTGATTTCTTGAGACTCCGCTGCGGCAATCTGATGAAACCGCTGTTGTGTGAAAGAGTGGTCACAGTCCAAGTATAGTATTTTGAGGCCACGTTTGGCTGCGGCCGCAGCTGCTTGGATGACAGTAGTTGTCTTGCCCGTTGCGGCTTCACCATAAATCAATGCAACCTCTCCTTTTGCGAAGCCCCCCTCGAGCAGCTTATCCAAGCCTTTGCAACCAGTTGGAATTCTTTCTTGAACTGTTGGCGATGAAAGCACCTTCATAAAGTGAGAGAGGCCGTCTATTTGCTGTCCACTTCCGTGAAATCGGTGTCTCCGTCGTACACGAGTGCTGTGGCGATTAGCCTAATGTTGACTCGAGATTAATCCCTTTGTTATTGAGCGTCGATACACGCTCGACTAATTACCGGAACTGGTCAGCAATTCCTTTACGATTGCGCGAGGCCTAGCCGCGTCAAGTAGGCGTGTGAACTGTTTGATCCAGAGCGGGTATAGGCGGAGTTTACCGTAGAAGAATTCTTCGAAGACCAAGTTATCTAGCAGGCTTATGGCTCTACGAACTCTTGAGTAACCGTAGACCGTTGAGAGCCGGTCGACGTTATCAAGGGAGGGCAGGCTCATGAATTCTGAAGCGATGGTCTCGTATACTTCCTTGTGCTCTTGCCCCTCTTGTAGCCTCCGTGCCTGCAGTTTTCGTAAAGCCGGCCGTCTAAACACTCGAGACTGTTGCAGCCGCTCTTCGAGCGTAGAGTTGTTCGGTGAATTCATCCGAGAATCATTCCCAATATTCGTGCGCAATGCATTTTTAAATTAATGCATGAACGATGGAAGAACGGTCCTCCCTTCCTGTGGAGTCTTTATCTCTTCTTGGTAACTTCCTCGAGAAATTTCATGTAGCCTTCTGCATTCAGCAGGGCTTTCAGGTCGTCTGGCAGGCGCGAAGACTTAACTATAACGATCCAACCGGCGCCGTACGGCTCTTGGTTCACTAGTTCTGGTGATTCCACCAATTTTTCATTGCGCTCGACAACTTCGCCGGAAATTGGCGAATACAGTTCGGAGACAGCTTTTACTGATTCGACCGTTCCGAATGTGACGCCCTGAGTCAAGGTTTTCCCCACATTCGGCAGATCAACGTACACAACCTCGTGAAGCGATTTCTGCGCATAATCCGTTATTCCGATACGGCATTTATCATTCTCAAGTTTCATCCATTCATGCTCTGTAGTGTAGTACAATCCTTCACGTATTTCGGAATCGGCAACTTTCAACACCGAATCCTCCCGGCGCACATGGGATGAAGCGATAGCGTATTTAGCAATATGCTCTGAATTCATGTCTGCAGAATTGAAGGCGAACGAACCGACCTTTGCAGGATGATACTTGTTTCATGCGACACATGCTCGCAGCCAACAACACGTTACTCATCCGAGGACCGGCTTCCCTCCGCCTTTTGAGTGGGGATGCCGAAGTTTTAGGCGCGTCGTTAGACCGAAATCGCAAATTGGCAGTTAGGAAAGATAAACAGCTTCCCGTAGAAGCGAGAACCCAAGCCGACTTGGAAATTTTACTTGGCAAGTCCGGAGAGATCTTCGAGATCGGTGGCAGCACCATACCTGCTTCATGGAAGATAGCTGCCGAAGCTTTAGCGGAAATGGAGCAAGGAAAGGTTATGGTAATTGGGATGACAGATGTTGGCAAGAGCACGCTTTGCGCATACCTGATCAACCGATTGTTACAGCAAGGGTTAAGCCCTGTTGTCGTCGATGGAGACATCGGGCAATCAGATATTGGACCTCCAACCACTGTGGGAACTTCAGTACCTACAACTTCCGTCTCTTCGCTCGTTGACCTCAGGCCAGAGGCGATAATTTTCATCGGTCACACAAGCCCAAGCCATGTCGAAACCAAAATCATCGACGGACTGAAACGGCTTTCTGACCGCATGGAAGATTCACTTACAATCATCAACACCGACGGTTGGATCCTTGACCCCGAGGCAATCTCATACAAGGCCAGAATGATCATCGAAACTAAACCGGACCTCGTAATCGGGCTGGCTAACGGGACAGAACTTCAACCCATATTATCTGGGTCAGGTGCCCAATCGCTGAGCATCGACACCGCCAAGGAAGTGTTGGCACGTTCTCGAATCGACAGACGCGAGATTCGTACAGCGAGCTACCGAAGGTTCTTAGAAGGAGCAAGAACAAGAGCGATGTCTTTGCAAGGGGTTAGCATTTCAACACCCAAGGGTTTTCCCCAAGTTGAGGGACCCAAGGCCCGGGAACTGAGTAACCTCGTCGTCGGCCTCCTAAACAATGATGGTTACATGCTCCAGATTGGCATTCTCATAGGCCTTGGAAAGGGTACAGCCAGAGTCTACTGCAGACCTGTCGAAGCTGTTCGCAAAATAGAAGTGGGTTACGTCAAACTTTCGACAACTGGAACCGAACTCGGATATTTCGAACCAAGGCAACCCTACTGAAATGATTATCCTTTAATGAACCAAGTACCAACACTCAGCGAAATTCTGTTCGAGTGCATGTGCATTGAGTACCCTTGAAGAATATAGGAAGCAAATTCGAGAAGCAGACAAGCAACTTCTCTCCTTAGTCAAGGAACGGTTGGTTCTCGGCAACAAGGTCGCTTTGATTAAAGAAAGCAAAGGCCTACCCACGATAGACGCAGACGCGGAACAGGCTACCATGGACAGCCTGACGCATTTGGCTAAAGACCTTGAAATCGACTCTGCCTTCGCTAAGAGGTTAGGAGAGCTACTCATCGAGGAACCCATCAGCGTACAAGATCGCGCACGGCCCACCCAGTCGAAAGATCAACTCATGAAGGAAATCTTTGAACTGACTCAGAAACTGATGGCTCAAGGCGAAAGGGTAACGCGTTTCGAGGTGGGAGAACCAAACTTCCTGGCACCCCAGCAAGCTGTTCGTGCACTAAGCGAAACTTTCCGGAAGAGGAAGGTGATTGGCTACGGTCCAGCCGCCGGCTTGCCCGAATTGAGGAAGGCCCTAGCAGAGGAATTGAGTGCCCAGCACAACGCCAGCGTTGATCCTGACCAAGTACTAATTACGCCAGGTGGGAGATTCGCAATTTTTGCCACCATAACCAGCTATGTCTCCCCGCTCGAACGCGTCATCATACCCCAACCCGCCTGGCCAGCATATGAGGAATGCGTACACTTCGCGAGAGGCCGTGTTATCCCACTGAATACGACTCTTGAGAACGGATGGGACATAGACCTCGGGCAACTTGAGTCCGAACTACGCAAAGGGGCACGAATGCTAGTAGTCAACAGTCCCAACAACCCGACGGGCAAAGCGATGGGCAAGAAGAAGTTTGAAGAAATAGTTGAAATGGCCCGCAAGTACGACGTAATGATTCTGTCTGACGAAGTATACGACAGGTACGTCCGGTCTCCAACGCCGAGCATACTTGAAAACGACTATAGCAACGCAGTCTACATCAACAGCTTCTCCAAGCAGTTTAGTCTAACAGGATGGCGAATCGCCTACCTAGTAACGACGAAAGAGAAAGCAGTGCAGATTCGACGCGTCATCCAGACCGCAGTAACCTGTGTGCCAGAATTTACTCAACGAGCAGTTCTCGTTGCGATTAAGAAGGGACGTCGTGAAGCTCAACGTAGCATTAGCGCGATAATGAAGAAGGTGGATCTGACATGCCGCGAACTCAACAAGATTGATGTATCTTTCTACAAACCCGATGGGGCCTTCTATGTTTTCCCCAAAGCGAATAAGCCGAATTTTGATTCAGTGCAATTCGCTAAGCAACTCCTAGAGCAACACCGGGTAAGCATTAGCCCAGGCCAATCCTTTGGAGAATACCCCGCGTTCTTCAGGCTGGCCGTTTCTCTGCCGAAATCACAAATTCCAGGCGCAATAAAAGCGATCGGAAGGGCAATAGAAGCATGGTCGTAGCAACCATCATCCGTGCATTTTACCAGCCGTTTGTCTCATGCTAGACCCCTCGGTAGCTCAGCGCATCCAACGAGAGTGACTTAAGAATTCCTCAGCCAATCAGCATAAACATGCATCGGAAGACGATTCACATTCCTGTGTACAGGCGCTCAGCCAAGAATACTGGCAGCCCAGCCCGAACAATTTTGTCTGCGACTGCGTCAACGTCATACTCCACACGTTTGACATCAAAGGATATTCTTCCTTCCGAGACAGTTAAGGTTGCGAAGCTCGCGCGAGGATCGCCATCACGCGGCTGACCGACGCTGCCTGGGTTACCTAGCATCTCCTTATCGAATGAATAGAGCATTGGCATATGCGTATGACCGAGCAACAATATTCCGGCGCCGCTACTTTCAATCAATTTCCGTGCGGCCGCACTAGGTATGCCCGGGAAAATATACTCGGTCAGTGGGTCACATGGACTGCCGTGAAAGAGGCCTAGGAGCATACCGCCCTTTTCCAAGCTGGCTGAAGGCTTCAACGCGGCCAGGTAATCACGGTGTTGAGGTGCGATTTTCTTCCTCGTCCATTCGACAGCTTCAGCTGCATGGACAGCGAAACCTGCCGTATCGCCTGTTACAACCGCGTAGTCATGGTTGCCCATTAGCACGGCGGTGGGCTTAAGCTGGCGAAGTCTCTCAACAACTTCGTTTGGTTGAGGCCCATAGCCTACCAAGTCACCCAAGCAAAAGAGTTCATTGTAATCAGGTAGGTTGGCGATGACTGCCTCGAAAGCATCGAGATTCGAATGAATATCAGAAATGACCACGATTCTCAATGCGAAGAGCCATATAATGAAGGAGTTCGACTGTGAAATGGTTGATGGTTTGACTTGGAGTCACAGTTCCAAGTCGATCTGCTCGACGTAGGAAAGATCTTCCCCACAGTATGGGCAGAGCTTGAATTTTCTGTCGATTCTCTTTCCGCATTCGGGACATTCGACTTTGAACGGGTACCTGCAGAATGGACATAATGCAAAGTCGGCTGCAACCTTGCGCCCGCATTTCTTGCACACTTGTTCGCCGCTGTTGTCTACACTATGGGTTGGGCGCTCCGGGCTTTGGATGATGACGGGTAACGGTTGTCCGGAACCGGAGGTCGGGTCGTGTACGATGTTTTCGCGAAGAATGCGGTGAAGTTGGAACGCATCAGCTTTTGCGAGGTTACCAATCTTAATGTTTTGAACGCCAGACCGCATTAGGATTTCGACGCTGGCCCTGCGTACGCCGCGGTCGAGTTTGATGTTGACCATGTTGGAGTAGGGGTAGTCAATGAAGCTCTTCTTTAGCCCAAGCCCACCTGACTTGCGGATGATAATACGCTGGTCGCTTACGACCACCGTCTCACTGCCACGCAGAACCCAGATGACCTTCTCATCATAGTTGATGAGGTGTTTCATGTCGTCCGGGATGGGTAGCATCGCCAAGCCGTGGAGCCTCTGTTGCAGTGACCGCTAAGCATCTTTGATGATAAGATGTATTGCATTACAATACAAAAAAACTCGACAAGTTGACAGGGAAAAACAACCCAGACAATGCAATTTCATGGGCTTACGCCAAGTTGAGTTAAGTAAGCTCAACCTACCTACATGGCACGGGATTCCCATGGAAATGAATGAAGAAGTCTTGGAGGTAAACTCCAGGACTTTTAGAGTGAACTACGCGCAGTTTGAGAACGCTGTCGTAGCCTTCTTCTTTGAAGATAGGGTGCGAATTGGAACCCTCGCAATTGCGATGCCTGGAACGGGAGAAGTTGCCGTAGGCCGCTCTTCTGTGCTAGTCGGTGGCAAGTACCTTATGACGAGTCGAGCATTGGCAGAGCGGCTGGCAGGAAAAAGTGGAAGGATCGCACTCGTTTCATTATTCACGGAACTCGATGAGGCAGAAGCTTTTCGGGTGTACGCAAAGCTTCTTGAGAAAGTCCAAATAGGAACCCAGAGTGGACAGAAATCATTGCGGCCGGACACATCAATACGACAGAACATTTGAAAGTGGAGATTCACCTAGAACACGCGCCGCGGCCTCAGCCACTTGCTCTCTGTAC
>JBAVCK010000033.1:0-4645 GCA_049586635.1 Bathyarchaeia archaeon
GTTCCTCCTCAGTCAAGCATAGGAAGCTTGCGATCTTGCGAAGGTCCCTGAGATTACGATTTTCCTATCCGCGAAGAAGCTGATGGCGTCGAAAACCTGTTCCTGCAAGTCTCCGGACAATATATCAAGATCGGGAATTGGTGCTGTCCGATCAGACTGTCGAACCGCTGAGAAGCGATTCCAACTTGAGCTTCCGGTTCTTGCTGCTCTTAGCAACCCTCTCGAAGGCCATTGGAATTGTAACAAGCAATGATTTCCTGCGTTCTGCCACGTCAGTATAGAACTTGATTGCCTTATCCTCTAGGCGTATCGCGGTCTCCAAGGATTCGGCACGACTGCCAGCGACAACCGGCTTCACATAGTAATCGTCTAGATTGAGGCCCTCGAACGAGTGGCGCGCCTCAATGGCATCCGTTATGGTTTCGCGGCAAGTTCTAACAACCAGTACCTTGCTCTCCTTGGCGAATGAATCGAATGCTTCCCTATTCTCTGTAAACCTGTTTGCGAGTTCTTCGTAGAAGGAAACTGACTTCCCCTTATGTGCTTAGCTAAGTGTTGTGAGATATGTTGTGATTCCACCACGTTGCTGCAATCTCCGTCAATAACGAGAAGGATATATCGCACGGGATCGCAGACTAGGGGTGAGATAACTTGACACATCTTGTCGCTCTCGTGACAGTAGGCCAAGCTCCTCGTGACGATGTGGTTCCAGGGATGCGCGAGATTCTCGGACCGGAGGTCCAGATAATGGAACGTGGCGCTCTTGACGGACTGACTTTGAGACAAGTCCTGAGCCTGACTGTCGAACCAGGTGATTTTCCGCAAGAAACCATGCTGAGGGATGGAACAGTGGTTGCACCTGGCATGCGCCATGTCGTGCCGCGTGTCAAGAAATCTATCGACACTGTAGCACGCGAGGGGGCTGAGATAATCGTGATACTGTGTACAAGTGAATGGCCGAACTTCGCATCAGAGAAACCCATTATCTATCCTTGGAAGGTTTTGCAACACCTGATTCGTGGCCTAATGGTCAATGGAAAAATCGGCGTGATCTCTCCTGTGAAAAGCGATACGCAGAGCAGTGATTCCGTAAAATGGACACAAGCGGGCTTCGACGTAGCGATTGAAACGGCTTCGCCCTATTCAAAGGGGTGGAGAGAAGAAATAAGAGGCGCTGCGGAGAGGCTGAGTACGAGACACGTGGACATAGTAGTCTTGGATTGTATCGGATACAACAATGAAATGAAAGGAGTTGTCAAGGACCTTATAGGGAGACCTGTCATATTGCCATGTTCCATCATTGCCAGAGTTGTCAAAGAGTTGCTATGAAACTCCGATGAGCCTGATAGACTCTTCATACAAAGTTCAGAACATAGCAGTACACAAAGGCCGTCTGCGAATTTCGCAGGCAATAGGTGGGCACCCATTCATCTACGGCTGCAACCAAAGCTCTTCTGAGAGTTGAGTGACCTCATTAGACGGTAACCAATAGACATCGACGGTTTGAGGCCCTGAACTCGTTCGGCTACCGAGAGAATATTGTTGTTCTGGTCGAAGGATGAACAGTTAGTTAGCGCACAGAGGGGAAGCGCAATTGCCAGGGGGCGGAACTTTTTTAGTCACAGATTCCCTCTGATTGCGTGTTGAGAGGACGTTTAGCAATAAAGGATCTCTGAGACCCTTCGTAGGACTTGCTAGAATTGATCGAATGGCCTGTAAAAAACCGATGTGCATTAACCATGACCTTTGATATGGATGCGGAACTTGTATGGATTGATTTGCTAAGAAGACATGGCATCACGAAATCCAGTCCGAGGCTTGTGACGCAAGGTACGTACGGACCCAAAGTGGCCATGCCCAAGATCTTGAACCTGCTCGACAAGTACAATGTCAAGGCCGGCTTTTTCATACCCGGTCAATCGGCCGAATTGCATCCTACAGTTGTTAAGGAGGTTGTAAGACGCGGTCACGAAATAGGACACCACGGATACAGCCACACCAATCATGGTGCCCTTGACTACGCAGCTGAAGAAGCAGAGTTCCAAAAGGGACTGAACGCCCTGAAAAGCGCTGGAGGCGAGGTACCTAGGGGATTTAGGCTGCCTGGCGGTGACTTTAGCGACAACACGATTGCGTTCATCAAGAAATTCGGTTTTCTGTACGACTCATCAATGAAGGATAACGATGTACCGTATTTCCTGGAGAAAGGTGCCCGGACTATAGTTGAGCTTCCGGTACATCCTGAGCTTGACGATTGGATCCATTACGGCTTCAATTTTTCCACTATGGAATTGCAGAGTGGTGTGAAGAACCCTAGAGAGTATCTTGATGCCATAACATCAGCCTTCGACGCTATTTACAAGGAAGGCGGCTACCTTAACCTGTTGATGCATCCTCAGCTCCAAGGTAGGCCTGCTAGAATTTCTGCCCTCGAACAATTCATCAGACATGTCCGAAAGAAAAAGGTCTGGATCGCCAACCCCTTGTCGATCGCTGAATTCTGGATCAAACATGACGGCAACTCAGCATGAGTTCCGACTAAACACGAGGGGTTCAGAAATTGGACATTCTAACGAATTGAGTTGATCCTGAAACAGTTTGCGAGTTTTCGGTCAGCTAATGCTATGAGAACCAGATCCTAGGCCTTCTAACTCATCGATTAGAGAGACTATTCGGACGTGAATTGGTCGTGTGCTCCTCATAAGCACCATAGTACTGCAGATAAACTCAGCATAGCCTTCGTGCATTTCCTGTCCGTCGGTAGCTTCAATGCTGACCTGATTCGCATTCTGATGGAAGATGTAACATAAATTTCAACATCAAGGTTTGAGTCGAACTTCTTGTCAAAGGCTCGCACACTCTCCGCATGTCAAGCAACAGTCTAACTGGATTTCGGCTGTGAAGGTTCTACAGCCTGCGGACCTATTGTCTCTCAAGAGCCCAATCGTCATTCATGGTCGGCAAGCCTAGACACATGCTCGATCTATTCTCTTCTCACTTGTTTCCAATCCACAAGTAACGCATCTGTTGCTGCAGTGAGCTTGTTTTTCGTCGAGACGAGTTTTTCTCTTCGTGCTACTAGCCATTCTCTCTCATGGTTTAATTCATCTCGCGCATCTTTGAGCATAGCTCGGACCTCGTTAGGATTTGGGCTTCCAGTCGTTACTCTAGAGTTAACGAATTCAACTGGGTCGATTGCCCGCCGAACTTTATCATCACCAAGTGCAAGCCTTCTTCCTATGATTTCCTCAGCCGCCTTGTCAACCATGTCGCCGGTTATCTCAAGGGGCTTTTTCCGTTGCTCTATCGCGGTCTTGACAAGTCTTCCGACTATCTGATGTGCAGTTCGAAACGAATATCCAGTCTCACGAACGATCGTGTCTGCCAAGTTGCTAGCCGTGCTCCAAAAGGCTCCCGCCCGTTCTATCATGATGTCCTGATTGACCTTCAAGCTCTCTAAGATTCCAACTGACAGAGTAAGCATGTTTTCCGTCTTTTTCAGGACATCAACTATTCCTAATTGATCAGCGTAGGCTGTCGTGCAGTCAGTTGATGTTGTCATTCTTAGCGCGCCGAGCGCGGCGGTTGGCCAACCCAGTGATAAACCTACTTCACCCATAATTTTCTCTCCAGAATCGAAGTTCTTTTTCTGCGGCATTATGCTACTTGTATCTGCGTAGGAATCATCTATTTCCACCATCCTAAACTCATAAGATGACCAAACGTAAAGGTCGCCGACAAGGTGGCCGAGATCTGACATCAGCAAAGCACAATCGCAAATTATCTCCGCCAAGTAATCCGGGGCAAAACCTATTGAATCCTTAGAGTTGAGCACAATGCCATCGCATCCTGTAAGCTCCGCAGTTCTGCACCTGTTCAACGGCCAGCACGTACCGGCAATCGCTGCGCCACCAAGCGAATTCATGTTCGTATGATTGAAGCCGCATCTCAGCCTCTCAAAATCCCTCTCGAATGGATAGAAGTTTGATAAGAGATAATGTGCGAACGTAATTGGTTGGGCGTGCTGAAGGTGTGTGTAACCAGGCATCACAGTCTCAACGTGTTTGTCCGCTAGGTTCACAATAGCTCTTTGTAATGCTAGTAGCCGCTCAATGATGCTCAGCACCTTGTCTCGAGTGTAGAGCCTCGCTATCGCCGCTCCCTGGTCATTCCTGCTCCTGCCTGTATGCATCTTACCTGCAGCTTCTCCTATCCTATTGGACATGAATGCCTCCACCTGAAGGAGGAGGCTACCTTGCTCCGCGTCGATTGGCAGCTTCTCTACCCCCAGATGCTCCAATTCTCTCAGACACGATAGTATGGCCGCGGCATCGTCTCTCGATATTATGCCTTCTTCCGCAAGCATTACTGTGTGAGCAAAATCAGTCAGGAGATACTGCTGGAAAGTCATTTTCTCGTACTCCAACATAGGCGTAATGACATATTCTTTCATAGCCTCAGCAGGCGGAACTTCAAGCCTCCCCTCGGTGTATCTAACTTTCCGTCTCATTTTGTCATCCTTCGTGACGATTGCCAGCATCGGCGAGCGTATAGGCCTTTCCACTCTTTGAATAACAATAACAAGGCGAACCCTTTTGCTCAGGCCTTTACGAGGTTAGATTTGATTGTCTAGACAGTCTTATTA
>JBAVCK010000034.1:0-8642 GCA_049586635.1 Bathyarchaeia archaeon
CGGTTTACCTATTAAGCTCTGAGGCAGGCACTCATAATAGTGGTCTCGTTTGGAGAAAGACGATGCCATCTTCTATGCGCTTTTGAGAATGGGTCATGAGTGTACTCACGCCATTATTCCACATCCCAATCCGCTAAGCAAGAAGATCGAAAACGCATGGCTCATCGAAGTTGAACATGGCCATAATGATCTAGGAAAACATGGACAATACACGTTTTGTTATAAGATCCGTGACGATCCAAAGACAGCAATGGGAAAATGTAGGAAAGGGCCTAACGACTTGACCTAGCTCTTGCGTTCTGAATTATCGTTATCCGCTTGTTCTCACCCTGTACTTCAATTCCTGCAACTTCCGCGTCGATTGGCCCCACCAATATCGTGGGTTCATATCCCACCGACCCCACTACTCTGAGCTCATATGTACCAGTAAATTGGGGTTGAAATCCCCTGCCCCATCTCTGAAGTTCAAGCGACTGTCGTAGAATCTACCTCCAAACCAAACTGACTCACGGCCACTCACTATGCGAGAGTCATGCCGGAGGCGGCGAAAACAGAAGCTACAGCACACCACTAGGTGACCTAAGGGTTTTTCCGCATAGTTCACAGAAATTGGCGGTGCTTTTCACTGAGGCTCCGCATGAGGGGCAGAACATCGTAACCCCAGAATCTCCGGGTAAGGAAGATGTTGGATATGTAAGCTGAGGAGGTGTTGACCGAGGTCGACGTTTCAAAAGAGCAACTATGAGTACTATGGCGACCACTACTATTACCACAATGAGTAAAGCCCAGATTAGTAACGGGTTCAATTGTGTTATTGATTGTTGAGATGTGATTACTGAGGACCCTGCTGTAGTTGATTGTCTCGGAGTTATGCAGAAATTCGATAAGTAATCCAAGTACCCTGTTACGGTGACTGCAGCGATGACTACGGTTGTTTGCTGACCAACAACCACAACTCTAGTGCTCGTTGTGCTAGTCCCCGCAATTGTTATTGAATAAGTATGTGCCGTTCTAGAGATGGTTGTCGGTGAAACTATCTGACTTGTCTGAGTCGTAACTATCGTCTCTGTTCCATTGCGGAGCGTGTAGGTTCTCCCAAAATTGTATGTGCCTCCGCCAATTACCCATTGGGTGACATAGATGTCTCCTCGAAAGGCAGGTAGAATCCTAATCTCGTCGGGTGTGCTTGGGATTAGTGTGCCTGATATCGTTGCGCTAGTGTGATTACTCATCTGAAAAGTGA
This sequence comes from Bathyarchaeia archaeon, assembly GCA_049586635.1. Lineage (GTDB taxonomy): Archaea > Thermoproteota > Bathyarchaeia > 40CM-2-53-6 > 40CM-2-53-6 > FEN-987. The sequence goes on from JBAVCK010000034.1 coordinate 1,244, forward strand.
AAGGTATCCCGACTATGCCGTACAGTCCACCGTCGTTTCCTTCAAGAGCATATGGACCATGCACATCTGTACATGTTGATGTTTGAGCAGCCACATTACCGGAGAAACCGTAAAACGAAATAACGCAACTGAAAATTAGCGCAAGAGAAACTAGCTGTTTCCCTTTCATGAGCAGTGTTCACCGCTTTTCTGCTTTTCTCAGGCTGCTTAGACCAATCGCCGCAACAGCTAGACCTGCAATTGCGATCAGTGTTTGGTAGATTGTGAACAGGAACGGTATTCTGGCTCCAAATCTACGTACAGCAAAGTAGTGATGGTGTTGCATTGCAAAGTTGCGCCAATGCATTGTCGCAGTTGAATTTGTTAGGGTTGAGTTTGTCATGGTCGAGTTGGTAAGCGGCTGAGCCGGATGGAATCTGTGCATGTGGAGCGGGAACATACGCATGAATGCTAAGGTGCGGATATAATGAGAGGCAACGAAGTATGATCCGATTGCGAGGAGCGCGATCCCTACTCCCAGAATCACGAGCAGAATGCTAGCGTAATTCCATTCTACCTCACGCTTATCTTTCCCACTCACATTCTCATCCTCATGCATCTCGAGATGAATGCTTGAGAGACAAACCTAACCAAAGAACTCCAACGATTGCAATTATAACCGCTAACAGCATAAGGTAATTTGTGAAGCCACCATTAGGGTTGATGTTTCCGAACTGGTGTGCTCCCGTAAAATTCCCAAACTGAGTTCGCGTAAAGTTTTCTTGATTGAACGAAGGGCGGGCTCCAAACGCTTGGCCAAACAGGAACGAACGAACTGCCGTGTAAGCAGTTGTGACGGTCGCGAGAACCACACCTAGCAAAGTCACTAAGTACGCGTACCTTAACTGACGTTCACTACGAGTCAACGAACTACACCGTGTAGTCAACGCAGTTCACTAACGAACATATAACCAAGATGGATGAATCATCCTTATCGACTTTTGACCTAGCATGACCATGTCGGCAGTGACGTATGAGTCGAAGCCGCGAGTAGTCCGTACTTCGACATGGTTTGTTTTTCTTAACTGCCAACATTTCGTCATGTTGCTGACATGTGGTGGGTCATTTAGAGAAATCCCACCATGTGGTTAGAGTCCACACAGTCACATGGGTTATTTTCTCAATTACCCAATTTGCCGACTGCCCTACGTTTTGCTCTTAACGCCGAAGGATTATGCAACACCTTGTTCATCTGGGCATTCTTACGCTCTCCACAATAAACGCACATCATTACCCCGAGCGGCATCGCATGATGGTATTCATGGTCATGTTCGTGATGCATGACAGTTTCACTGCGGCTACCAACAGTCCAGTGTCATTTAAGCGGGCGGCACTTCTGGTGTGCACCACGGATGAGTATCTGCAATTGGCGTAGCACAACGACTCTTGGTGCGGGCAACAGAAATTAAACAGTATGTGCGCACCATTAGACCCACACACACCGACCATAAACAGGAACTGTCGCTAGACCGTGTTGCAGTGCATAGAACGCGGATTACTTACGGTCGCCTATCGAAAATAAAACTGGCGAATAGGAAATCTCGCATTCATGCGCATGGCACAATGTCATCCAGAGAAGCCACATCAAGCGAGAGGCTTCTGCAAGGCATGTTATTTGAGGTGGCTGCAGGAGAATAATCCCCGGTGGGCAGCCGAATATCAATCTAGGCAGCGAGAATATCCTTGGAATTGGCGTAGAGTGCACCCCCAATACATCCAAGAGTGGAGAAGAACTCACCCATACGCGGGTGCGAAACACCGATATGGCATTACTGAAGACGAGTACCACAAAATGGCGGCGGAACAAAAACAACGGTGCCGTATCTGTGGACGTACACCGAAAACATTAACGATAGATCATAATCACGAGACAGGCAAGGTCCGGGGACTTCTCTGCAGGAGATGCAATCTCGTTGTTGGCATATTGGAAAACAAAAATACGAACATGCCAGCAATCCTTGCCTACCTAGAGAGTTACCGAAAGTAGCTGCCGAAAAAGAGAGCTGCTAGAATTGTTCGGTATGTAGGGTTACCAGACTTGGAAATGAAACGGTTCATGCTCTCCTTAACCGAAGAAATGGAATAAGGCGTCTCAGCGCGTGGGTATAACTGTTGAAGCAAGTTCGCGCCAACATTCTCGGTAATAGTTCAAGCAATTACCTGAATATTCGCGAATATCCCTATATGGTCCCCTGATTGGCTTGTGGATTTAGCTGCGTCAAACGGAGTCAAACTGTTTGGCGACGTGCCGCTGATAGTCTGATTAGGAACAGGTCTTGCCCTCATGATACGCGACATCTTCGAGAATAACGCAGGACTCTGCAAGCTGTTCAAGCATAAGATACTCGAGCGGGCGCAGTCTGTCGGATTCGATAAGGACCTAATTGATTTCGATGCCCAAATCGACATGAAAGGAAGTTACCACGAAAACCTTCGGATCTTCTACCGGCAATACCCCCAATTAGCAAAGGATTCGGACTATTTCCGGCTCAAACCTGTTAGGGCGTTAAGCGGTGCCGCCCTTGAGCAGTCATGGCAGAGCTACGTGCAGAATACCGGGCACGAAACCCAAGGGCTGCCCGAAGAGCCAACCGAACAACATCCAACACCACAGGGGTTCATGCCGGAATTGACTATAACCTACAATATTGGCGGCGAGTCCACAATTGTACGAAGAAGCGCAGTAAGAGAGCCTGAGTCAACGTCGATGAATCCAATGCTCCCTCACGATCCTGTCGCATCGCCCCATAGAGAACTATTGAAGCTAATCCTCGACGGTGTCACCGAGATGGCTGGAGAGCAGGTTACGAAGACAATTCTACAGCAGATAGGGCAGGAGATTGGCAGGGTCGCATCTCCCCGCCCGGGCCAAGTCCTGGCCGATAACCTCGTCGAAGCTCTAGACCACGCCTTGAGTGTTCGAGGGTTGGGGCGGGTCATAGATCTGAAAAAGGTTGACCATGCGTTGAGCGTGACATACGTGTGCACCATCAAAGGAAGTCACCTTTACGGCGAAGTAGCCGCAAACCTAACGTGTCACATTATGCGCGGAATCGTTTCTCGATGGTTGGAATCATTCGTCCAGAAGAAAGTTGAAAACATCGAGACAGCCTGCGCCTCCGCTAAATCACACCTATGCGTCTTCCGGATAACCTTTGCAAAGTGAAATCGCGTCCAAATTCGCAAGCGGTTACGATAGGCGGATGGCTGAGCTGTGTGCGAGACCGTAATTTGAACCGTCATTCATTTTGGTTTTGTGTGTGGGTCTACTGGTGCGCACACACACATGAGTCACACGACGGTGAAGTATGGCTAATGTAGTGTGATCATCTAAAGTTGAACCTTGTAGGGGCGCATCATCTCGTTGTCTTCGTGGTCAACTATGTGACAATGCCAAACATAGCCTGGCCCCACGGTTGGGTCGAAGGAGTATCTGTTACGACCGGCCGAAGCTGCGTCAAGAGCGACGCCCTGTGGTGCCCAGCGAACTATGATGCGAGTGACTTGCCCGGGGAGCATCTTGAAAGTGTCCTTCCAGCCAACCTCCCACGGTTGCGGGGGCTCTGGTGCGTTCTGCAAGAATGGAGTTACGTCCGGGTTTCCTCCAAACGCTCCCGCCGCATTTAGTTTGTTATAGTCTAGTGGTGGACCATAGTCGGCGATGTATTTGCCTGCTGGGAACGAAGAGTTGTAGAGACTAATGTATCCGCCAAGATCACAATTCTGGCGATTCATCAATTGGAATTGAATCAAGTGTAAGTGTATAGGATGCGCCATCCCGGTCATGTTTACGATGTCCCAACGTTCAGTAGCGCCTACCTCTGGAAGTTCCGAAAGATAATTGGGTCCGACCTGGACGAAGCCCGGTATTGGCGTGCCAGCTGGCGGTCTCATGCCTGCCCAAAGGGTGTTGTTGAGAATTGTGTGAAGCGGAAGTTCGTTCAAAGTCAACATCCTGTATTTGTCGATGTTCACTCCTGAAGTAATTCCCCCATTGCCATCAGCTAATCTGACCATGGATGGGGATTGCTGGCTACCTCCGCGGAGCGTGGCTCCGGAAGCTGAGGGATCGAAGCTAGTATCACTTCCCCCCGTGACTTTTGTGCCCACGATGAATTTCATAATCTCCCCAACTGTCACTTTGAAGTTAGGAGGATCTCCACCTCCATTTGGGAATGGGCCAGGAGCATCATTTGTCATGATTATCGATTGTCCAGCAGCAGAGCTGAAATCAACAATAACATCTGCCCGTTCTCCCGGTGCCAGAAAGATGCTATCCACCGGTACTGGCTTGTCCAGAAGCCCTCCGTCAGTACCGATGACCCAAGTTCTCACCCCTGGGATTGCGAGGTTGAAGAACCGCGCGTTTGCTCCGTCCACAATACGGAAACGGTATCTCCGCGGCTCGACATTCAAGTAAGGCCATGACTTCCCGTTCACCACCACAACGTCTCCAAAGAATTCTGGTATCCAGAAAGGATGAGTATCCGGATTTGGTGGCGATCCGTTGAACCCTGCTGGTATCGAACCATCTGCATTTGCTCCAGTGCCATCAGGAAAAAGTAGTTGACCGTTTTCGTCAAACATCTTATCTTGGATGGCTAACTCGATCTCATACGGTCCAGCGGGCAGGTTGAGTCCCGTGCCAGGGATTCCTGTGTCATATTCGTCCCTGATGAAGTAGAATCCGAGCAAGCCTGCGTAGAGGTTAAGGCGTGTAGCGCCTAGGGCATGGTCGTGGTAGAATAGAGTAGTGGCTTCCTGCTCGTTTGGATACGTGTAGTTTTGAGTCGCGCCATAGGCCCAAGCAGGTCCTTTTATTGCGTATGCTGGTGTGAACCATGCGTCAGGTCCTCCGTCCGATGCCGAGAGAACTTCGGCACCGTGAAGGTGTGTCACTACCGGAATCGGTCCAGCGTATCTCTTCATGGCCGCTGGGTTATCCATGGCGAGACCAAGAGGGTTCGCCCAGTGAACCGTTTGGTCCACAGTGAGGTGCTGCTGAAGGTACGTGTTAGTTAGACCGTTGACGTATGTCACCCGTAAAGGCGTGTGACGTTTGGCTTCTATAGTGAAAGCAGGGTAGAGTGGACCGAAAGTTTTCTGTCCGTCATTCACAGCGTAACCCCACACATATGTGCCATTATTGTAGGGTTCGCCTAGACCGCTGTAGAAGTTTTCAGGAAGGATCTTCTGCTGAAACTCAAGGTTGTTGACGACCAGGTCTCTGTTTTTGGCCGCGTCAACTCTGGCTCCGACGAAAGTGGGAACCGGATCCACGTACTTGGGAATGGCAGCTCCGTCCAACGCAGTCTGGGACCCAAGAAATGATCCGGTTGCTGTTAGCGTTGAAGTGACAGTAGTGGTGAGGGTTCTGGGAGTAGCAACTGGCGGAAAGACAGCCTCTGCCAAGCCTATGCCTTCCACAAGGCCAATTCCAGCAGCCGCTAGTAACTTGATGAATAATCTTCTGTTGAACCTCTTCGGAGGCTTGTTAGCGCTCAAGTCGGATCATGTATCAGTTGGCGAAGGTAACGCCGTACTTAACATCTACTTCGGCCCTTCGAGTCGAGTCTTCTCCTGACTTTCTCATACACTCTGAAGGATTTACTCCTTTTCGCGTTCTGTCGCAAATAGTGAAACATGCTCTTTCCGACCCCTAACTGCTTCGCCTGAGAGGCAGTCAACGCAAGAATCTTAGCTCGCATTTCTCGATCATCACGTCTGTCTAGTTTTGGTGCAGGTTCCGTTTCCAGTGTGTGTGAGTCTGGTGGTGCGGGCACCCAAATTTGAACCGTCGTCGTTCGTAGTTAGAAGAAGTGTGTGTGGGTCTACTGGTGCGGGCAACAGAATTTGAACCAAGAAATGAGCCTAACCTTTGGCTTAACTCAGTGGCTTGTATCTACCGGTAAATTGGGGCCAAAATCCCCTCCTCAGCACCATCGAGACACTAATCTCACCCGACATCAACTGCTCACCGTGCCCCCGGAGATCAAGGGTTATTGCTAGTGGGATGCTGCTTCTAATCCGAGTATTCTCGTGACTTCAGTTTCTGGGATTTGCAGTTGAGAGGATAATAGTTCTGTTGAAATCGCTAGGTTGTGATTTCTTATTTTAAGTAATGCTTAATGCCAAATGCGATAACCCTAAAGCATAATCAACTGAACGTGATCCTATGCGATCAACAGGCAACAGCAGTCATTTTCTCAGCAACTTAACGGATTATTTCAGCATGACTAAACCTGCCATCGCATCACTGAACGTGTTCGTCGGCTTGGCAACGATGCTCCTAGCAGTAGGGCTTCACGTCGTTACTCCCACTTCATTGATGCTGCTTGGCTTGGCTGGTTTCCTCTCAGCTGGTGGCGCAGGAGCACTCAACTGCTTCTTAGAGAGACGACTTGATTCTCAAATGAATCGAACTCGGCATCGAGCCCTACCGTCAGGTCGAGCATCTGCAAATGCTGCCTTTTCTTTCGGTCTCTTGCTTTCGATTAGCGGCGTGGCTTTGGCCGCATTTTTCTTGAACATATTGACGGCCACTTTCATAGGGGTGGGCGTACTATGGTACGTCTTTGTTTACACCATGCGGCTGAAGCCTCGGACGAAATGGAATATTGTCATTGGTGGAGCGGCCGGCTCGTTCTCTGCGCTCGCAGGATGGGCTGCCGTGACGGGGTCCATTAGCCTAGTTGCGCTTCTAGTTGCGTTTCTGATTTTCCTTTGGACGCCGGGTCATTTCTGGGGCCTAGCGATTGCTAAAACGGAAGAATACGCCAAAGTTCAAGTCCCAATGCTGCCAGTGGTTGATGGTGCGAAAACAAGCGCCGTCTATACTGCCCTTTCAAACATGGCTCTCTTCCCATTTACTCTCGGCCTTTTCGCTCTGACCGCTTACAAAGGAAATATTTTGGCAGTAATAGTGCTCGGAGCGGTTTTAGTCGCCTACAACGCGAAGTTTCTGGCGGCCAACCTGAGAATGATAAAGCAGCCGACGCCAATGAGCGCGTGGCGCGTGTTCAAGATGTCGATAATCTACTTGTTCGTGGTTCTCTTCCTCATCGTGGCAGCTCACATCATATAATCCTTGGATAACTTTGTGCTAGCTCTCTTAGATCATTAGCATAACGCCTGTTTAGCGCTACGAAACCCTCGGTTACCACTTGAGTTCAAACGGCTGCTATTCGGTAACAATGAGCTGCCCATTCAACATGTAAGGGTGAACGGGGCAGAATATGTTGCAGTACATCGTGAAAATACCGGCCTTATCTGCCACGAAGGAAATGCGGAACGTTTCATGTGGCATCAGCGCCACACCACCGTCCAAGTAATGTTCGATTGCGAACCCGTGCGGCGAATA
>JBAVCK010000035.1:0-8351 GCA_049586635.1 Bathyarchaeia archaeon
TTACAGGGCAGGATGGATCCTATCTCGCGGAATTCCTACTTTCAAGGGGATACGAAGTCCACGGAATCATTAGACGAGCTAGTACCTTCAACACATCAAGAATCGACCATATTTACGTCGATCCGCACGACCCCAACGCCAGGCTCTTCCTGCATTACGGGGACCTGTCAGATTCCGAACAACTCTCAAACATCATCTACAACACGAAGCCTAATGAGGTCTACAACTTGGGGGCCCAGAGCCACGTAAGAGTCAGCTTCGATGTCCCGGAATATACTGGAAATATTGCGGCTCTAGCAACCACAAGGATACTCGAACTGCTGCGGCGAAACGGCCATGAGATCAAATTCTACCAAGCGGCGAGCAGCGAGATGTTTGGCAGCAGTCCACCGCCGCAGAACGAACAGACACCACTGAGACCGCGAAGCCCGTACGCATGCGCAAAGGCGTATTCTCATTGGATGACAGTGAACTATAGGGATGGCTACGGTCTTTTCGCTTGCTCCGGCATCCTGTTCAATCATGAATCTCCAAGAAGAGGAGAGATTTTTGTTACCAGGAAGATCACACGTGCGCTTGCTAATATTCTAGCCAAGAAGCAACAGAAGCTGTTCTTGGGCAACTTGGAGGCAAAACGAGATTGGGGCTTCGCTCCGGAATATGTTGAGATCATGTGGAAAATGCTCCAGAACTCAGCTCCGGAGGATTTCGTAGTCGGTACAGGCGAAGCACATTCCGTTAAGGAATTCCTCCAAGAAGCGTTCAGTTACGCAGGTTTGAACTGTGACAGGTACGTTGTAACAGACAAGAGGTATTTCAGGCCAACAGAAGTGGAATCTCTCGTGGCCGACCCATCAAAAGCCCATTCAAAACTGACTTGGCAGCCTAGAATTCGCTTCCGAGACCTTGTTAAGATAATGGTTGACTCGGACCTAAGAAGAGTAGGACTGCAATCTTTAGGAGATGGAGATAGGATTCTTGAGCGGAATTTTCCGCAGAGGTGGTGGAAAACTGACTAAGCCCTTCTGGGAAGGCTGTAGAATCCTAATCACGGGAGGAGCAGGATTCCTTGGTACACACTTGGTGGAGAATCTGGTCAAACAACGAACTATCCCCCTCGACAGAATTACCGTCCCTATGAGTCGAACCTCCGACCTGAGAATCTTTGAGAACGCTAGGAAACAGGCACATGGACAAGACGTGGTCATTCATCTCGCCGCTAGAGTCGGTGGAATTGGATTCAATCAAAAGAATCCCGGCGCATTGTTCTATGACAACATAATGATGGGGGTCAACATGATGGAAGCAGCTCGAATCGAAGGCGTAGGCAAATTCGTTCAAGTTGGGACCGTCTGCGCTTACCCCAAGCATACTCCTGTCCCGTTTAAGGAGGAGGACCTTTGGAATGGTTATCCAGAAGAAACAAATGCTCCTTACGGGGTCGCTAAGAAATCTCTCCTAGTGATGGCCCAATCGTACAGACAACAATACGGAATGAACATCATCTATCTTCTACCTGCGAATCTTTATGGACCCGGGGACAATTTTGACCTCGAATCCTCGCATGTGGTTCCTGCACTCATAAGGAAGTTCTCTGATGCAAAGAGACGTGGAGTTAACGAGGTTGTTGTGTGGGGCTCAGGTAAGGCGTCCAGAGAATTTCTCTATGTAGAAGATGCCGCGGAAGGCATAGCACTAGCCGCTGAGAAATATGACAAACTCGACCCAATCAACTTGGGAACCGGCAAAGAAATCACCATCAGGGCCCTAGCCCAACTCATAGGAGAACTGATTGGATTCAAGGGAAATATCCGATGGGATACGTCGAGGCCAGATGGGCAACCGAGGCGAAGTTTGGATACGTCGAAAGCTGAAGAGGAATTCGAATTTCGAGCCAAAACAAGTCTCAGAGAAGGGCTCAGGAAGACAATAGATTGGTACAATGCCCATCTTACGGCTGAGTGACGGCAACGTTGTCAGCCAAACCGACTAAGGATCATGGAACAGTTGCGGTGTTAGTAGTTTCATGCGACAAGTATCGTGATCTCTGGGCTCCTTGCTTCACATTGTTTTTCAGGTACTGGGCCGATTGTCCCTATCCTGTTTACCTTCTTTCAAATTCCGAGAAATATCCTGACACACGCGTGATGCCACTTACTGTGGGGAGGGACCGAAATTGGTCCTCCAACCTAGCTTACGCCATGCGTAAGATCACGAATCAACTAATCCTTGTAATGATGGAGGACTATCTCCTAGATGGACCCGTAGATACCTCAAGAATTCTGTTCCTGGAGAACTACATGAAGTTGAGAAAAGCGGGTTGCCTCCGCCTGTTTCCTTCGCCTGGCCCAGATAGCACATGTCCAGACAACCCTCAGGTAGGGGAACTAAGGAAAGGGGCACCGTACCGCCTGTCTCTCCAAGTCGCGATATGGGATAAGCATACTCTCCTCAGTCTCTTGAGATGGGGGGAGACGGCGTGGGATCTTGAGGTTCTGGGGTCTCGCAGAACCAATTCACTTGATGCTCCCTTCCTCAGCGTGCAGCGCGACATCCCCGCGATAACATATAGAAACGCCATAATCAGAGGTGAATGGGATCCAAGAGTCCTAGAATTCTGCCAGCAGCAGAATGTCACGCTCGAACAGAGGAACAGACCACTGAGGGGCCCGCGGAAGGAATATAGGTTAAGTGATCGCCTGCGAATCATGTTTCATAAACGAATAATCTTCTTGATGAATTGGAAGCAGCCATAGTGTGAAAGTGGAGAGCTAACCGTATGATATTTCTGACAGCGTTCCAAATACTGAGTCACTATGGCGTGAATCATCACAACGCTTTCAGCGAAACTTAGTTCTGGACCTTCTCTAACGGTCGGTTGTTCGCAAGTCTCGCAGGAGACGTTAGTTCGTCTTTGGTTGTGATAGGGACCTAAGTATCTGTAAGACCTTTTCTGCCGAGTGCCCGTCACCGTACAGGTTGACGGGTCTGGCCATTTTTGTGTATTCATTGGAATTCTTTAGCAGCTCAATAGTGGCGCTCGTTATCGACTGTCTCGACCGCCCTATCACCTTTGCCACGCCAGCAGTTACGCCTTCGGGACGTTCGGTCACGTCTCGCATAACCAGAACGGGCTTTCCCAGAGTTGGTGCTTCTTCTTGTAACCCACCTGAGTCCGTTAACACGATATGGGCCGATCTCAAGAGATACACCATGGACGCGTAATCTAGCGGCTCCGTGAGGAACAGGTTATCAAGAGGGGCGGTCAGTGATTCACCAATGTGAATCGCACCAAAGACCTTTTCCACCGTTCTTAATGCGTTAGGATTAAGGTGTACAGGATAGACCAATTGAGCATCATCGGATGAGACCGCAATATCACGCAAAGCACTGCATATCTCCTCGAACTTATCTCCGAAACTCTCGCGCCTGTGTGCAGTAACCAGCACTAATCTCTTCTTGCGTGAGAGAAATGCGAAACGCTGTTGTATTTCTGAAACTAGCGCCGGATTCTCCTCGAATCTCTTGAGCATCAGGAAGAGTGCGTCTATTCCGGTGTTTCCTGTAACCCATATTCGATCCTCGCTTATGCCCTCTCGAACTAGGTTTTGACGAGCCACAGAAGTGGGGGCGAAGTTTGCATCGGCTATGACGGCAATCGCACGGCGGTTGAATTCTTCTGGAAATGGTGCATGTTTGTCCCAAGTGCGTAAGCCAGCTTCAATATGACCGATATTTACATGGGAGTAGTATGCTGCTAAAGCGGCAGCAAACGCGCTCGTCGCATCGCCTTGGACTAATACCCAATCTGGCTTCACTTGTTGAAGAACATCATCGAAGCCTGAGAGTATCTGAGTTGTCGAATAAGTGAGACTCTGATCATATCGCATAACTTTCAAGTCGAAATCGCGAGGAATGTTGAAAACGGTGAGAACTTGGTTGAGCATCTCCAAGTGTTGAGACGTCGTGCATACCGTCGTCTGAAAGAATTTGTCCTCTCGTAGCCGCTTGATTATGGGGGCGAATTTGATTGCTTCAGGGCGGGTTCCGAAAACGCAAAGCATTTTCATGAAGAAAACTCTCTCAACTTTCGCCGCGCCCTTGCAATCCCCAGGCGACGCAATAGCGGAGTTAAAGGTTCAACCCAGGGCGGATAGCGGTTTCTGCGCCGGTCGTATCTAGCGACAGCCTTCACTAATTCCAGATCTGTTTGTTTCCTGTGCGACAAGCGCTCAACGATGCTGGGCAGTGATTCGGCGTTTTTTCTCCAGTCGAGCTTAGCCTCGGCATCCTCGCGTGCTTGCAACCGGAATCTTTCGATGTCTGAACGGTTATCTACGAAGAACTGCATTGCATCGGCAAGTTTGGTTTCGTTGCAGATGCTCATGGGCCAGTAGTAATCGTCGCTTCTCCTAGAGAACATGGCTACGTCAACTAGTTTTCCATTGAAGCCATCAACTACGAACTCGTTCATCGGAGGGCTATCAGTCGTAATTACAGGGAGGCCTGAAGCGAGCGCTTCAGCAATTGTCAGTCCTAAGCCGTCCAGACGGCTCGGGTATACGTAAACGTCTCCAAGTTGATAAAGTCCAGGTCCGCTTGCCTCTTCTTCAATCAGTTTGATCCGAGGGTCGGCCGCAATTTCTGCGAGAGTCTGCACTTCGCCATTTAACCGTCCTTGCGAGTGTATCGCTAAGCGCGCACTCCCCGACACTTTCCTGAAGGCCTTTACCAAGATGTCTGTTCCCTTGCGATACGCGCTCACTCCACACGAATGAAAGAAGACTGTTTCATGACCTGTCCGATTTCGCGGTCGCGGTCTAAACACTTGTAAGTCGGTCCCCCAAGGAATGAACATCGCGCCAGGATGATCCTTGAATAGGTTATAGTGCCGCATGGTGTTGCATAGAAGGAAGTCGTACAAAGAGAAAAACCGGTAAGTCTCAGAAGTATAGTAGTCGACGTAGGCCCCGAGTACGATGTTCAACTTCAAAGACCTGAGGATTATATCCCAACTCTGTTGCTCATTGAAAATTAGGAGTTCAATCCCGTTGCTTGCCACCCACCGCTGAAAATCCCTCCAGTCCACTGCCGTATCGGAATATCGCACGACTTTCCCCCATGTAACGTAAGGGTTGTTCCATTTTTCATCATCACGAGCGTATCGTTCCCCTCCCCTTGCGTAGACGAACACCTTGTGCCTCTGCTTCAAAACGTCCACGTAAGCACGCGAAACGATTGCTGCGCCACGCTCGAACCAAGTCGTGACGATACCAACGTTCATGAGTTGTCCCAAGGTAGTCAAGCTATGTCAGTGTACGGTCACATTGGCCTCAAGAGTTTCGCAGCCGAGATTCGAGCCTTCCTTAACGTAAGCCAACCTAGATGTCTAACAGGCTGGCTTAGCCGGTAGACCTTTAGCCTCCAGTCCTTAACGACGGGCTGCTTCGGAAGACCTGCTCGATCCAAGTACTTTGACATCGTTTCCAAAACCTCCTGAGTTCGCCTCATGTAAGTGTGGTTTTGCAGCGCCAGTTCGTGGCACCTCCGGGCGATCGCCTCGCGTTCGTCTTCGTGTTCGAGGAAATACCGTGCTTGGGAGGCTAGGCCCTCGTAAGTATCGAATTGAATTATCTCGTTCCCAAACGGGTTATCGACCGATAAACGCTCGCTTAACAGGAAGGTGCCGCAACCGAGAGTTTCATACACTCTGGTCTCTGTGTCTGGGTAATTGTCCGCGTGTATGTTCAGAACTATCTTGGCCCTGTTCATCATGACTACTAGGTCCCCAATAGGTACAAATCGTTCAGGCGCAACCACATTGAATTCTCTTCTTAAGTCTCTAAGAAATTCCAACCTGCGCGGCGTCATATTTCCAGTCAACAGGATGTCGATGTCCTTCTGGACTCCCGGTACAGGTTTGTAAATACGTTCATCGAAAGCATTCAGCAAGACGGAACATTTGGACGGATCCACCCATCCTCTAGAAACCACTGCATCTCGGCATTCCCTCGTGTGAAGGAAGATATGGTCGAACAATCTCGACTTCAACAGTTGATCCTGATCTCGCCTCCTGCTTACAAGTTCGGTTGCCCAGTAGAACCGAGGAATAGCGACCGCTCTGACGAGCGACAAAGGGAAATAATCGCCGCGTTGGAGAAAAAAGAAATCGCTTGGTGGAGCCCTGACAAAGTATTCGTATAGGCCGAAGCGGTGTTTTCGGTAATCAACGCAGTATGTTGTGTGACCTAACCCGACGAAAGCTTCGTTCATAAACCATTCTGCGCCCCATCCCGCGTTTTCCTCGATCACGTTCACATAGAAAATATGCATTGAATTGTCATCCTGACTTGTTTTCAGGAAGAGGCCCTCAGTCTCAATTTAGGAGTCAAGGGGATTGCTGTCTGATGCGATTGTGGATAACATAACTGTTATGTTATCTATCCTCAGCTTAGCAGCTTGTCTTGAATATGTGCGAGAAGATGAGAGTAACCATCGTAGTCGACAACGCCCCCGCTCGGATTGAACGTTTAACCAAGATAGCACAAAGCCTTCAGTCAGCAGGGAATGAAGTAACTGTCGTCTGCCCGGGATCAGTACCAGTTCTTCCATTATACAGCGTAAGACGAATCGCATCCTTGATGACTAATTCCTTCACTAAGTACCTTAGCTTCATGATTGGGATTTTCTTTGCGCTGTTAGCTGAGCGCCGCAAGATTGTACACTACGTGAACCATCCAGATTACGCGGTTCCCGCTGTGTGCGCAGCATGCTTGCTCGGGCGTCACAAACTGGTCTATGATCGTAGGGTTGACTTCGGTGGCGTAGTAGCGAGCCGCCATCCTAAGCTGGCTTTCTTCGCGCGTGTAATCGAAGAAGTCGGGTGTCGGTCCGCGTCTGCCATCACAGTTGATTCCCCATCCAGAAAACAGCGCCTCATGAAATATGCTAGAAAACTCGAAGTGATACCGAACGGGGTAAGCCTCGGCGAATTCGCCGTCCCACGAAAGAAGCACACCGGGTTTGTGGTGAAATGCGTGGCTGCACTCACTGAAGTCGAAGGCATCAACATCTTCGTGAAAGCAGCGTTCCTAGCCCGAAAACGTGACAAATCAATCTTATTCGAAGTCGTAGGTGATGGAGAGCTACGCTCCAGTCTCATAAGACTGTCGCGAAGCCTGGGCTCTCCGGTCAAGTTTCTAGGCTGGGTTCCCCACAACCTTATTCCTGAGGTTCTCGCCTCTTCTGACATTTGCGTTTCCTCCGTTTTGCCCATATCATATTCCCGCGGGTCGTACCCTGTGAAACTCTTCGAGTACTTTGCCTCAGGAACACCGACGGTCGTGAGCGATGTTCCGGCACATCTTGAGCTTGTCACAGATAGAAAGCATGCGCTCGTGTACCACGCCTATGATCCAGCCGAGCTGGCCCGAAAGGTTATCGAGCTGAAGAGGAACCCACGCTTGCGCTCTCGTCTCTCTCGCAACGCCATCCTCATAGCGAGGAGGTTTTCTTGGGACGAATCCTTCAGGCGGCTAAATTCGGTTTACCGCCAACTAGATGAGAGAGGGCGGTTCGAAGCCTCAAGCCGATAGTCTACGGCTGAATTCACGTTCTCGAATCCTTTATGTGACATGCACATTCTTCTGGGAACAGATGTTGCCATGACCATACCGGCACCGCTCATGAAACTCAACCGGAAAATTGGCAGAAGAAACGCAGTTGTCGGCGTATTCGGCGCTGGCTACGTAGGCCTCCCTCTTGCGTGCGCATTCTCCAAGGCGGGTTTCAAGACAATTGCCGGCGATAATGACCCCAACAAGGTGCTGGCGATTCGAGCGGGAAAGTCGTATGTCGAAGATGAGTATGTTCGCAAAGTCCTACCTACTTTGGTTTCTAAGAAGGCGTTGGACGCTTCGGATGACATTTCCGAAGTTGCCTCCGCTTCTGATGTCGCAATAATCGCTGTCCCTACGCCTCTGGGCGCTAACCATGAGCCTGATTTATCATATGTTACGAGCGTTGCCGAGGTAATCGGCGGCGAATTGCAGGCTGGCAAACTAGTAATCTTGGAAAGCTCCGTCTACCCCGGCACAACGAACATGATCGTCAAACCGATCTTAGAGAAGGGAGGGCTGCGGGTCGGACAGGATATTGCTCTAGCCCACTCCCCGGAGCGCATTGACTATAACAACAAGAAATTCGGTATCCTGAACACTCCAAAGATCGTGGGCGGTGTAACTCCAACCTGCACTCGTTTAGCCGCCGCCCTGTACGAGAAGGTTCTGAAAGCCAGCGTGATCACAGTTTCCAATTCTGCCACAGCAGAAGCGGCTAAGATGCTTGAGAAC
>JBAVCK010000036.1:0-3388 GCA_049586635.1 Bathyarchaeia archaeon
ATCACGAGCCAACCGCGATCCGTTTTGATGGGTGGGGGGCCGACACCAACTTTCCATTCTTCCCAACGATATTTGGGTCCAATAATTTCAAAATCATCAAAGTGGGCTACATATTCGCGCCAGAACTCTTGGGAATCGATGACTGTATCAAGATTGTCGAAGTAAGCAATCTGAATCTTCGAATCAAGTCGGTGCAGCATTGCAACCTTTCCATTCACTCTCTCGGGGAAGAGGACGCAGTCCTTGTCATCTCGGTCCGGCCCAACCAGCCCATACTTCTCAAAATGCATAAAATCTTTCGTTGACGCCAACGCAATGCGCGGCCCTCGACGCGAAAAGGCGGTGTACGTAACATAGTACGCCCCATCGAGGGGGGTCAAACGGGGATCCTCGCATCCGAACTCTTCCCAATCCGCAGAGCCTTCAAGAACCGGGTGAGCAGAACGAAACGATATGTCTGTTCCGTTCTGTGACTGTGCATAGCCCAAACGTGAGACCCTGTTAGCGTCCACAGCTCGGTAGAGTAGATGAATCGTGTTCCCTGCAGCGACTGCCGCTGGGTTGAATGTCCCATCATCTTCCCAATCCACACCGGCCCGCGGTCTAATGATAGGATTCGCCTCAATCCTCGTAAGCTTCAGTAAGTTCTTTCACCTAGCATTGCCTCCCTGGAATCAATACCAGCTAATTGATATTTGGTTTCTAGACCTACCCCCGAATTTGCTGACCTGACTGTTCAGGACTGTTTGGCGCCGGCCGCAGAAACGCGCATTTCTTTGAATTTTCGTGCCCACTATGCCCTGATGCCATCAGGCTTCGTAAATAAGTCGCTTGAGTGCGTCGACGACTTCATGCGTGTGTTTTGTGATGTCGACGTTCGTGAAGACTCGAGCGATTTGGCCTTCTCTGTCAATAATGGATGTCATTCTCTGCGCGTGCGAACCATCTTCACTCAGAACTCCATAGGTTCTCGATTTTTTCTTGGTTGGCCTGAACGCGGCAATCACCTATTCGCGCGTCGTGGCGCATTCAAGGGGCCGCTCCGAAGTTTGCCCATTCACACACCCGACCGGTTTTGGTCAGCGCGCACTCGGGCTTACCAACCGCACGAAATACTCACACGTTAGAACTTAGGACTTTTCATCCTTTCACACACACGAAAATCTTGTCTGATTTTAGTGGAGTGCCCCCTAACTACTACTCTTTCACCGATCTCACCACTAGCCAATTCTGAGACCAGTGCATCAACTCACCTCTAGTCTGGGCCGGGACCTAATTGAGGTAGGGGAATCGATAAGGTATTAGTGTATGTTTGAATAACTGATGGCGTTGTTTAACCATGATGTCTAGGTTCGAAAAGGAAGGACAACGATTTGTGTGCGATAAGTGTGGTTTCGAAACGAACAGTTCAGAAATCTTCCCTTTACACAAGAAGAATTGTCCCAGAATTTAGCCTCCTCTGCCCGCACTATAAGACCCACGCACACGAAAACGTTTGACAAAAAACTGAGATTTCCCGTCATTACCGGTCCTAGGATGTTCGCCTAGTAATTCGGTGCTTCTGGTAGCACTCTCTACAGTAGACCGGTTTACCCGTCGTTGGCACAAACGGTACTTGCGTATCTGCGCCGCGCGGCGGTAATGGTAACACGGTAGCAGATCTAGGATCAGGTCCTGGCTACTTCACAGCAGCGATGGCTGAAATCGTCGGACCCAAAGGAAAGGTCTATGCTGCCGACTCAGACGATAGGTCCCACCATGTCGTGGGTTCATATCCCATCGACCCCACGACTGATTGAATGCCATCTTAGAACTTAGGAGGAGAAACGACTCAAAATGGGACGTCAGGAGTCTCACCTGAAGTTCTCGACTATGTTGCACGTCTCCCATTGGGTTCGCATGCGATTTTCTGTTACGATAGAGAACAGGGAGCAGCTCAGGTTTTCAAATCGTACCTGCAAGGGGGACTTGGAAAAGATGAAGCGGTTCACCTGCTAGCTCCGAATCACGAAGTATACGTGGGCTTTCTGCGAAGTGCGGGTGTCGACATTGAGTCATTGGAAAAAGACAGACGCTTGGGATGCGTGCTTATCTCCGACTGCATCGTGGATAAGGGTCGCCTGAGCCGCGCGAAAGCCTTTCAAACTGCTACGACTCTCTCACAGGGAGATCGTAAGCTCGGATTCAAAGGAACGCGAACCATCACACTCGCAGAATACCACCCTGCGTATGTTTCCCCATCTGACCTTCTTCGATATGAAAACGAGCTGGGTCGAACTTTCGAATCCACGTTCAACACCGCTACGTTGTGCTTGTTGAACGTCGTGGGGTTCAGTTTCTTCGCATGCTGATGGCTTCGTAGAAGGGATGGTCCCGCACCTAAGGTGTAGGGAAAACTCGGTTGAGTGAATCCATGTCGTTTTTCATTGTAATAAACCGTCACTGCGAAGACGCAGCACTCCGAGTCGTAGTGTTGGACAGTGTTTATGTTGTGATGGCACCTTAGAAAAGCGACCACAGATTAGGATGATGATGGTTTGAAGAAGAGAAAGGTCTACATTGCGAGC
Source organism: Bathyarchaeia archaeon (assembly GCA_049586635.1). Lineage (GTDB taxonomy): Archaea > Thermoproteota > Bathyarchaeia > 40CM-2-53-6 > 40CM-2-53-6 > FEN-987. Next base: position 2,568 of record JBAVCK010000036.1, read on the forward strand.
CCGCTGGGTTTCTCGGATGCTGGAAGATACTATCTGAAGAAATATCTCTTGCCGAGCGTGAGTAAACTTGGTCTCGACGTTCTAGATCCTTGGGGAAAGGTGATCAATAGGAATACAGCCGAGATTGCCAAGAAATCAAAGACGATGTCGAAGAAGGTTGCTACAGGCATTGGAAAGAAAAATGCCGAAATGATAAGAGATTGCGATGTTGTACTAGCGGTACTTGATGGTTCTGATGTAGATAGCGGAGTAGCCGCCGAAATCGGATACGCCTATGGCATCGGAAAGAGGATCCTTGGGTATAGAGGCGATTCTCGGCTTACCGGAGAGAGCGCGAAGTGTCTCGTCAACCTACAAGTTGAAACCTTCATTAAGGAATCCGGCGGGAAAATATCCATGAGCTTGGACGACTTGCTAAAGTTACTTGGGCGAACGCGTTGATATCTCCTGGAACTTTGCTCAGCTTGCAATCACGGGCCGAACTCGCGCGAGTAATCGATTACACAAACTTGTCTCCAGGGGCTACGAGCAAGAACATTAAGAAGTTCTGCGACGAGGCAAAGACCTTCGGCTTTTACTCAGTGTGCTTGAATCCGAGCAGGACTCGCGAAGCGGTTCGTCGTCTGAAAGGCAGCAATGTGAAAGTTGTGACGGTAGTAAGTTTTCCTTTCGGAGCTTCAAAGCCAGAGACGAAAGCGACGGAAGCGGGTTATGCAATCAGCGACGGAGCTGCAGAGATAGATATGGTCGCGAACCTAGGAAGACTTTGTGAAGCCGATTATTCATTCGTTGCCAAGGAAATTTCACGCGTATCGAAGGTG
>JBAVCK010000037.1:0-9765 GCA_049586635.1 Bathyarchaeia archaeon
GCGTAACCCTCCTCCCCCACAAGCATTCTCTCCTCCTCGCTGGTTAGGTGCAATGTCCTTCGACTCTTCTAGGTGAAATGACATTATATGACATTTGTTTTATCGCGTCTCGCAGGCAGCCGACAAACACATTTCATCTGAGGGTTTAACGTGCAGCTCATTCAAACTTATATGACGCCGAAGCCTCAAAAGCGACGTTCACTAAATAGTAAGTGGTTAGTTTGAGAAGTTTCCTCCTAGTCAAAGCGAAACCGGGCATGGAGAAGGACCTTCAGGACCGCTTCAATGCCCTGCCCGAAGTACGCGAAGTCCACTTAATCACCGGCAAATTCGACCTGCTCGTCGCCCTAGAGTCTCAGGAAACTGAACTTGACCCAAGGCGGAAAGTCGTCGAACTCGTCATAGAAAAGGTCAGGAAATCAGGCGGAGTCGTCGATACGAGTACAATTCTCCCCATCGAATCAGAAAATCGCCCAGCAACACCAAGCGAACGCCCAACCGCCAAAGGCTTCGTTTTCATCTCAAGCGAGGCGGGGACAGCCCAGGAAATCATGCGGAAAATACTCGAAATCCCCGAAGTTCGCGGCGTCTACTTACTCTTCGGGAAGTCAGACATCCTGGTTGAACTCGAAGTTGAGAGGAGCATGATCAACCCGCCCCCACAACGCGTAGCAAGCATCGTCGAAACCCGCATCGCCAAAATGCCAGCTGTTCACCACACGCAAACATTCGTCCCGTTGGAATCAATCGTCAAATGAACGATGGAAACAACCGAATCCGCATCGCCATCCAAAAGCACATGCTTAGGCCAACTGTTTAGCCAAGGTCTGGCACGCGACCCGAGAGTCATTGATGATTCGTAGGAAGGGTTCCTTCCGAACCGCCTTAAATCCCCTAAGCTAAACTTGTGGCCAGTGTTGAAAACTGCAAACCAAACATCTCCCCCCAACTATAGGGAGCCGTGCTGTTGACGCTTGCCGCGACCTTTGTCTATGCCGACCGACTCGTCATTATGCCCGTGTTTAGTGCGAAGATTCCTAGGAGCCACTTCTTAGCGAACTAAGAAGTTGTAGTCGTTGTCGTTTGCGTCACCGTTGTGGTGACGACGGCGACGACGGTCTGCACCGTCCTAGCCTGCGTAATCGTCGTCGTTACGTAGACAACCGTCAGCACCGTCTTAGCCTGCGTACTCTTCGTCGTTACGTAGACAACCGTCAGCACCGTCTTAGCCAGCGTCGTAGCCGGCGTCACAGTAACCGTAGACAAAGTCGTCGTTCGAGTCGTAGTAACAGTAGCCGCAGTCACCGTTGGAGTCGTAGTAACAGTAGCCGCAGTCGAAGTACTTGTCGTAGGAATAATTGAAGTAGAAACAGACGTCTCAACCGTAGGAATAATCGAAGTCGAAGTCGAAATCTCAGTCGTAGGAGTAGTTGTAGTTGAAACAGACGTTTCAGTCGTAGGAGTAGTTGTGGTCGATGTTTCAGTCGTAGGAGTAACTGTAGTTGAAACAGACGTCTCAGTCGTAGGAGTAGTTGTAGTTGAAGTCTCAGTCGTAGGAGTAGTCGTAGTTGAAACAGACGTCTCAGTCGTAGGAGTAGTTGTAGTTGAAGTCTCAGTCGTAGAAGTGGTCGTAGCCGAAACAGACGTCGTAGAAGTAGTCGTAATCGAAGTCACAGTCGTAGGAGTCGTTGTAATCGAAGTCACAGTCGTAGGAGTCGTTGTAATCGAAACAGACGTCGAAGTCGTAGAAGTAGTTGTAGCCGAAACAGACGTCATAGAAGTGGTCGTAGCCGAAACAGAAGTCGTAGAGGTAGTTGTAGCCGAAACATGAGTCGAAGAAGTAGTCGTAGCCGAAACAGACGTCGTAGAAGTAGTCGTAGCCGAAACAGAAGTCGAGGTTGTCGTTGTCGTCGTCGTGACCGTGTCAGTAACAACAAAGGGGATGGAAATCGCGTCAACAATCATAACCCAATCGTTAGAGAGGCCCGTACCGAAGTTAACCGTGCGACCAGACAGCGTACTAGTCACGCTCCCGTACTCCGCTGCCGCACCCCCGTCGGTTCCCGCAACTTGGAACTTGATCAGGTTAAGAGTAGTTGAAGGCGATGTGTTTATGGAACCGGCATTTTCTGTTGTTGTATCCCTGCTGCCTTCAAGTCCAATTATCATGTCACCAGGAACATTCGAGGTGGACACCCCCGTCACTGTCGGAGCGCCTGTCACGGTAGAGGTAGCGACGGCGGGTAGGCTTGCGTTGGGGTCGAATGGGCAATCCGTACCAGGGCACGTACCTGTGTTCGCTCCCGATACACCAAACACAATCACATCACCCACATCGTCGCTGGCTAGGCTGCCATTGAATGTGACGGTGATCGAAGTTACGGTTGAACTGGCGACCGCGTACCATTCCGCAATCCAGGCGTGGCCAGAGCCGCCGCTCTGGGTCTTTCTACTTGTCCAAGTCTGGCTAGAAGTGCTCGAAATACTCTTCACCGTATTGGGGGAGGAGCTACCATGTGTCCTACTAAGTACGATTATCACGTCGCCCGATGCGCAGCTGAAACCCGGATTGCTAGTGGTACTCACTATAACTTGTGTGCCACTCGAACCAGTATTGTACCCGGTGCAAGTAGTATCGAGCGCCAACCCCGCGGCGTACACGGGCATTATGGGTTGCGTGAAGCTTCCAATAATTTTCTGCATCTCATGCGGCGTCGTTCGGATCATGTAATCGAGCCAATGATCAAAATAGTAGCCCAGACTATGCCACTCGAAGGCCTGAGTCAACTGAGGTAGCTGAGGAAGCTGCGTCTGAATAGGATTAGCTTGATGTGCAATTTGCATGGGAACGGAAGGTAAGAGAATGAAACTCAAAACCAGTAAAGAGTAAAGGAGAAGCCTAAGGCCCGCCCTTCTTCCAGCCTTAGGACCAAGATCCATGCTCCCAGCTCCTTTTGACACTATTATGTCAAATAACCGCAGTATCAAGGAATGGCTATGGCCGATTATATATATTTGTTAAGGTTTCATTAAGCATCTTCTAGTCACACCTTCTAGTCACATCTTCCAGTCTCACTAAAGACACACCCTCCGACCTCTACGCCTGGTGACTCTAGGCAGGCTACCACGGTCAACACAATATCCTCGATGCGGACATTTGATCTCCAAACCGCGCCAGACAGAATTCAGTTCAGCGCTTGGACCGTCTGCTAGGCCCACGAATTCTACGACCGCGTCCCAATGTCGCAGATCGTCCCCGGAGATATGAATTTGATAGTAGACTCAGAATGAGTCACAGGGGTTCGAATAAAGGGCAATCAAACGACTGGCAAAGCCCTTTAAGTCCCTAAACATTACCGTTCCATAATGCGAACATTAATATACCAGCGTCCATGCAAGCATAACGTAGCTGAAAGGGTGTATCTTGATGCTTGATATGCTGCCGCTTACCATGTTTGTTCTAGGGATGGTCCTGTTAGTTGGGGCACCTATTGCGCTCGTTGTAGATTCGCTTCGGAACGCCTGAACGCGACTCTGTAGTCCTGCCCCGCACATGCAACACACGTAGTCTAGGCCCCGTTTACGCAACAGAACCCACTCATCAACCGAAAATTTACAACCTTTCAGAAATCCGCTATCAACCGGCAAGTTGACGCTACGAATTTCCGAACATTATAAATGCGTCTCAGTATTCTCGACTTCGCGATAACCGGGAACACGGATTCCGTAACCATATTACGGGGGCTCACAAGACGTGAGCGAGCCAGACAAATCGGATGTAATAGGAAAAATCTTCGACCTGAACTTAGGCTACAAATGGGACAGACTTTTTCTCGCTTTGCTTCTAGTCTCGCTGGCTTTGAGAGTCGTATGGCTTGACGTTCCAAGTGGGTATGGCACTGGTGGGACACTGATTTTTGACGAGTACTATTACGTGAACGTTGCGAGGAATCTCTTAGGATGGCCTCAGGGACCGGACCCATCTAAGATACCATACCCTAACGCGCTCCCCGGTACAGATCCGAACCAGGAGCACCCGCCTCTAGCTAAGTTGATGATCGCCGCTTCAATGCGAATACTTGGCGACAACGCTTGGGGGTGGCGCCTTCCGAGCGTGATAATGGGGGTGCTTTCGATTCTACTCTTCTACCTGCTCATGAAGAAAATCAGCAAGAATGGTAAATACTCACTACTGGCAACTTTCCTGTTCAGCTTCGACACCCTAGTTTACGTTGACAGTCGTGTCGCTATTCTCGACATATTCACGCTCGCATTCATGCTGCTAGGGTTTTTGTTGTATTTTTCGGAGAGACACGAGCTCTCAGCCATAGCTCTGGCGCTGAGCACGCTAACGAAAATCGGAGGATTCTACGGTTTCCTTGCGATAGTCATCTTTCACCTCCTGAAGGATAGCCGCCCCCATGAGCTTGCAAGGAAATGGAGAACGCTCCTGGTTCCGAGATTGAAATGGTTCCTGCATTTTAGTTTCTACTACGCTGCGACAGGGTTCATACTTCTGTTGGCGCTAGACAGATTCGTTAGTCGTAGCGATCCGTTCGCCCATATCCAATACATCGCCCAATACACGCTTGCACTAGTTCGACCTGTGCCTACAGGAATCGAAAGCCAACCGCTTCAATGGCTACTCAATCAGGTTCCGATTCAATACCTCGGAGTAAGCGTTACCTCTGGAGGTCTGACTTATCAGACGATAGCGTTCTGGGGTGCGATGAACCCGTTCATAATCTACTTGGCAATTCCCGCGATGGCGTACGCGCTTTATCGCTACGATGAACGAAACAGCCAGCTCGCCCTCTTCCTGCTCTGCTGGTTCGCGGCCACCTACTTCCCCTTCTTTCCGCTATCGTACCTAGCCCACAGAATCTCGTACATTTTCTACTTCCAAAACACAGTGCCAGCCGTGGCGGGAGCAATAGCCCTAATGTTTAGCAACAAAAATGTTCCGAGGTCTGTAGTCGTAGTTTACGCTTTACTTGTTTTGGTTGGCTTCGCGTGGTATTTCCCATTCAAGCAGATTCCTTCTTGATTCCTTCTTACGTTCGAGGCTTAATCGGAGAAGAAATCTGTGACGGAACAACGAACGGTTTGCGGGCAGCCCAAATCAGCAGCAATGCCAAGAGCCCAATTCTTGTGAGGAATATTATCCAGATTGGGCCCCATGGTTGAAATGGATTGTCAACGCTGAACCAAGAAAGAATTACGGCTGCGTCAAGAAAATCAAACGCAAGGAAGGGGACGAGCGGAATAATCGGATTTAGGACGAAGAGTGGAAGGAGCCATACGTTGAACTGGCCCTCGGTGCTCATCCGGTGCGATGGGTTAGAGGTCTTGCTCCTCTTTCTCCTCTGATGGGGGCTTCTCACTCTTTGGTTTCGTTACCTTGGGATTCGTTTTATGATATTTCTGAATAAGACGCTTGACGCGGCCTCGTTCAAGGTATAGGCCTATTCCAACAACTAGCACTAGGGCTCCTATCGTTTCTACGCTGAGACCTTGTTGTGGTTGACCTGTGGTTGCTGTTTGGCTTTGGCCTTGCGTTTGAGGGCTTGACGCGAATTGAATATTGGTAACCCACCATGCCGCCAACACACCTGTAGCGTTGCTGCTCAACACACGGTAAGTGACATAGGCGCTTAGCTTGTGGACGCCTTGAGTAACGTTCGGTGGAACAGTAACTGCGATGGAATACACTATTTGCTGTCCTGGCGTCAGAACCGCGCCCTTGTCGCTGTTTCCTCCAATGAAGAACCTAGTGGGTGGGTCCCATTCAAACTGGAGCCCAACGAAAGTCAACTGCACGGTACTATTCACGATGTCCGTCACTGTAACGGCGACGGTGTTTGTTTGTCCGATCGGCATCGGAAGCGCCGTACCAAAATTCACTGAAATTGGTAACGCCTGAGCGGCCACAGTTCCAGTAAGTGAAGAGATGACGAGTAAAGCGGCAACGGAGAATATTGCCTTTCTCAAAGCCCGCACAGTCATCATCGACCGTTATTCGAGCGGAATAAAACTTGTCATACGTTGACTATCGGGCTGCCGAGTGCTCAGGAATGGGGGGACATTCGCCTACAGTGATTGGCGTTTGAAGGATGTTCAAGCGCATAGAGTCATTGGCGAAACTCTGCAGAACTTGATGAAGCACTTAAAGAAAAGCGGACTTTAGTGACTTCTTAGCGTAGGGAGCGAGTCATGCGCTTTGCCGCGAAGGACAAAGCGTACAGGTTTGTGAGAGGCAGCTGAACTGAGTTCAACGTTAGAGCACTGAACATACTTACCGTGCTGAGGAAGGAAAGCGTCAAGCTTGCAGTCCCGAGGCCCATCAACCATGCTGACCCTGACACGTACGCTGCCCCAACCATCAAGGCGCTAGCCGACACCCATCCCAGAGCAGGGAACACATGTACCTTCCCCGGTCTGAAGAGGCGCACTCTGCGCCGAACCAGCCGCAGACCAATGTACGCAACCGGAGCCACATAGACCAAGCCGATCAGCGAGGAAGCAACAATACCCGCCGCCAAGGCGCCGGCCTCAGCGCTGAACGGTGACAAAGCCGCGTAGGAGAAGTAGGAGGCGTATAGGATTCCGATGAGCGGGTAAACGCCCACCCGCAGGGCGTTAAGGAACCAGGGATTCGCAGATGCCGCAAATGTTACTGAAGGCGCCCAACCGTAATACCAACCATTGAAGGCTTCCATAAACATCCGCCCCGCAGTTGTGTTCTGAATTTGATTGTTACGGAAACCCCGAAGGAAATTCGCATAAGGCTCCAGGGGAGTGCCGGATGTAGCAAAAGCCACAGGGCAGCCGATAGACGGAAGAACAGTAGTCGTGGGCCCAACAACCTGCGTTGAGGTCGCCAGGGGCTGCGTACTCGTGGTACTAGTTGTCGTAATGGTGCTGCCTGTGCTGGTGTAGGAAGTTGAAGTGCTGGAATTCGTGAACGTTAAGGTTCTGGTCGACGTATAGCTGAAACTCGTAGTCAAGCTAGTCGATGATGTACTAGTCGAAGTTGCCGTCGTGGAGGTGCTGATAGAGGTTGTTGTTGTAGAGGAAATAGCAGCCGTCCCGGCACTTGTGGTTGTGATAAATGTGGAAGTAATCGTAAGGAAGCCTTGCACCAAAGTCTGCGGACTGGCAAGGGATAAACTGGCCGCTCCCAGTGCAAGTGACAAGATGAGATACAGAGTTAGTGCTCGCTTGGACGATCTCAATCAAATAGCCTCCGTAGGACGTATGGGCTCAGAACAATTAGGATCGCCAATAATCCAAAACCGTCCGAGTAAGGCGATTCTACGCTCCGGATGATTTGACCCAACGTCTTCGTAATAGTACCCACCACTGTTGTGACCGCGGTACCGAACAAAGTTGTGAGTGTAAAGGTTGTGGTATAGGTTGTTGTGGTTGGTGCAAGAATCGTGCTTGTGGTGAACGTTTGCGAAGTTTCAGTTGACGCACCAGTTGTTTGATAAGTCGTAGTTGTCAGCGATGTGGAAACCTGGGTTGTGCTCGTCAAAGTTGTGGTGCCAGTTGTCACCGTAGACGTGCTGGTGAACGATGTCGAGGTGGTTGTAGTAGTAGTCACAAACGCTACTTCGAAGACTCCTACGCCAACATCATTGTTAGGTGAACCGGTGACAATCACGTTATAGACTCCGGCCGTAGCCGAACCATCGACCTCAAAGGAGGCTTGCACGTTCCCGTTCGTTATGGAACATATGGGTGTCCCCGAAACAAATATTGTTGGCGTACCCGGTGAAGCAGTGAGTGTGCATTTATTATCACCCTGAACGAAGCCTGTGCCGGTCACTTCTACGAACGTCGATCCGCCACCCGCGCTCGGTGTTACGGTCAGTAATCGTGCGCCGACAGCAAAAGGAGCCGAGGCGGCATCAGTTCCCGTGGCATTTGCAACGACTAGGTAGGCACCCTGTGACGCCGTCAGAGAGACGTTGAAGCTTCCCGATATCGTTCCGTCATTGAAACGAGTGCACTGGTTAAGTGGATTGCTTGCAGGGAACAACGTGCTTGGCAACGAGATAAAAAGACCGTCACCAAACGCGTGGCCAGAACAGCCAGAGAGACCAAATCCGCCGGCGAAACCTGATCCAGTAACACTTACCATAGTCCCACCTGGACCAGAGTTGGGTGAGAGCGCGATTCTAGGCACAATCTTGAAGCCCTGGCCGAGGATTATGGTAGTGCAGTCGGGAGTGAGACCACCATAACATTGAGTGTCATATGCTGGGGTTCCTTTCACCGTAAACGTGTAAGTTGCGTTCGTTGCCCCCGCGGCCACGACAAAGCTTGCCAAGAGATTTCCTGCCGAAACGGTGCAAGTAAAACCTGATATGAAATATGGATTGTTCGTACCGTTCGGATCTTGAGTGACTATACAAGAAGTGTCAGAGAGTGAAAAACCGCTCCCAGTGATTGTGACGGTAGTCCCCGGCAACGAACCCAGCGGCGGTGAGCCAATGACTGGATTGACGGTCAGAGGCGCAGTCGTAGTCAATATGAATACCGCTGTGCCGAAATCTCCGTGCAAACCCGTTACCTTAATCGTGTATCCGCCCGAGCCTGCCGTGCCGACTACGAACGACGTTGAGACTAACCTCCCGCCAGAATCTATGAAACACACGGGGGTGGTGATAATGTTGCTTGGAAGTGAGGAGATTGTACATGTGCCGGCGTCGAAGTTCGGCTGAAATCCGAGACCTATTGGCGTCCCAGGCGTAGTTATCGTAACGGTTGTCCCTGCTGCGGCAGAAGTTGAAGAAAAGCCGTTCAGAAAAATGGTCGGCTTACTTAACACGACGAATGTTGTTGACGCAAAGGGTTTAGTGGGTGGAAACGGCTGAGTCACCGTGTCCGTCACCGTAATTGTGTAGGCACCCGTGGAATTATTTGATGAAGGGGTAGAGCTTGCTGCCACGGCAAAGCTACCGGAAACTGTTCCCGAAGGCGATATGGTGCATGTCACAGCTGGGCTACTAGCAAAGGTCAAGGACGCGTTCGAGGAGGAAACGGTGCAACTCCGAGAACTTCCGGTTGGAAAACCGCCACCAGAGATCGTGACGGGAGTTCCGTCTAATGTTCCGTAACCTGGCGACGCAAGCCTCGGTGAAACTGATATGAATGCTGATGTTACTTTCTGGAAATTAGCGAACGCAATGTTCCACACAAATGGCGAGGACAAACCTGTCGCATTTCCTGGCGGCGAACCTCCACCGCTTGACAATAGCCCGGTTACAGTAATGTTGTAAATGCCGTTAGGTTGTCCGGGGTCTACCTTGAAATTGCCTGAGACTGAACCGGTTCCGGTAACCGTGCAACTCCCCGTCGGAGACAGGACGAGATTACTCGAGCTAGGATTAGTACTTACAGCGCAGCTCGTGACGTCACCCCGGAAGCCCGTACCAGTGAACGATACCGTTTGATTGCCCGCGCTTGCCGTAGGAGTGAGAACTATCTTAGGCGTTACGAAGAAGCCTGTGTAAGCCGTTCTTGAGCTACAGATCAAAGTCACGTTGTCCGCTACCCCTCCCGTCCTACCGGCAGCACTTGCGCCTACTTTGAAGGTGCCGGATATGGATCCAGTACTTGTACCCCCGAGGCCCGTTACCGAGGTAATGAGGTTCGGATTGTTTGATTGCAAACTACAAGCTGTGCTCGGCGGTGCCCCACTGGCGCTGACAAAAATCACCTGACCATTCTGGCCTGAGTTAGGGCTCAGGTGCAAGG
>JBAVCK010000038.1:0-11687 GCA_049586635.1 Bathyarchaeia archaeon
CTAACCTGCCGGGTGTAAAAAGCACAGCGATGTTTTCTGTGGTCTAACAAGACCTCAAACGCTAGAAGTCGCTGCAGGCTGGTCTGGTCACTTGCAAAACGTACGGCAAAACGTCCGACAATAGTGGCCCACGAATCCCTCAGCCATAACTAAGATGGAACACCTAAACCCATGCTATGGGCAAAAGGGGTCCGCCTTCCGGCAAAACGGACCCTCTTTCAAAGTTTAAGGGTGAAACTTCCGTTTTAGCACACGTGAAAGTTCGAAACCAGCGTGAGAAGGATGACGCTTCGGCAACCAATCGTCGTAGTACTCGGTCATGTAGACCACGGCAAGACTACCCTGCTGGACAAGCTGCGGGGCACTACGGTTGCGAAGCGAGAAGCAGGCCAAATAACGCAAATGATTGGCGCCAGCTTACTGCCGAGCAAAACAATCGTAGAGATCTGCGGCCCGTTGTTGCAGCAGTTTCATTTCGAACTCAAAGTCCCTGGGCTGCTCTTCATCGACACCCCTGGACATGAGACTTTTTCGAACCTCAGGAGAAGGGGCGGTTCTGCTGCGGACATTGCGATTCTTGTAGTGGACTTAACCAAGGGAGTCGAACCTCAAACCGTAGAATCGTTAAACATTCTGAAAAGCCGAAAGACACCGTTCATAGTGGCAGCGAACAAAATCGATGCGATAAAAGGCTGGAAGTCTGCTCCTGAATCATCTTTCCTAACTTCCCTCAAGACTCAGTTCCCCGAAATTCAGACCGAAATTGACAACCGAATATACACCCTTATGGGGACACTGTCAAGGCTTGGTTTTCGCGCGGAAAGGTTTGACAGGATCTCGGATTTCACCGAGAATGTAGCGATTGTCCCAGTGAGCGCAAAGACCGGGGAAGGCATACCGGAACTACTCGCAATACTAACAGGCTTGACTCAGGCATACTTATCGAGTGAGCTCCAAGTTACTTCTGGACCAGCAAGAGGCACCGTCCTCGAAGTAAGAGATGAGCCCGGCCTCGGGACAACGATCAACGCAATCATATTTGACGGGTCTTTGAAGGTCGATGATACGATAGTGTTAGGCGGCCGAGAGCACCCGATCATCACTGAAGTTCGGGCGATTTTGGTTCCCAAGCCCTTAGATGAAATCAGGGATCCACGAGACCGGTTCTCAAGTGTGAAGAGGGTTACAGCTGCGTCGGGTGTAAAGGTCGCGGCGCCTAACTTAGAGACCGCGCTTGCTGGTTCTCCACTTTATGCTGTCGTGAAGGGAAAAAATGCGAAGGAGTATGTCCGGATCGTTGAAGATGAGGTTGAAAAGCTTCGAATCAAGGCGGAAAGGTCGGGTATCATACTGAAGACCGACACACTAGGTTCGCTTGAAGCCGTTACAGAATCTCTCTCGCGGCACGATGTCCCAATTCGGCTAGCCGACATAGGGGACGTTTCAAGAAGGGATGTTGTTGAGGCGGAAGCTGCCGGTCAGGAGGATAGGCTCGTGGCAGTGGTGCTGGCTTTCAATGTGAAGGTATTACCAGATGCGGAACAAGAAGCCAAGGCTGCAGGGATACCAATCTTTCAATCCGACATAATTTATCATATGATTGAAGATTACCTGAGATGGAGCGAGGAGCAACGGACGTCGGGAGTAAAGGCCGAGCTGGACCTCCTTGTGCGACCTTGTAAAGCGAAAGTCTTGACTGGAATGATTTTCAGAAGAAGTAAACCCGCGATAGTGGGCGTCGAGGTACTGACTGGCAGGCTGAAGCCGAAAATTCACATGATTACATCATCAGGTAGGAAGCTGGGGGAACTGCAGAGAATACAAGATCAGGGAAAGGATATTCAGGAAGCCGTAGCCGGCGTGCAGGTTGCTGTCTCAATAGAGGATGGCGTTGTTGGACGTAATGTTTCCGAAGGCGATACACTGTACGCTGATGTTCCAGAGAGACATTTGAAAACCCTGATGACCAAGTTCCCCACCGAACTCGGGGAAAGCGACCAAGTGACCATTAAGGAACTGATCCAGATCAAAAGAAAGGAAAATCCTGTGTGGGCCTTCTAAACTACTTTAGCAGGAATAGGCTCTCAGTCGGTTTCGAATATCTTGCGATTTCGTTTGTCTGGAAGAAAATGGCCATCTCACGTTTGGCGTTCTCCAACGAGTCGGCGGCATGAATCGCATTCGGGGTCATTGAAATGGCGAAGTCACCTCTGACGGTGCCGGGCGCAGCATTTAGGGGATTCGTAGCTCCCACCAAACCCCGGACGACGCTGACCGCATTGGGTCCTTCCCAAACCATGGCGAACACTGGTCCTGACGTCACGTGGGACACAAGTTCTTGGAAGAACGGTTTCCCCTTATGCACTTCGTATAGCTTCTGCGCTTGTTCGGAAGACATTTGAATGAGCTTGGCGCCGAGCAGAACTAATCCCTTGTTTTCGAAACGAGAAACGATTTCGCCGATGAGGCCTCGCATAACGCTCTCAGGTTTAAGAAATGAGAAGGTTTGCTCAGTCTGCAAGGGTCCTTACCTTACTTGCCTCGTTCCTTCTTACCGTGGTAAACGGTCCACTTTAGCTTCCTAGGATCTCTTCCGTAGACCATGAGGCTCTTCCTGCACTTTGAGGAGCAGAAGTACAGAATCGAGCCGTCATTCTGAACGAACATTATTCCAGTGGCTTGCGGAAAGTCTTTTCCGCAAAATGAACAGGTGAATGTTCTGGGCAAGTCGCAGACGCGTCTCCCTACCTGATCTTTTTAGCTTCTCTCTCAGTTTCGCGGAGCATTAGGACGTCGCCTGTTCTGATGGGCCCTTTGATATTCCGCGTGATAACTCGGCCTTTGTCTCGGCCTTCTAGGATTCGGACGCGCACCTGGATCACTTCCCCGGTTACGCCGGTTCTTCCGATGATTTGGGTGACTTCGGCTGGCGTGATTGCTTCTTCAGCACGTTCCTTCGCTGTACTCATGCCTGACCTTTGGCTCCGCCCTTTCTGATTTGCTGGGTTGCGTCTGTCACTTCCTTCAGAGCCTTAGAAGCTTCGCCGCCATCGAGGACCGAAACCGCGGCACAGCCAACGTCAATACCAGCAGCTCGGCCCAGGTCAAGTTTACTTGGCACAAAAAGGAAGGGTATCTTCCTTTCATCGCATAATATCGGTAAGTGCGCAACGACTTGAGGGGGGTCAACATCCTCCGCTATCAGGACTAGCTTTGCAACAGCGCGTTCAATGGCCTTGGTACTTTCATTGGTTCCCTTTCTGACTTTTCCAGAATCCTTAGCCACTTGCACAACTTGGAGTGCTTTATCGGCCAATTCCTTTGGGATTTCGAACTTAACGTAGAACGATTTTGGCATTCGCTTCACCGCACATTTGCCAAGCGTAAACACTTGTGAGCCTTTTATGAAGGTTTCTGCGCAAAATGACGCGCCAACAGTCCATATTGGCCCGGAAAGGCTGTAGAGCGTAAACAGCGTTCCCGGTCCAATATCGTTACTCGCGGCTGTCAAACTTGAATAGGCACTTTAGCGCTCACAGTCTGAGAACCTTCGTCGCGTTGCCGGACAATGATTGACGATGATCTCCACGAGCGATCTGCTCCACATAATAAGTGAGATTCACCAATACTCGATGCTTCTTGTCGAGCTCAGGGACGCGACGACTTTTGGAATACTGCACTCCGCCGGTGATAGGATGACTTACTTCATGTTTCAAGGAAAACTCGGCCGGGGGGAGAGGGACAAGCTGGTGGAAATGATTTACTCTGGCGCAATGCCCCAGTCAGTGAAGCCGCTGGCATTGGAGGAGTTTCTGCGCGGGATCGAAGGCAAAAAGGCTAAGCACATTTGGCTTGAAGCGGGCGGTGCAGAACGGCGTGAGCATGGGTTCATGAGCATCTCGGAATTGAAAGCGTTCTTACGGGGACACATGCCCCAGTAGGAAATTCTGACAACGTTAATTACTCCACATAACTAGGCACTGTTATGAGCAAAAAAGTTGCAAAATGAAACGTTTCACACTATATAAAGCGCCGCTGAATTGAATCTACGTTTTCAGATTTTCGGTTCTGTCAAAGGTACGGGAAACACACGCACACGAAAAAAGACCGGTTCAAATTCGCTTGCCCGCACCACTAGACCCCCACCACACCACCACCAGTGCCATGTGCGGTTTCTAAGCGAGTTTTCAGGATAGATCCTCCATATGTCATCGAAGACTCTGTGCATGCCTTCTCTCAAATCCTACAGCCTCAGCTTGCACTAGATACAACAACCTTCCATGCACTTAGCGAATGCCCAAGGATTGTATGTTCAGTAATGACGAATCAGCGGCGCCATATAGCCGCGGGTAGATCTTCATACTTGTGTGTACCGATGGTGCGCACACACGAATCGGGTATTGGCATGTCTCACACTATAAGGGGTCTCGGTCAATTCATTTCAATCGAAAGAGGATTCATGCTTTATCTGATATCTGTTGCGGCGACATTTATGATTCAGGGGAGGCTTGCTTGGCGTGAAGCGATTTACATTGGTGTTATGGTCTTCTGCGGTTGGAGCGCCGTAGACGCCATAAATAACATATGCGATGTCAATTTGGATACGATTTCCGATCCGTTTAGGGCGCGGTTCACAAAGAATCTTGGAAGATTTGGATTAGTTATAACTCTCTCACTTTGTGCACTTACCTTCAGTCTAGCCGTTGTGACCCGTAATTTCTTGGTAATTGTATTTATTTTCCTAGGGTTTGGTGCTGGGGTCTTGTATTCAGTTCCTCCATTTAGGTTGAGGCAAACTATTTACAAACCCGCGGTAAACTTCTGTGTCGGAGCCTTCCCAATTCTTATCGCAGCCGCCTTTGCCAGTCGCTTTTCTGAGAATGTCTGGGCTCTCGTGTTTCTCTTCGGGCTCGCGACGGCAGTCTATAGTTTATGGGGGGACTTGGCGGACTACGGTTCAGATCTAGATGCTGGGGGAAGAACTATTCCGATTGTACTGGGCCTCAAGCGAGGATTCTGTGCCACCATTGCAAGTGGCTTCTCTCTTTTTCCGCTCATGGCCCTCGTGGGAGTGATGTTTCAATTCAACATTCCCTACTACCTTGTACTATTTTCCCTGGCAATCTACCTCTCCATTCGCGTAATTCCAAAGCGCTCACTGCTACTCCCTGGTTCCACATACGATGATGCTTTAGAGGGATTGGGACAAACTTTGGTGAAAGATTTCGTCTTTATAGCAATAGTACAAACGACGAATCTTATGTTAAGCGCATTTCTGAAGTTCCAAGGATTTTCCTTCTCGGTTGTTTAGGAAAAGACTCAGCCAGGGAAGTATGTATACAGACGGAGTTTCGCTAACAGCCTTGTTTTTCGTGTGGGTGTGAGGTATCAGTGGTGCGGGCAACACTAATTGAACCGTTGATTTCTTGTGTGTGCCATGCTTCTCTATTCACTATTCTTTCAATCTGCATAGTGCATAAACAGCCGCAGTCATCCCTAAGAAAAAGTACAAAACTGCAACTTCTATTGGCAAAGTTCCACCAATCATGTAAAACGGCGAATGATAATAACCCCACAATCGATTTCCAGTTCCATAAAGCTCCCACACGATATCTGCCACAAAACCAATAGCACCGAGTTCTAAGATCACAGGATTTCTAAGTTTAACAAGCCCAGTTATTCCGATCACACCGAACAGAACCATTAGGAGCGTACTCGTCCATACATTCTTGCCGAATTGACTTGCCAGAAAAGTGGAAAATATAATCACCGAGATTATGATTGAAACTATTGTGACGCTATTTTTGAAGCCGTCGGCTTTTCCGGGAGAGATGACCCAGTCAATAACATGCTGAACTTGATTTCTCTTTTCCACGAGTCATCTCTCCTCAGTTGTGGGCATAGTAGTTTCCCGCAACACACCATGTCATATAAGAACTCCATTAATGATTAGTGGGAGCTAGTGGCGTCTTATCGTCGTTTGAACCGTCCATTTTCGTGTGTGTGGGTCTAATGGTGCGGGCAACCGAATTTGAACTCATTTCTAGACTACCATCAAACGCTAGTTAGACCAGGCTTTCAACAATAACAGCGCGTAATTGCGAGGTGTAACGTTAATAAAAGGCACTTAAGGCGTAGTATCGCTCCGCGCTTTCAGACAGGTCAACGTCATGGCAAAGTTCAAACTGATTATCTCTGACCCAACTACTGGCAAGTCTGCCGCAAGCGAAATAGAAGGGTCTAGGGCACAAGCACTAATCGGTCGCTCCCTGGGCGAAACAATAGATGGATCAGCCTTAGGGCTCGGTTCGAGCAAAATGCTCATTTCCGGAGGATGCGACAAGAACGGCATTCCAATGAGACCAGACGTGCATGGTGCGGTAAAGAAGCACATCGTTCTCACCGGTGGGCCGGGATTCAGACAGACCCGGCACGGCGAAAGAAGAAGAAAGCTAGTGCGCGGTCGGACAATAACAGAGGAAACCTACCAGATCAACTTCACCCTAAGAAAACAAGCGGCTGGAGAGGAACCGAAGCGACCTGCCGAAACCAAACCCCCAACCGAAACAGTCAAACCAGCCGCCCCGAAGCCCGCAGAGAAACCGCATGCAAAAAAGGCAGGAAAGAAGGCAGTTAAGAAAAAGTGAGAGGCGTAGATGATTGGATTTCAAAGTCAGGCAAGACACGTATAACCCTCTCCTGAAGCGAAAAGAAGTTCGCGTAGAAGTCGACCATGACGCGGCCGGTACTCCTTCAAGGATTGACTTGAGGAAAGCCATCGCGACTAAATTCAATACTAAACCGGAGAACGTCTACGTTCTTGACATTGAAACGAAAACTGGCACACAGAGCGCCTTATGCGCGGCAGAGGTTTACGATGACCCGCAGAGCGCCCAACGGACGGTCCCAAAGTACGTTCAAGTTCGTAACCTTCCGCCAGAGGAACGAAAGAAAGTAAGGGAACAGGAAGCCAAGAAAGAGGAAGCAAAGCCGAAGGCCGAGAAACCCAAAGCGGAAAAGGCAAAACCGGAAACGCCGAAGGAAGAACCCAAAGAGGCCAAGGAAGAGAAGCCCAAACCGGAAGCAAAAGCGGAAGCGCCTAAGAAGGCCAAAGGGAGCGAAGCGAAGTGAGCGACAAAGCGAGCGAGAAGGTGAGCGAGAAAAAGGAACCGAAGAGCAGACTCAACACCCTTTACGAGGTTGACTCCGAGAAGGGAACCATCAAACTCAAGAATCGAAAGTGCCCGCGGTGTGGCAACATTATGGCGTTTCACAAGAGCCCCGTCGAACGTTGGACATGTGGCTCATGTAGCTTTACCGACTTTGTGAAGGCCACTAAGTAAGATCAGTTTCTCTTCTGCATTTGCTCGACGAATTTGCTGACTTGTTTCTTACTTTGAGCGGAGACCCTGACGAGAACGATTCCCTCGCCCGGCTGTCCATAGACCACAATGGACTTTTCCGGTGAAGACAAGACAGCGGGGAGTGCCAGTAAGTCCTCTTCGCCATCCACGTTCACAATACTGTTCCCTCTCCGTACAGCTTCCTCGATAACTTTCCACGCTCCCGACTCGATTGTTCCGGCTGAGTTTTGTGTTCGGAAGATGTTGTCTGCTGTGTAGTTGAATTCAACAGCCTGCTGGCGCTTCTCCATACGATCGATGATGATTACGTCTGCTTTCATTCCTGTTTGGATGGCATTTCGAGATATGGTGTCGCCGACCAGAATCAGTCGCACCGGTTTCTCTTTTGCCACAATCTCCATCAGTTTGGAGTTGCACTCGGTGGGTGTCCCGGAGATTAGCTCTCCAAGTGGTCGTTTGAGTAACCCCCTCTGGGTTTCGGTCAAGACTAGTGTTGCCACGTGGAAAACACTTGTCAGCTTCTACTGCGCAAGATGTCAGCGGACCCTTATGGCATACCGGCCGGCCGCTTTGATCTCCATCCTCTTTGCGACCTCAGAGGTGGAAGGATCTATGATGACAACTAGACCGGTCCAGTCGTCACTGAGGTTGGTCGACTTGCAGTTGGGGCATACTGGTCCATTACTGATGAACCTGCAGTTCTTGCAGGCCTTATCACTCAAGCGGCCTTCTCCTCATGTACAACCTTCGTTCGCTTGATGTCAGCTTCTATCCAATCTAGTTTCCCGAGGAAGGGTTGACGCATCGTGATACCTATCTTGCCTCCCGCGCCTCCGCGGGGGAAGCTAACGGCAATAATCCGACCGCGAACCATGTCACCCTTGCCTAGTTTTCTTTGAGACTCTTTACCGACGAGCACGCCGTGCTTCTCATCGAAGGAAATGTAATCGTCCATAATTTGTGAAACATGCAGCAACGCATCCTCGGGGCCTATTCTGACGAATGCGCCGAAATCGGTGACCTCTACGACTTCGCCTTCCACAACCTCATGCATCTCTGGGTAGAAGGAAAGGAGTTTGAAGTTGACCTTATGGTAGGTAGAACCATCACCCGGAAGTATTTTTCCAACCGGGTCAACATCTACATCAACGACGAGGATTACGTAGCCGAGTTCTTCATCCACGCTGTTCTCGTACTTCAGCTTGATCTGTTCCTTGGCCGCTTTATCGATGGGGTGGCCAAAGCTCTTTGGGGGAATTCTGACTATATCTTCAACGGTGACTAATCGAAACATTTGACTTACCTCAACACAACCGCAAATTTCCTTTACAGGTAGGCAGGTTCTATTCCGTCGACTTCTAGTTTTGATTTGTCTCTCAGGTACACGACCGGGATGTTAATATCTCTTAGCCTCTTCTTGAGGGCGATGTCGGTTGTCGCAACGACCGCTCTTAGTTTTTGCGATGCCTTAACTATTGCATCATCAACCGTCTCACCCGGATCAAGAGTGACCTCTACAACACGGCACCGTGACGCAAGCTGAAGCGCTAAGGAAGCTTCAGCGGCTCCCTCACCCCCTCTTGAAGAGATACCCGTCAGCTCACTCTTAACAGCTGAAGGGACAATGAAATCCACTTTCTTCTGAAGAAGAAATTCAATTTCCTGGAAGACATCGAGATTGAATTGGAACGGTATCATAAGGAAATTCGAATCTAGAATAACCTTTATGGGCATTTCTATGCCTTCAGCGTTCCAAAACCAATGAGTCGCCAGCTATCAGCTATTCTGCGGCTTATGGCGACTTTCGCCCCGCCCTCGGCGCAGACGGGTTTCTTGAGAGCAACGTCCGCTACGTTTTCGCGGGCAGAAGTGACGAGGCCCGATGTCACAGTGGTTGCTACGTTCAACACCAACGCTTCATTTGTTCGTATCTTGTCCACTGGCACAGCCTGTTCCGTTCCAACGACTTTCTCGAAGAGCTTGACGTCTAGCGTAATACTTCCCAATGTGGGTGGTAGTGTGTCAATTTTTCCAGCCACGCTTCCGACGAGGCCGTCTGATTTCGTAAGAGACGGGTCTAGGTCGGTACCTATTCCAACCAAGCCGCCGCTCTTTGCCTCCTGTACCGGGCCTCTGCTAACGTTGAGACTCCTAACTGTAGTCACTAAGCGTTCGTACCTACTCTTTCCGCCTTCCTGCACAAGGATTCCAGGTCTAATTTCGACCTGATCTCCGACCCTAAAGGCGCCTTGGATTATTGAGCCTCCGATCACCCCCCCAACCAAGTCATCCGTTTCAGTCCCCGGTTTGTTCACCTCAAAAGACCTCAGCACGTATGCGCGCGCTGGCGCGGTAAGGTTGCGCTTAGGTGTCGGTATCCGGTCCTCAATCTCCTTCAACATAACATCGATGTTCGTTCCATGTTGGGCTGAGATTGGTATGATTGGTGCTTCTTCAGCGATCGTTCCTTTCACGAATGCCCTAATTTCTTTGTGGTTCTCTATTGCCCTTTCCTTTGTAACAACGTCGATCTTGTTCTGGACGAATATCAGGTTCTTGATCCCCACACTCTCGGCTGCCAGGAGGTGCTCCCTATCCTGTGCTTGGGGGCACTTTGCATTGCTAGCTAACACGAAGAGTGCCCCATCCATCAACGATGAGCCCGAAAGCATTGTGACCATTAGGCTGTGGTGGCCGGGACAATCAACGAAGCTCACGGCCCGAACGAACTTGGTTTCGCTGCCACAGTTCGGGCACTTGGTCCGCGTCGTGTAATTGCTTGGGGCACGACATTTCGGGCATTTGTAGATGAATGCGTCAGCGTACCCTATCTTGATTGTAATTCCTCTACGGAGTTCTTCCGAATGCCGGGCGGTCCACACACCGGTCAGGGCTTGCACAAGCGTACTCTTGCCATTATCAACATGCCCGAGAGTCCCGATGTTGACTTCGGGCTGAACCACGAGCTCATCGCCCTTCTTCTCCGACTTGAGAATCGCTTGTGCCATGCCGAGAATCATCCATTTTGCAGATTGGAACCTTCCGTTCAATATATGTGTGAGGGTAAAATCAAATCCAACCCTCGAAGAAACTCTGGCAAACTCATACCACGACCAACTTCGAAAAACTGCTCACTCAACTGCTCAGCGCACCGCAGCCCTGCGGAGTTCGAGTTGCGAGGACGTGCCTCATCATAAGATTAATTAGATGTCAAGAAGCTTCGTCTGCCAAGACGGCGAGGAATATGGGTGAACGCGTTTGCGAAGGAACCCGGGCTCTTGCGCTTAACTGATCACGAACTATTACAGCCGTTAGAACTTATCCGATATCATTGGGGGAGGTCGCTTTGGGTTTGAGGATTTATAATACTAGAACGCGGTCGGTCGAGGAATTCAAGCCAGCGCGAGGCAACCGAGTTTACATGTTCGTATGCGGGCCTACCGTATACGACCACAGCCACATCGGCCATGCAAGAACCTACTTGGCCTACGATATTATTGCAAGGTATCTAAGGGCTAGAGGCTTCAGCCTCTTCTACTTGATGAACGTAACAGACATCGATGATAAGATCATAGCGCGAGCCAACGAATCCGGCGAAGACCCCCTGCGTTTAGCAGATCGGTTTACGAAAGAGTTCATGCGCGACATGGAAGCGCTTGGAATAACCAGCGTTAACCTATACGCCAAGGCATCGGAGCACGTCCCTGAAATAATCGCGCAGATTGCGACGCTTATCGAAAAGGGATTTGCATACCAAGTGGAAGGGGATGTTTACTATGATGTCGCGAAGTTCCCTCGTTACGGAGAGCTTTCCGGGCAAAAGATTGAGCAGCTAGTGATGCATAGGATCGATCCAGATGCTAGAAAGAGGAACGTAGTGGACTTCGCCCTATGGAAGAGTCAGAAACCTGGTGAGCCTTCATGGGAAAGCCCCTGGGGCAAGGGAAGGCCTGGTTGGCATATTGAAGATACGGCAATAACAACCACCTATTTCGGCCCCACCTACGACCTGCACGGAGGCGGACTCGATTTGGTCTTCCCACACCATGAGGCGGAGATTGCTCAGGCTGAGGCGGCGACGGGTGTCCAGCCGCTCGTGCGATTCTGGGTGCATGGAGGGTTACTCATGACGCGCGGCGAACGTATGGGGCATTCAATGGGCAATTTCATAACCATAGAGGAAAACCTTCGCAAGTATGACGCTGAAGCCCTTCGGCTCTACTATGGTATGAGGCACTACCGCAGCCAATTGGAGTTCGACGAATCTGATATCACTCAAGCAGAACAAGTTCT
The DNA here is from genome assembly GCA_049586635.1 of Bathyarchaeia archaeon. GTDB lineage: Archaea > Thermoproteota > Bathyarchaeia > 40CM-2-53-6 > 40CM-2-53-6 > FEN-987. Next base: position 11,658 of record JBAVCK010000038.1, read on the forward strand.
CGACAAATTGCGCGCAGTGTATAACCAATT
>JBAVCK010000039.1:0-14333 GCA_049586635.1 Bathyarchaeia archaeon
GTACTCAACTGCTTTGTATCCGACGGTGCATATTTTCGCCTATTAGATAGCCGAACCAAGAATCTAATAATCCCGACCATTGTTTGGGGGTATCGGAAAACAGCTATAACAATGTTTGAGTGACAACAGTTCACCCCGAGATGAACCTTCCCATGTCTGAGGCACAAGAGTACATTATAGACGGAAACACATTGAGCAAGCTGCTCGACCCATACAATCTTGAAGCCTACCAGCCCACTAGTGAATTGCACCACGTGTTAACGGGGCAAGCCTTCGACACGATCGAGAAGAAACTCGTCAAAGGCTTGTTGGATGAGATTGAGAAAGCGAAGGCTCAGACTGTTAGATTTGTGAATCTTGAAGCTCTAGCTTCAGGTCCCCACAGGGATTATCTATACGCAATCGGTGGTGGACTTGCCGTTCTGATAGATGCGCTGGTAGCGAAGAAAATAACGGTCGTCGGAACGATCCAGAACCCATTTGCTCTACCTTGGCATCTGGTCGCGAAACTAGACAAGGACTTCAAAGGCCTCCCTGCACCGGGACAAACGGTACCTCCATGAAGGTCAGCTGCACTCTCGAAACGGACGAAAGTATTTGGAACCTACGAATACGATGTGAACAATTCACCCAGACCTGAATGGGGTAACGGTTAATTGTAAGGCTAATTTCTTTCAAATCAGGCGACTTGGATTGTCCGTCGAGATTGGGCAGAAACTTCCCGAATTCCAATTGCACGACCAAGACCGAAAGCAGAGGTCGATGAACGAATTCTTGGGAAAGAAAACCGTCGTAGCCTTCTTCCCCGGTGCCTTCACAGGGCCCTGTACTAAGGAAATGTGCACTTTCAGGGACTCAATGCAGACCTTGCCGGGACAGGTTGTAGCCATAAGCGTCAACGACCCGTTCACCAACAAGGGATTCGCTGAAGCCCACCAGTTGCAGTTTCCCATATTGAGCGACTATTCGAGGGACACGATCAAGAAGCTCAACATATTCCACAACGACTTCGCTGGCCTGAAAGGCTACACCGCAGCCAAGAGATCCGTATTCATTCTAGATAAGAACGGAGTCGTTCGGTACAAGTGGGTTTCAGAAGACCCGACTAAGGAACCGAACTACGAAGATATCAAAAGCACCCTGGCCAAACTCTGACCGCCAAACGAACTCTCCGTCACACCTTCTTCGGCGAGTCGCTGGATCGGGAACCATAGATTAGAGGAAAAAAGAGAGAGAAAGTATAGGGAACAATTACGGCTTAGTCGATTTTGATTTCTTTGCCCCGTGGTTTTGGTTTTACCTTTCGGAGGGCGATTTCCAAGACGCCGTTGTTGTATGAGGCTTTGGAACTGTCTGGGTCGACGGTTGAAGGGAGTTCAATTTCTTTGTAGTATTTTCGTGAAGGGGAGTCGACGCTGATGGTTAACGTGTTTTCAGTCATTGTAGTTTTGATGTCGGGCTTCTCGACGCCGGGGAGCTCTGCAACTACTCGCACCTGTTCTGATTCGTTGATGACATCGACTAATGGTTCGCGAGAATCCTTTGGTTCAAGTGCGGGTTGTTCGAAGCCGAAGGCACCGGGCTTCTTTGAGGGTTTGACGTTTCCGAACTCCTGTATGACTGGTTTGCCGTCAGGGCCGACGGACATCGAGTAGCCGTAAACGAAGGGGCCGTATTGCCGTATGGTTGAACCGTCAGGTAGTTTCTTTTCCGTTACGTGTTCTTTGGGCATACCCTTAGCCATGTCCTCGAACATGCGTTCGAACATTTGGTCGATATCGCTGAACCACCTGTCCATCCAACCGAACGGCGAACCACGCCCTCGACGTGACCTAAACCATCCGGGGAAGAATTCGTCATCAGATGACATTTTCAATTTCACCTCGCATACGCAATGTTTGTTACCCTTGGTAACACTTCGATATAAATATTGTTACGCCAGGTAACGCGTCGTTGTCGTTTGGTATGGGAGACTGTTTACTTTCGTTTGGTTGGATTCCGGCTTCTCCACATGTCAATACATATGCCAACAACCAGTGTGAGTAGCACTATGACAGTTACAAACTCAGGCAGAGTCAATGTAATTCTTCCTCCTGCAAATTTTGAATCCCAAGTCCATCCATGAACTGCGTACACAACAAGCGTGGAAACACAAGCAACAAAAGTCAATCCGACACAATACCTTACAATAAAGTTACGTTTTACCCATTCGAATTCTTCCATTTCCCTCACTCACCATGCGGAGATTATGCAAGGAAGCTCTCTTACGGCTTCCCCTTGTTTTCACGAAGCGAAACTAGTTCTTGTTCGAGCGCTTACTTGCATTCTGAATTATTGTCATCCACTTGTCTGCACCCTTAACCTCTATTCCTGCAATCTCTGAGGGAGTCTTACCTTCTAGCGCTTCATGTGGACGAATGTAGTTATGATAAATTTGATAACCCGTTAGAATTGGTGTATCAGGGCGCTTCAATGTACGCATAACCTTCTCTCTCTGTCTTAGTTCTCCGTTGAAGCGTTCCATGCGATTATTGTTGCGGTCTCCTGCTAACCGAATGTGGCGTATGTGTTCAGTGTCCGTTGCTTTACTCATGGTATGAAACTCTTTGAGGTATGCTTCGTGAAAGTTAGGTGCCCCACCTGTTATGAAGCTCTTAGGTTTCTTTCCCGCAACCGCTTTCCCAAGTTCTAGTAGAGGTCGAACATCAGCCGTATACTTCGTGCTAGCGACTTCTTGGGCTATCGGAGAACATAATCAAGTGGGGATTACGCCACAACAAATACGGTGACATTCAGAGATTTTCCTGTAAATCATGCAACAAATCTTTCACGGTTAATCTTGGTTTCGAGCGAATGAAACACAACCCGCAAGCGATCACAACGGCCATGCAACTATACTTCTCAGGGGAAAGCCTCAGAAACGTAGCGCGGTCACTACGATTACTAGGTACTCAAGTAAGCCACCAAACAATCTACAGGTGGATAGCAAAATACACCGTACTAATGCAAAAGTACCTCGACAAGATAACTCCGCAAGTTTCGGACACGTGGGCCACTGATGAACTATTCCTGAAAGTCAAGGGAAATATGAAGTACCTTTACGCCATGATGGATGAACAAACCCGCTTCTGGATTGCGCAAGAAGTGGCAGACACGAAATACACGGCTGATGTAAGACCACTATTCCAACTAGCCAAAGCGGTAGCGGGTAAAACTCCTAAGACCTTGATTTCCGATGGTGCTGCTAACTTCCATGAGGCATACAACAAGGAATTTCGCACGATGAAGGTAGAGACTAGAACCGAACACATACGCCACGTGAGACTTCAAGGAGATTACAATAACAACAAAATGGAACGAATGAACGGAGAAATTAGAGACAGAGAAAAAGTAATGAGGGGCTTAGAGCGAAAAGACAGCCCAATACTTGCAGGCTACCAACTGTTCCACAACTACATACGGCCACACAAAGCACTAGACTACAAAACGCCCGCCGAGGTTGCGGGGGTTAAGGTTAAGGGCAGGGACAGATGGCTGACGATTATTCAGAACGCGAAAGCCAATGAAAACTAGGTCAAGTAAGTTTCGCAAATCTTGGCTGAATCCCAAGATAGAGATTAGACCATCTTCAACGCATGGCAGAGGCCTCTTTGCTAGAGTGCCTATGGCTAAGGGAGAAGTCGTCGTCGTTTGGTTTGCCGGTTCTGGTTATGTGCGAAAAAGCGGTGAGGATCCATCGTACTTTCGCAATCATTCATGTGACCCGAATACTTGGATGAAGGACGAAGTAACCTCAACCGCGCGTCGTAACATCAAAGCAAACGAAGAATTGACGATCGACTACGCGACGTACATAGCAAATGAGAACCGCATAATAATTGAAAAGTGCAAATGCGGCTCGGCCAACTGCCGAAAAAGGATAAGGGGAAGAGACTGGAGACGCCGCGACCTTCAAGAACAATACAGGGGCCACTTCCTACCCATCATCAACAAACGCATAGCCACTCAACAAGCGCGGTCGAAAGCCTGACTCAACCAACCGAATTGTTACAGGGCCTTTGGCCAACCGTGAACGTTACGTTACCTTACGCCAGGTAACGTGAAGTTGTCGGTTGATGGAAACGCTTGTGAAAGTTCGGTTGAGAGGTCAACTATTATCTTGGTTTCAATCTGCGGTTCAGAAGATAGCCGAAAAGATAACCTAGAAGCGTGAACTCAACCGGAGATAGCGCCCACCCTAACACCTGAAGCGAACGCAAACTGGCTAAAGTCGCGTTGTTCAAGATACTTGTCCGACTCGGACTAATGTAACTCCGTAAACCTATGAGGAAAGAAATCAAACACAAAATCAAGGAGAACGCGACGGATTTGCGAATTGTTGTTCTGCCAGCAAGCCTCTCTCTGAAAACGATGAAAAGGACGCCGAATAACGTTCCCATGACTACGCTTGTGATCGGCACAGCAATCACAACTGCGGCTATGAGGATGTTCCATAAGGTTGGAAGAGTCATACCCAGTGATTGTATCATAGTTGCGGTGAGAGCTGGCCAGATGAAGCGAAGAATGATGAAATAGGCGATTGTTGCGGCGTAAACTCCGCTAATGAAGCCAATAAAGGCTCCAACTAACGCTCCTTGTCGGGTATCAGTAGGCTTATACTTTGTTCCTCGCTTGGCTTCAACGGGTGAAAGAAGCCATCCCGCTAAAGGGGAACGTAACTTTGGTTGGATAGCTGAATACTCGGTTTCTTCTAAGTCCTTTGGATTAAATGGCGCTTGACAGTTTGTACAGTAGCTATACTGGTTGCTTACCCTCGCGCCACACTTCTTGCAAGAAATAAAGCGCATCTAAGTTATCTTCGGCTTGTCTCTTGATGCGTTCTGTATTAGGGTTATCCACTTGTTTTCTCCTTCCACCTTGATTCCCGCAGCTTCACTTGGAGTTCTACCCATCAATGCTTCGGCTTATTCGGCAACTGGGCGAGCATATTAGTGACTGATGCGTCGGTGATGGTTGAAGGAAGCGAAGGAGATGAAGATCGGCTCTATCGTTATCGACTGTAGGGACTTCGACAGAATGGCAATGTTCTGGCAGCGGGTGCTTCACTACGTTCCTCGAGAGCCCGCCGAAGCCGATTGGGTCGTCCTGAAGGACCCTGAGGGCAGAGGGCCAAACGTATCCATTAACCAGACTTCGGAGGAACGGTCCGGCAAGAATCGCTTGCACCTCGACCTCTACACTGAGAAGCAGAGGGAGGAGGTGGAGCGATTGCTCAGCATCGGAGCCACTCTCCATCGGCCGCGTGAGCCAGATGAAGACTTTGTGGTCCTCGAAGATCCCGAAGGCAACCTCTTTTGTATAGTCGACACCAGCAGCCGTTCTTGAGTATCAGCTCCTGACATAGCCCATCAACCGCTTATTTGCAGGAGAAACCTGCGAGCGTATCAACCGAAGACTTGACGTTACCTTACGCCAGGTAACGTTACCTAGTCGGTTGAACGAGGAACGCCTATCTGGTGTTACCGTTCGGTGGATAGGCTATGAGCTAGGAATAGCTATCATGCCTGCGAATCCATGTCCTACACAGGAAAACCTGCACAGTCCCGGATATGATGCACGTTAGTTTGCTGTGCCGCAACTTGCGCTTTCGCGGCAGCCAAGCATTGGCCCAAGGTGCTCCATTGGCGTTTCTCCATGCCCACCCTCTCGCAAATCTCATTCTCTATCTGCCCTAGAATCACACCAGTGGCCTTCCCAAAAATCGGTCTTAGCTGGGCATCGTAATATTTGGGGTCTTTTGCCGCTATGCTCGGCTCTAGGTAGGAATTCATACTCTCCGCCGCCTTTAGTCCAATCAGGTCGGTTAAGCGGACACGAATAGCGTCTGCAATGAGTTTTTGGAAATCCTTCTCACTCGACACGTAAAGGCCGCTCAGCTTCCTTCGCCTCCTCCAGACATCAACGAATCTCGTGGGGCCAGTTAATGTTAGGTGGCAGAAATCTACTGCAGCCACACGAGTTCTACCTGGTAGAAATTCAAACAAAAATGAGTGAATCGGGAGGTGAAGTTTGTGCGTGCCGTTACCCTTGCGGACAGTTAAGTTGATAGCCCTAAATCATGGGACTATCAATAATCAACCGTGATAAGCGGGTAGGGAGAAGACATTCTTGGACGTTGACAAGTTCGTTGAAGAGGTTCTCAAGAGTGATGCCAGAATCCGCTACGTGGGTATCGTGGATAACGGACTCCATGTGTTAGTCTCCAAGATGCGAGAGGGAATCCAGGGCCTCACACCTGCCGCCGCCGACAGTAACTATATGCAAATCGTCCCGAACATTCTGATTGATATTGCGGAGAAACTGTCACCTGCGCTTGGACAGGTGGAGTCGGTTACGATTCGATATGAGAAGATGTTTATGGTTTTCTTTAGTCTCGAGAATCTCACGATTGTTCTAACTTTTGAACCAACTATAGTTAGACCATTCATGAGTGCTCTATCTGAATCAATGCAGACTCTCGCTTCACGTTACCTCACATAGAGTAGGCTTTTCGACTTTTACCGTTCGGTTGATGCTGACCGTGACTGTAGCCTAACCTTGGCCTCTTCAACGTAGTCTACCAATGTCTTCTGAGGGTCATCGGAGAAGCTGAGACCTAACCTCAAATAGAATCGCTTTGCAATCGTTTTTTCCAACATGAGGAAGATTGGGTAACGCTCAAGCTGTCAACCCATTTTTCACAGGTTGATTTTTCAACCGACAACTTCACGTTACCTTACACCAGGTAACGGCATTTCTACGGTTGATGGGGTAAATTCTATGTCCCTGTTACCAATCATCGTCTAAGTCTGCGCAAGACAACGTAGAGGGCTGATGCAATTAAGATGGCGACAACGGCATACACGACCCATTTCTCGACGACGCCAATGCTCACCCCGAGTGCTGTTATGTAGCATGGCTCCCCTGGCTCACATGAGCCGTAAACTGCGTAATTGTAGAAGGAATATGCTGTGATGAACAATGAGACAAAGAAGGTCGCGGTAAATCCCCACGCGAAAATTCGAAAGTTACGATAGAAGCCCCTCGCTAGGGCGGGGGATATATTGAGCAGTTTTGCTGTGACTTTCGCCTTAACTCGCTGTTCAAAAGCCATGTCGCAAGGGCTTAGCGTCAGGGTCTTCATGACGCACTTGAATGCTTCCTTTGCAAGCCGGTGGTATTTCGAAGAAAAGATGCTCATCACTGAAAAGACGACGAGTGCGACGAGGCAAAGGGGCAATTACGTGCCAACTCAAGAACTCCAAAGTGTCGATGTCTGATAACCTTCTTCAATAGAGAACATATACCATTCTGATGGGCCGGCTGCGCCAGAGCTTTCGCAACGATTAAAGGCGTCAAAGCTAAGCTCGCCAAACATTGAACGCCTAGACTATGATTCGCTGAGGAAATGGCCAGAGTTAGACGGGGGTCATGAGAGATTTCTTCGAAGATATGGGTTAGACGTGGCCTTTCCCGGATCCTTCTAGGCGTCTTCTTGGTATTGGCGATGCTGACTTCGTTTGGACACTCCTTGGACACATCACTTACATTGCATATGATCGTTCAACACGCATTCTATCTTGCGGGCGGGTTCTTGATTACTTCTGGCGCAGACATGTTAGTGCTCGCTGGCGCGGGAGTTTCAAAAAAAGTTTCAAGGGTGTATTCGGGTTTGCTTCGAATCAATGCCACATACAACAAGAAAGGGTTGGTGACGTTCCTTATCGCAGCGGCCCTCGTTGGCTATTGGCACTTGCCAGTAAACTTTGACGCGGCAGTCCTAGACGAGAACATCCACATTGTGATGCATACGACATTCATGGTAGTCGGTAGTTTGATTTTTGCCGGTTCTAAGCTCTTCACTTGGCGTGTTCGCACTTTTCTGTTGCTCATACCGAGCAAGGCTATGGGCGTCTTCGGAGCTTTTCTGATGTTTACGACAGGGTACGTTTATTCCGTATACCCTCAGTGGCAACAAACGCAATGCGGCCTTGCGATGGTGGTCATGATGCTGGGCATGGATTTGACGCTCGTCCCATATTGGTTGTACAAATACTTCCAAACAGCACCAGCAGCACCCGTACACGTAAGTAACCGCTAGCTCGAACAAAACTGAAATGTTGGCAGCGGCACAGAAATGCAAATGTTCGTTAACGGCCAGCCATCAACGGCCTATGGGTCATTAGTCCTTCAATCCCACATGGTCATCGTAATAGTCTATGGGAACTCCGCTACAAATTGGTCACAATACCAAGGCATCTCAGCCGAACAATGGCCTTACCCCCAGTACTGAAGGACAGGACGAAATAGCGGGTCTCGCGAATCACATCTCAGGCTTATAGGTCAAGTTCCACGAACCATACACCCCGGTTTTGACATGCCAACCGTTGACTTGCGCGAGAGAGTATTCGCTTTAATCTACTCGGAAAACAAGACGGAAGAGGCAATTCTGCAACTCAATGGCATACTCAAGACTTCACCAGAAAACAGCCAGGCTTTGGCTCTGAAAGCCTACGCGCTTAACAAACTCGCAAACGCACGCCGGGAGTGGACGTGCTCGCACCAGGCGCTTCAGTACGCGGATCGTGCTCTGGCCTTGAACCCCGATGATGACATCGCTCTGACAAGCAAAGGGTGGGCACTAATTGATACTGGTAGGACCATGGAGGCCATCCCCGTCTTACAGCAGGCAGTACGAGTTAACCCGAGCAACGAATATTCTTGGTACAATCTCGCTTGGGCACAATACTTGACAGGGGATGGAGCCGCATCAAAGGAGTCGATCGCAAGGGCACTGAAGATTAGCCCCGGCAATCCCATCGTTAAGCGGGGCAAGGGAATGATGGAGAGGGGGGAAGTGCCCGAGCATTTGAAGAAAACTGCGCGAACTCCTGGATGAGAAGCTCACGTCTCAGCTAGTCAACTAGTCGAGCTTTCGACAAAGTCGGCTAGTTCAGTGAGGTTTCCAAACTCATGGTCAGCTCGTTGATTTGAAGGAGCCTGTTCTGATTTTCGGTTCACCCACGCAGTTTTGAATCCCAACCGGCGGGCTGGGGGGACGTCGTACCGGAACCCTGACGAGACATGTAGTATGTTCGTCGCTTTCGAGGAGAGTTTCTTGAGGGCAAGTTGAAATGGCGTTAACGTTGGCTTGTAAGCCCCCGCCTCCTGAGCCGTCACTGTAACGGCGAAGGAAACACCAATGCTCGCCTTTGTCTTTTCGATTATGTCCTTGTCAATGTTTGAGATTATAGCCAATGGATACTTTCTCGCGAGCCTGTCAAGTGCTGGCCTAGTCTCTTCGAACACGGGCCAAGTTGGCACTGATTGAATGAGTCTCTCACCGTCTTGGTCATTATAGGCTACCTGGAACCGGTGGAAAGTCTCCTTCAGACTGAGCCGGAGAATTTCTTTGTAAGGCCTGTATGGGCCCTGAACCATTTCAAAATCAATATCCTCACGAGCCCTGACTACTTCAGGTATGTTTGCCGTGGTGCCCTTCTCTCGCAGCACTTCTTCTAGGAAGCCGCTAATTCCCGCTTCCCAATCCACCAACGTCCCATAGCAGTCGAAGGTTACGGCCGAAAGCACGCAGCATACCCCATGTGAATGTTCTGAGCTAGTTTTCGCTCTGGGGGCGAGTTTAACCCTTAGTTACGCCAATCGGGACGAGTCTCGCCACTTTGGTCGCTATGCCGAGTTGGTGGCTGACTTCAGCTACGCTGTCGACATTCTTGTAGGCTTCTGGGGCTTCTTCGCTTACGGTTCCGAAGTTCTCGGCTCTTATCATGATGCCTTTCTTTGAGAGCAGCTCTTCAACTGCGCGTGCTGGGTTCCGCCGTTTTGCTGCTGCTCGGCTCATGAACCTTCCCGCTCCGTGCGCCGTTGTCCCGAAGCTGAGCTCCATCGACTTCGGTGTGCCGATTAGAACCCAGGATGCAGTGCCCATGCTACCAGGGATTAGAACCGGCTGGCCAATCTCCCGATAATCTGGAGGAATGGCGGGATGGCCGGGCGGAAAGGCCCTTGTTGCACCCTTTCGGTGTACGTACACCTTCTTCGTTCCGCCGTCGATCACATGCTCTTCAATCTTCGCGATGTTGTGCGCAACATCGTAGATCAATGCCATGTCCATCTGGTCTGCTGATTTTCCGAACGTCTTCTCGAAAGATTCCCTTGTCCAGTGGGTTATCATTTGCCTGTTTGACCATGCGAAGTTTGCTGCGCATGACATGGCGCCTATGTAATCCTCAACCTCGTTACTCTTCGCTGGGGCGCAGGCCAACTGCCTGTCCGGAAGCTTAATCCCATATTTTTGCACAGCTCGTTCCATAACTCGCAAGTAGTCGCTGCAAACCTGATAGCCAAACCCCCTGCTCCCAGTATGAACCAAAACGAGGATTTGGCCTTCGTTCTTTATTCCTAATTTCTCGGCAACGGGAACGTCGAAGATCTTGTCGACTTTCTCGATTTCGAGGAAGTGGTTGCCACTCCCTAGGCTGCCGAGTTGCGGTGCACCGCGTTGTTTTGCAACACCAGACACCATATCCGGGTTCGCAGTTTCCATGCACCCATCTTCCTCACAATGCTTCTTGTCGTCAGCCCAACCGTACCCGTGATCAATGGCCCATTCAACTCCTTCACTCGTAACCTTCTCCAGATCCCCGATGGAAAGCCTGCCAACCTTTCCCCGACTCCCCAACCCTGAAGGAATGTTCACAAACAACGTATCAAGCAATTTCCCGAGAACAGGACGAACATCAGCCTCGGTCAAGTTCGTGCGTATCAATCTGACCCCACAATTTATGTCGTAACCGATCCCGCCGGGGCTTACGACGCCTTCGTCGTAGTCGCTTGCTGCTACGCCGCCGATTGGGAAGCCGTATCCTTCGTGGCCGTCGGGCATGGTGATCGACCAGTTGTAGAGGCCGGGGAGAGTAGCGACGTTCGCGCATTGCTGCAGCGTAGCGTCGGTCCGCATTTTCTCGATTAACGCATCGTCCGCGTATATTCTGCCTGGTACCCGCATTCCGGGCTGCGAGTCTTTCGGAATCTCCCAAACGTACTTGTCAATTCGTTTCAGTGCCACTTGCTGGGACGCACGACCGTATGCCGGAGCTTGAGACATGAAGATCTCCTGTAGAACGCGTGAGAACAAGTCCGCGCTGTATTTAAGCTTCGACAACCGTTGCCTGCTGAATTCTTGCAATCACGATTTTGAAATGCGATGTCACGAAAATCCCGCCGGCTTGCCGCTGATATATTTGGGGTGAGTGGCACACGGTTTCTGCCTTTGAACTCTGTCACTTTCAGCTCTCTCTTACACCTTAATCCCTGTCCTCGTGAATTTTCCTTGTGATGCGTCAATGGGACGCACGGTTCTTTCTGGGACGCTTTACGAACTAGTCAGGGAAATTGAAAGAATAAAGTCACCACAGAGAGCGAAAGAACTCAAAGGAATCGAAAAGTTTCTACAGCCACTTGCCTTGGTGAATGGAGTATGTCAAGCAACCTTCGAAATTACGCTGTGGCCCGGCAGCAGTTAATCGCATTCTTGCAAAGCCAAGGATTCAGGCCGCATCCCAATGAGGTGTTCTGCCCCACCGAGCATTGTTGGGTTGACGTAGGGGCCCTGAAAGGACAAGATTATTGGGCATTCGAGTACAAATCCCGAAACGATTCCATAAAGCGTGGGCTAGAGCAATGCTGCTGCTACGCTGAAGCCTTCAACTATGTTGTATTGGTTGCTGATCGGCATCGAACAACCTCAAGCCCTTACTTCGGACGCTTCAAAAGCTATGGGTTTGGTGTCTGGTCTCACACACCAACCGGGTTCTATCCAGTACTGAACCCGAAAAGGCGGTGTGTAGTTAGAAAAGCGAGAGTTGTTGTGGAGCGACAGTTCTGTCGGCTGTTGCCGGATAGGAGTTCGTTTGCAGATTCGCGCATAACAGACTGGTTTGTTTCTCAGCAGCCCTCATGAATAGCGTGTTTTGGGTCTAAGGAGATGGATTTCGAGGTAGAGGATCTGAAGGCTGCAGCGGCTTCTCGAGGGCACCGTTCTTCCATGCGCTGACTTGGTTCGCTGCTTCGATGAGGGTAGTTACGGTTGCCTCTGGAGCAGCATGATGTACAGGTTCGATAGGTCTGCGGAGCACATGGATCGAGCGCATTCCAACATTTCTAGCCCCGCTTATGTCCGCCTCCACTGAATCTCCAACAAAAACAGTCTCAGAAGCTTTGACTCCCAAATCGGTGAGCGCGCGAGTGAAGATCTCTGGCCTAGGTTTTCTTATCCGCATTGAAGCCGACGTAACGATGCTGTTAAAGTATTCTTCAATACCGTTTTTTTCTAAAATCGCGTGAACTGCCCAGTCGCTTTTGGCGTTCGAGATGAGCCCCATTTTGAACTTTTCATTTCTGAGAGCCGTCAGAGTCTCACGGGTGTCGGGATATAGCTGCCAGGCTTCAACCTCGGGCGTAAAGAACTCAATCTCTGCGGTCCGAATCAGATCAACGCCTAGGACTTCTAGCTTTGATTTTCGAAGCGTTTTTGCGATAATGTCTGCCATCGGGATTTCCACTTTATAGACGTCGGCTCTGGACGCAGCGTCTTCGAAGATCCGGATGAATGTCTCCGCAAACTGCTGAAAGTCTAGTTGAAGACCCAACTTCGTGAGGTAGTTGTGGAGTGATTCAATGTTGGCGTGGAATACGTCGTCCCAAGGCCTGCTCATGTGGACAAGGGTATCGCCTAGGTCGAGCAGGACAGCTTGAAGCAACGAAACCACGTATGCGAGTTCTTGGAGCTGGGACCGGCACATAACTCTTTGTTGGCGGAAGCTGAGACTGGCGCCCCTGTCTACGTCTTATAAAAGACCGTGCCGTTCATTGAACCATCGTGTCCTGCATGCCTTCCGATTCTACTGCAATCACGTTCTATGGCGGCGTTGGTGAAATCGGAGGGAACAAGATACTCATTGAAGACAAAGGCACGCGGGTGATGCTAGATTTCGGGATGAGTTATTCAGACAGGCGTAAGTTCTTCTTTGACCCGATGCTTTCGCCCGGCGACGAACGAGACCTTCTTGAATTTGGGATTCTTCCGAACATTAAGGGAATTTACGAATTTGAGGAGTCTAAGCCGTCTATCGACGCAGTCTTCCTCTCCCACGCTCATGGAGACCACTGGGGCTACATCTCGTTCCTCAAGCGAGAGATACCTCTCCACTGCGGCGATACTTGCGCACAGATTCTGGAAGCGATATCAGCCACCAAGGTTAGGCACTTCGAATCAGACATTCGAGGGCTCAGCTTTCAAACATTCAGAACCGGGAAAACAATCAAAGTTGGAACCATCGAGGTAACTCCGTGCCACGTCGACCATTCCATACCCGGCGCCTACGGCTTCGTCATAAGAACTTCACGAGGCGTGATAGCATACACTGCTGACTTTAGGGTACACGGAACCAAACCGCAGTTAACAGAAGATTTCGTCGAACTCGCCACCAAATCCGATCCCGAGGCCCTGTTGGCTGAGGGAACAAACATTCTTGGCGGACAAATAACGAGTGAACCCGAAGTCAAGTCTAAGGTTGACAAACTAATCTCGTCCACACGAAACCTCGTCCTAGCCAACTTCTCCAACGTAGATGTTGACCGTATACGGATATTCTACGAAGTCGCCAAGGAAAACGACAGAATCCTCGCAATTTCCCTCAAACAGGCCCACCTACTTAATCAGCTATCTTTGGACCCGAAGCTACAACTTCCTAGGGTTCTCGACGCTAACGAGAATATCGCTGTCTTCAGACGCGCCAAGAAGCGATACTACGATTGGGAAGAGTCTGTAATGGAGAAGGCGAAGACGATTACAAGCGAAGAATTAAGACAGGAGCAGGACAGGTTCGTGGTAGCTTTTTCAATGCCTGATTTCAAAGAACTCGTCGACATAAAGCCGAAAGCCGGCAGTGTATTCGTGCTCTCAACCTCAGAGCCGTTCAATGAGGAGCAGGAATTCGAGTTCGAACGATTGCAGAACTGGTTAGACCATTTTGGCTTACCGATGTACCACATCCACTGTTCAGGCCACATAATGCCTAGCGAATTGAAGGCAAACATCCAACGTATCAAGCCACGAAAACTGTTCCCTATACACACAGACCATCCCGGGCTCTACGCCAAATACGTGGCTGACGCAGCAAAGATCGAATCCCCCCTGAGGGGTAGGATGTATGAGCTCGGCGTGTGAGGGTTAGAAGCGCTCGAACTCAACCCTTAGCGTCATGCCCTTG
>JBAVCK010000040.1:0-12332 GCA_049586635.1 Bathyarchaeia archaeon
GGAGAATTTTACTGGTCTGCAGTCGGATCTGATCAAGGAGCCTACGTATCAACAGTATCAGCTGCATCAGTCGACCCGCCACCGAAGCCCACTCCCAGCTCCGAAACCTTCCTGTACGCCGAGTTCCGGTCTACGTATGCATACCTTACAATTTATGACGCCGCGGAAAGGGCCCTCGGAGTTGACCCTAAATCAGGCAAACGCGTCGAAGAAATCCCGAATGCGTCAATTACTCACAATTCTTCGGAAGACTTGCTAATCGTGAACCCAACCGGCGAATACGTTCTCGTACTGACGGCGGGAGGAAACACGGCGTTCCAATTATTCGTGAGCAAGGCAACTAACACGGGAAGTGTCTCGGTGGGGCGACATTATAACGGCACGCTGAATGTGGGCTATTCTACGAGCCTGCATATCAACGTCAACGACATGATCCTCATCCCACAAGTAACAAACCTGAGTACGGAATTAGCCCCGATAGCTGGAATTATCCTGACGCTCCTCGGGCTTGTTGGGATAATCGCCGCCATCCTAATCCTTCGCCGAAAACGATCTGATGCGTAGTTAGCATTTCGTGCAACTCTACCCGGGGCTCTCGGGATTCCAGGTAAGGAAGCAAGGCCAAATAACAGATGACGATTACCCAGAGCTTGAGGCTACAACATGAATCGAAGGTTAATTGGTTCTACCATCCTTGCCGCAGTCATGCTTTTGTTGGGACTCGTTTGGTTTCTGCAGGAAATTGATATCTTGCCTGGAAGTGTAATGAGCGGTTCGCAGTTCTGGGAGTTCGCCGGGGCCGTGACATTCGCGGTCGGCATCGTAATCCTGGCATTTGTGGCGAAGAGTCTTGCGCGGAAAGGGTGAACAGCAATCGATGGCTACAAAACGTTTCGAAGTGGGCCATCATCTCTGTTAGCTTCGGATTCCGGGGAACTATAAAGTTAGACGAGGCAGAGATGGCTTAGGATTTCAACTACTCAGGCAGATATTACAGGCACAATGCGCACGGGAGGAGTATAGATAGCCGTCCGAACTATCTTGATCGAGCAACTGTTATGAATTCCGCAGAATTCTTCGCATCTCTCAGATGTCCCCAGATCATAGTAACCGAAACCGCAATACTCGCATAGGAAAATGATTCTCCCTTTGTGAAGAAGTCGACTTACCACTTCGCACTCACTCCAGGGGGTTAGGCTAGTGCTAACGGAACTAGCTTGCCGCTTGCGAAGAAGCCTTTGAGTCCGCAAGAATCGCATAGAGCTCCAAGCTGAAGATCAGCACCATCATCGTAGTATATGTTGAGTGTTCCTAAACCGCATCTCGGGCATGAATTTCCTGTTGTCTTATCCATTTCAACCAACACTTTCATTTTCGTTGGGCATAACCAAGTAGAAGAAACACGCGTATAGAATTCGCGAGAGTACTATGACTCTACGCGAATCCTATAGAATCTCAACCCTTCCAGGCGATGTGCCCGAGTTGTTTGAGTGTGAGCGCCCAAACCAGCGTAGCGTACTTCCTCGCCTCTAGCTTCTCGACCTGAAGTTTGCAAAATCCCCCCTTCTTCAATATCGGCCTCGCATTCGTGCTACCCGTTGTTAGAAAAGATACAATTGAGCTAGGTTGAGGTTCGTGCCCCACGAGCATCAGGTTGCGTGAGGTCATTCTGTTCCTGTGACCTTCAAGCGTGATGCGAGTCTAACCACTATACTGAGACTTAGCACGATAACGAGCAGTATCAAGGCAGCTCCCCATGCGAGGGCATGGGCGTTCTCGTATGGGGATGTTCCGAAGTCGAAGATGAGCAATGTTAGTGAAGTTGCGGGATCGTTTATGCTCGTCATCATGAACTGGCTTCCTAGCGCGGTGAATAGTAGTGGTGCAGTTTCGCCCATGACACGAGCAACGGCTAGTGCGATGCCGGTAATAACGCCGCTCCTCGCGGAACTAAGGAGAATATACACTAACGTCTTGGCACGTGAAATCCCTAAGGCCAACCCACCCTCCCTTATGGAAGAGGAAATGAGTTTAAGCGACTCGTGCGTCGATATTGCAACTATTGGAACCATCATGACACCAAGTGCGACGCCGCCGCTGAACGCCGAGAATCTATGTTCGGTGGCAACTATCAACTCGTAGATGAAGATTCCAGTTACAATTGATGGGACTCCGGTTAGAACCTCTGCCAGGAGCCTCACGTAGTACCCAAACTTCCCTGGATATTCAGCTAGGTATGCTCCAGCAAAAACGCCGACTGGAACCCCGATAAGAGAAGCTAGGCCCACCATTACCAGGCTGCCTTCAATCGCATTCAATATCCCTCCTCCGCTACCCCCTATCGGGGGACTAACTTGGGTGAAGAATGCTAGACTTACGGCTGCGCCTCCGAGGGCGATCGTTTCGTAGAGAATTGAAATCAGCGGTACTAAGGCCGCGAAGAAGCAGGCTGTCGCGAGAATGATGTATATTGCGTTGCTGAGTTTCCTTCTTCTACTGAAACTAAGCAGGGACGTCACCTCGAACTTTGAAGCTCAGTCTGTTGATGACTACTCTTCCTACAAGGTTCATGATCAGTGCAACTGCGAATAGTATCAATCCCAATTCGAAGAGTGCGGAAAGGTACACGCCGTTTCCAGCGACCTCTGTGAATTCGTTGGCAATTACGCTGGGTATGGTCTCCGCAGGCAAGAAGAGGGAAGGTGAAATTCTGGCAACGTTTCCAATTACCATTGCCACAGCCATGGTTTCACCGATGGCACGTCCCATGGCGAGCACGACCGCTGCGATTATTCCAGTTCGCGCGAAAGGCAGAACTGCAGTACGGATCATCTCCCAATTCGTCGCCCCAAGAGCAATGCTTGCCTCCCGTTGACTTCGGGGCACGGCGACGATTACTTCTCGCATGACAGATGACCCATAAGGAATTATCATTATTGCCAATATTACGCCCGCAGTCAACATACCCAAACCAGTCGTAGGACCTGTGAAAAGCGGCAGGAATCCTAGGCTTGAACTCAGCTGCGGATTAACGTAATCACGCATGAAAGGAACTAACACTAGTAAGCCCCAGAGACCGTACACAACGCTCGGGACTGATGCAAGAATCTCTATCATGAATAGTGAGGGGATTCTGAACTTGACAGGTGCTAGATCACTCTGGAAAAGAGCGACACCCAGACTAACAGGAACTGCAAGAACCAAAGCAAGCGCGGTTGTGACCATGGAGCCATAGATCGACGGCAGCGCGCCGAGTATGGGCGGGCCTCCGTTAGGAGGGTTTGGGATCCAATCTGAGCTGAAAAGAAAACCGATTCCAAAGGCTCTAATAGAGTCCAAACTGCCGTTGCCAATTTCGTACAGCGTTAGTGCTGTTATTGCAGGTATTATTACTGCAGCTACCACAAGTAAAAGAAAAAAGAAATTTGAAGACCGCGCCCGCTGTGGGGCACGGCTTCTTGGTTTTGGGTTTTTCATTTCAGGTTACTGGCTCAGTAGTGGTTGGCCCTGGTAATTCAGGCTCTTTAGCAGTTGTTCATCTGCGGCCACAACGTTTTGTGGAAGTGGCACGTAGATTAGAGCTGACGAGTATTGTTGTCCATCGTGTATGGCCCACCAAAGGAAGTTGGCTAGAGCCTTGGCCTTGTCTAGAGTCATACTTGGTTGTGCTGACATGTCCTTGTAGATGAGGATGTACGTGTAGGTTGCGATAGGATATGACTGGTCGCCAGACGCGTTGACTATGTGGAGTCGCAAATCATTAGGGTTCGGCGTCCCGGTTGCGCTTGCAGCAGCGGCAAGAATCGACTGTATGTTAGGAGTCACAAAGTTTCCCGCGGCGTTCTGCACTGCGCCTACTCCCAGGTTGTTTTGAACTGCGTAGATGACGTCAACGTATCCGATTGACCCGGGTGTATTTACCACAGCGCCTGCAACTCCAGCGTTACCTTTGCCACCGACACCGGTTGCTTGTTTATCAACTGGCCATGTTACCGACGTGCTGTATCCGACCTCAGTTGCCCATGCGCTATCGACGACTGATAGATAATTTGTGAAGGCATAGGTCGTGCCGCTTCCGTCTGACCTATGGACGACAGTTATTTGGTTAGTCGGAAGTGCGACACCTGGGTTGAGCGCTTGGATTTGAGGGTCGTTCCACGTGGTGATGTTACCGGCAAAGATCGATGCTAGGACAGGGCCTGTGAAATGGAGAACAGTAGAGTTTGGAACTCCGAACTTAACAAGGTTGTAGGTTACTGCAACCCCACCCAGAGTTTCTGGGAAGAGCACCAAGCCAGGAGCTGCCGCGAGTTGTTTGTCGTTCAGTGGTGCATCCGACGCGCCGAAGTCGACCGTCTTCTGAGTGATTTGCTGAATGCCGCCACCGCTACCGATCGGGTTGTAACTTATCGTGATGCCTGGATTTAGTTGGCCATATTGCACAGTCCACTTCTGGATGAGAGGAGCCGGAAAGGTAGCCCCAGCGCCGAGCAGTGAGGCAGGAGCCATACTGCTTTCGCTCATCATGCTACTGGTTTCACTCGCCATGCTGGTTGTATTGCCCGTAAGTGTTGTTTGGTAGTAGAGTCCGCCTGCAATTATCACTATTATAATTATAGCAATAATCACATATCGAACATTTCGTTTGCTTGTTTGGTTTGACATATTCATCATCGTAGCTGCATGTGCCTCCATCATCGTATTTAGTGGAATACCATGATGATTACGCGCAGACACATGCATCTATACGAGTCGTATACCTTACCTTCAACTACGGTGCGGGTCGTGGGTCTATAGACACGTAATGATTAATTCAAATGCTCTAGTGGAATTGGTAAGAAAGTCAGTAAGTGAGGGCAACAGGGGAAATTTACTAGACTTGGAAACTAAGCTTCAGGTCGTTGAACTCAGCGCGGGTTTCGGAAAGAAGCAGGTCTTGGAAAAAATCAGTATCGAGTTTAAAGAGAAAGCTGTGACTGCTCTGATTGGGCCATCTGGATGTGGGAAATCAACATTCATTCGTTGCCTTAACCGGATGCATGAAGTTACTCCGGGCGCGTGGGTTTCTGGCAAAATCCTTCTCGACGATGCTGACGTACTTTCTGAGGATGTCGACCCAGTAAGTGTTCGGCGGAGAGTCGGCATGGTATTTCAAAGGCCAAACCCCTTTCCTACTATGTCCGTTTTTGACAACGTAGCGGCCGGCCTTCGGTTGAACGGAGCAAGGGACCGTAAGTTGCTAGCTGAGAAAGTCGAGCAGAATCTAACGCAAGCCTTCTTGTTGGAGGAAATCGGTGACCGCTTGAATGAGTCTGGCGCGAGCCTTTCGGGTGGTCAACAACAGAGACTCTGCATTGCACGTGCATTAGCTGTTGAGCCAGAAATCGTTCTCATGGATGAACCCTGTTCGGCCCTGGACCCAGTTGCGACGGCTAAGATCGAGGAATTGATAGTGAAGCTAAAGGAAACTTACACGGTTATCGTCGTAACGCACAACATGCAGCAGGCGGCCCGTATCTCTGACTTTACTGGATTCCTCTACCTCGGAAAGCTGATCGAATTCGGATTGACTGAGCAAATATTCTCGAATCCAAAGAATGAACTGACCGAGCGATACATTAGCGGAAAATTCGGTTGAATCAGATTGCCACGCCTAATGGATATGGGTCTTGAAAGACTATCAAATGCCATCAGCGACATGGGAAACCTAGCTCAAGACTCTGTCATGAAAGCGATTCAAGCCTACGCGAAAGGAGAACAGATAACTGAGCAGGCGCTTGACCGCGCCCATCAGCTATCGACGCTGGCCAATGAGGTTGAAGAACTGGCAGTTGAATTACTTGCCCGATATCAACCCGTCGCCTCAGACCTACGTTACATAAAGTCATGTCTTGAAATCGCGTACGGGTTCTCTAGATTCGGCAGGTACGCATACGATATCGCGCAGGTCCTTGAGATTTTCGGAGATGTTTCACGATGCGATAGGACAGCTGTCGAAGAACTCTCGGGAAAAGTCACTCTGATGATTCAAACTAGTGTTCAATCTTTCAGAACGAAGGACACCAAACTTGCAAGGTCCCTACGCCACGAGGACGACCAGGTTGACAAGATGTACCTCGATTACATGAAACGAATCACGAGGGACAAGACAATATCCGTGAAATGTGCGCTTGCTTCAACGCTAGTCATGAGATACCTGGAACGGATCGCGGACCATGCCTGCTATATCGGTGATTCGGTGATTTACATAGTTACGGCCAGCAAGATATAGTAATCTCGAAGTCCTACATAGAACTCTTGGCGTCTCTATATGCGTACCATGAAACCAGTCATAAATGCGGACAAGGGCTTGGAGGACAGGTACGTACGCCGCGTCCAAGTGACGGGTCGGGGGTCCTACATTGTGTCTATCCCGAAGCATTGGGTCGAATCGGCGGGGCTGAAGAAGGGCGGACGTGTTGAGTTCAGCAAGCAGCAGAACAGCGGCCTTCTGCTGATTCCGTTTGAGTCCGTGCGGGGAGATCAGGAGCGCGCAAGGTGCGAGTTGTCGGTTGCACCTGACGCAGACCCTGATGCCGTAACGAGAAAGATCATTTCATTGTATGTAGTCGGATATTCGACGATCGACATTAGCTCAAGTGCGGGTAACCTCGCGGCACCGATTCGTGACGCGATACGAGATGTTGCCCGACAGAAGTTAGTGGGAACCGAGATGGTGACGGAGTCGGCTAGGAGCGCTACTCTGCAGGTGCTTCTCAATTATCCACAGCTACTCGTTCCCGATGCGCTACGGCGAATGGGTTCGATAATGAGCTCCATGCAACAGGACGCGATGCAGGCCCTCATTGCGGGAGACATGGACTTAGCGGCACAGGTCGTTAAGATTGACGATGAAATAGACAGGTTCAGCCTCTACATAATCAGGCAACTCAAATGGGCAGTGCAACATCTACCGCTACTGGAACGAATAGGCCTGAAATCTCCAGTCGAGTGCCTGGGGTACAGGATAATCACCAAAAGCGTCGAGCGCTCAGCAGACCACGCCTGCCGAGTGGCGAAGAATTCACTGGCCCTAAACCATCCACTTGAACCTGCGGTTACGAAGGAGACTAATGCTCTTGCACAATTCTCGTACAAAGTGATGGAAAGCGCATTGCGCGCCCTTTTCTCGCATGACTATGAGCTTGCAGAGAAGACGCTCCTTGAGAAGGACAAGATGGCAGTACTCGAATCTAAGCTTCTGGAACGCCTGGTTAAGGAGAGAATGCCTGCTGCTGATCTGTCCGCAACGACCCTGATCTCGGACAGCCTTAGGAGAATTGGAGAGTACGCCAGCGATGTTGCTGAGGTTGTGCTGAATCTGACAGTGGAAGAAGCAACACAGCAGATTGCAAGGAAGCAATGATGCTATGGATGTAATGGAATCCTATAGTTCACATGAATCGTAGCAGCCACACAAATAGACCTCATATTCTTACAAATCGTTTTGAAGGTGGTGAAGACATGAAAAAAGAAAAACCAAGACGGATGTCAGAAGAGGAAACTTCTGCGGAACCCTATTTCTGGTTCCAAGAGTAACCAAAAGCAAACCGACCAACTTTCTTTTCCGATGCAGCTGCCTTTGGGGAGATTCTAGTTATTATCGCAACAAGTTGAACGGCAACGCTTAATATGCGGTATCCAGTTCGGGGCTGTTTCAAGTTGCATTGTCGGAGCATAGGATCGATGGTTGACTTTGGCTCGTCTTCTGGCTTTCGTAAACATTTTTGTCGATTCGCCGACCCTGGCCGATGTCGTACAAGCCCTCTCTCACCTGTCTAACGTGGAAGAACTCTACGAAGTGACGGGGGAATTCGATATTGTCACGCTCGTTTCAGCAGCGGACATAGAGGAATTTCGAGAACTCCTGAAGAACAAAATTCTGAAAATAAAGGGCGTAAAGAGCACAGTCACCTCGATTGTGCTAAACGCACCCAAAGGCCCTAGAAACGGCTCTCAGGCCGCAAAATCCCCCAGCCAGTAACGCTTTCTTTCTTCCTAGAGGTTTGATCCCGCTAATCCAGACTATGAATGAATGTTCCGGAGTAACAAAATGGTGCTGACCCAATTTGATCGACTTTATTCAAGCATCTGTCATAGCACTGATATTCGCTCTCGTCATCGGTTTAGGACGACTCCTAGCGCCCTATGTTGCAAGGGTTTTTGCGAGGACGCCAAGCCGTCTTGACCGAGCCCTAATACCGATTGAGAAAGCGATCTATCGACTCGGAGGCGTCAATGAAAACCTTCGAATGGGTTGGAAGCAATACTTTCTGTCATTGATGCTGCTGAACGTTTTCCAGATGGCATTCGCCTTTCTGGTATTTGTTTTCCAAGACAGGCTCCCTCTCAATCCCCAAGGGTTCCCGGGTCTAACCTTGGACCTTGCCTTCATGCAGGTTATCTCGTTCGCAACTAATACCAACCTTCAGCATTACAGTGGCGAGAGCACATTATCATATTTGAGCCAAATGTCGGCTGTTCAGTTCCTGCAGTTCACATCAGCGGCATCTGGACTCTGCGCCGCAATTGCAATGGTCAGAGGCTTCAAGACCGGTTCCAAAGACCTAGGCAATTTCTATGTCGACTTTGTAAGATCCTTGACAAGAATACTTTTCCCCCTCAGCTTCGTTGCGGCGGTGATTTTTGTCTGGCTGGGCGTCCCTCAGACACTTAACGGCTATACTGCCCTGAAAACTGTGGAGGGAACGACGCAACTCATTCTCGTAGGGCCGGTAGCGTCTCTTGTCTCGATTATGCAGATAGGTACGAACGGCGGAGGATACTATGGCGCTAACTCCGCCTATCCATTCCAGAATCCGAACCCTGCATCGGACGTTCTTCAAATAATCCTGATGTTGTTGCTGCCTACAGTTTTGTGTTTTGTATACGGTGAAGCTCTAGGTAAGAGGAAGGAAAGCAGACCAATACTCTGGGCGTCCTACGGACTTTTCGTTATAGACTTGATAGTCGCTTTTGTTCCGACCCCTGTACTCGGTCCAGGTATGGAGGTCCGGTTTGGGGGCTTTTTCTCAGCTTTCTGGACTGTAGTGACAACGGCTGTAACAACCGGTTCAGTCAACGCTTCGCTTTACGGAATTCACCCGCTCGTCATACTGGCGGCATTCATGGGTATGTTGGTTCAGGCGACTCCGGGTGGGAAGGGGGTTGGGATGATGTATATGGTCATGTACACCGTGATTACAGTCTTCATAGTTGGGCTTATGTCAGGTAGAACGCCAGAATATTTGGGTATGAAAATCAACGGGCGGGACGTACTGCTGGTGATGGCGGCGTTTCTAGTTCATCCGATCATTATCCTGTTACCTACAGTGCTGGCCTACGCAACGGGAGCCGCCAGCGCGATCGGAGTGGGAGGGAACGCCACGGGTTTCATCCAAATCCTATACGAGTACACGAGTGCGGCAGCAAACAACGGCTCGGACTTCCTCGGCGCGTCAGCGAATACTCCATTTTTCAACATCTCAACAGGTCTGGTGATGTTTGCAGGTCGGTTCGCTCCGATTGTTTTGCTGTTAGCGCTCGCAGGTTCCATGATCGACAGGAAGAGACACGCAGAGGTGGGACTGAGAACCGATAGCGTAACGTTTTCAATCGTTCTCATAGGTGCCACGTTGATTCTTGTAGTCTTGACCTTCTTTCCATTCCTCGCGATGGGGCCAATCCTCTCCTACTTACATGGTAATGTGAACGGGTTCGGTCAATAATGGGGGCGAACAAGACGTCGGGTAAGGGTCAGCGATCCAGTCGATGGCCAGGTGCTGTCTCCGGCAAGACCCTGATCGACTCTATCGTTCGATTGAACCCAGTCTCTCTCATACGAAACCCGGTCATGTTCATAGTAGAAGTCACCTTCTTCGTCGTAACAGCGATGGCAGTGTACCCACAATGGTTCATTCCGGTGGCGAGTCCAAATGAGCGGATTTTCTACGTTGAGGTTGCGGCAATCTTACTCATTACAGTCTGGTTCAGCACCCTCTCAGATTCGCTTGCAGAGACGCAGGCAAAGAACACTGCGAACAGCCTCAGGAAACTCGAGACGGAAGCCATGACCAAGAAAATTGTTACCGAGAGCAAAGGTGGCGCAGTGGAGCAAACGGTGGTCCTTACTCGCTCTGCTCAATTGCGTAAAGGGGACATGATTCTGCTTGAGAAAGGTGATCTAATTCCGATAGACGCAGAGGTCACCGAGGGAATCGCGATGGTAGATGAGTCTCTTCTCACCGGCGAATCTGCACCGGTCAGAAAGGCCCCTAGCGATCCCCTGATCGGCGGGTCAAAGCTCATTAGCGATACGCTGACCGCCAGAGTCACCGTAAACCCTGAGGATAGCTACATCAACCAGATGATTCGTCTAGTGGAATCGTCAAAGAGACCCAAGACGCCAAACGAACAGGCTGTGACCGTAGTTCTCATCGGCCTCACGGCCATCTTTACAATAATCATCTTAGCGCTACTCGGATTGTCTGTAGTGCTCAGCCTCGGAGCCGATCTTTCGGTTCTCATCGCGTTATACGTTTGCCTTCTTCCAACCACGATAGGAGCCCTTCTCCCAGCGATTGGCCTTTCTGGCATGTCTAGGCTATATGCGAACAAAATTGTTGCGAAGTCAGGTAGGGCAATTGAGACCGCGGGTGACACGGACACGATCCTTCTCGACAAGACTGGGACGATAACCGTTGGAAGCAGACAAGCAATAGGCTTCATCCCATTCAATGGCTATTCTGAAAGAGACGTGGGCGAAGCAGCATTTCTCGCCTCCTGGCACGATGACACTCCCGAAGGGCGAAGCATAATCAGGTTAGCTTACAGTGGCGGCTTGATACCGAAAGAACTGAACGACTTGGCCCTATCTGAAGCTTATGAGTTTTCGGCGACGACGAGAACGAGCGGTGTGAAGTTCACTGGTGGGACAGGTTTCATGTTGCCGAAAGGTGGTCAGGAAAGGGCGCGATTTAGGCGGAAGTTCACGGATTCCATAGTCGGCTCCATGGGCCGCGGCGAAGTTGAGATAATCAAAGGGGCCCCAGACGCGATAAAGAACATCGCCGAATCGATCCCTTCGGACTTTGATGATGTCATCGCCAAGATTTCTAATGCGGGCGACAGCCCGGTTGCAATCATGAAAAACCGAGGAATAATGGGCCTTATTCGACTACGAGACATTTTGAAGCCTGGTATCAAGGAGAAGATTCAGGCCCTCAAAGCAATGAAAATACGGCCCGTGATGATAACTGGAGACCATCCCCTCACTGCAAAAAGCATCGCGTCGGAAGTTGGAATCGACGAATTCGTTCCGCAGGCGAAGCCCGAAGATAAGCACGGCATAGTCCAACGGGAACAAGCTAACACCAGAATTGTTGCTATGATAGGCGATGGGACGAATGACGCCCCCGCATTAGCTCTTGCTGACGTAGGGCTTGCCATGAACTCTGGAACGCAAGCCGCAAAAGAAGCGGCTAACATGGTCGACCTCGAATCTAACCCTGCGAAGATCATCGAAGTTGTAATGCTCGGGAAACAGCTCCTCATGACACGTGGAGCGGTGACAACTTTCAGCATTGCAAATGATGTTGCGAAGTACTTCGCGATAACGCCGGTCCTTTTTGCGGTCATACCCGCGCTTCAAGCCCTGAATATTCTGGGGCTCGGGTTACGGACCGCTGTTCTCTCCGCTTTGATATTCAACGCAATCATTATACCGTTCTTGATTCCGCTAGCGATGAAGGGCGTTTCCTTCAAACCATCTGACACAATGACATTATTCCTCAAGAATACGATGATCTACGGCGTGGGAGGAGTAATAGTTCCGTTCGTCGGAATTAAGTTGATAGACATTGTACTCGTGGCGATTCATCCTTAGGAGACGATTAAGTTGAGTAAGAGTAATTATGGGCCAACTCTTCGACTTGCGGTTATTTCACTCATATTATGTGGACTGTTCTTTCCACTCCTCGTGACTGGGGTTGCGCAAGTTCTGCTCCCATCTCAGGCAAACGGTAGCATAGTGATGCTCCATGGTCACCCAGTAGGGTCAATATTTATCGCTCAGACTTTCAATTCGTCAATGTTCTTCCACGCCGATTGGGCCAACAGTTCGGCCTCGGGCGTGGATCCCGACATAACTCTACAAGACGCTTACGCTCAAATCCCGCGAATTAGCAACGCGACAGGCATTTCATCCGACTCACTCAAGCAAATTGTCGATGAAAACATTGAGAGAACGCTGTGGATTACAGGAGAGCCTTACGTAAACGTCCTCAGACTCAACC
>JBAVCK010000041.1:0-24028 GCA_049586635.1 Bathyarchaeia archaeon
CTGTAGGAGTTCTTGGGGGTTTTGATGTGCACCGTCACTTCATACCGGCCTCGTTCCTTCCCGGGTTTCGTGAATTTCGATTTTATGACGGACCTTGCCTCGAGAATGTCGGGAAAATGGCGGTGAAGTTGATTGATTGTTCGTTTGAACTTCGCTTTCGTTGCCTCAGCTTCGAAGGGGTCTTCCGGAAGTCCAACCATGAAGATCGGGACTTCAGGTTCAGGTTCCGCCTCCGCAAGCAGGGACATGAAATCCCGTTGTGTGGCTATCGCTTGAAGTTCTTCCCATTGGTTGACGAGAATGTAAGTCTTCGCGCTCTTTAGCATCGTACCTAAAGCTTGTTCGGCGCTAGTTTCAGGTGGACAGGTCAAAGGGTCTCGCTCCATTGCATCTCCTACCAGAAAGTCCAGACTGCGCCGGGTTTCCGGTTTCATCGATTTGCTCCCAACGCGTTCGGGTGGGGACATACTCGTGACGATTTGAAATGAGGTTATGATTCCAGTTGCTCGACCGCCTGAAGTTACTGGTAGGTGGTCGATTCGCTTCCGGACCATGAGTTCTCTCGCCTTACCGATTGCTGCTGTTTCGTCGACCGTGATCGGGTTCTTTGTCGCAAGAGAGGTAATTCGCAGGTCACCACCAATCTTACCTTTCAGCTCCAGAAGGATGCTTGCGCAGTTTACTTGGCCTACGATTTTGCGGCCGTCAGATATGGGTACGGCTCTTACCCGGTAGTCCGCCATCAGTCTCGCCGCTTCGCTGACAAGCGCATCTTTGCCCAGCGAAGGTATGTAGGACATGAGGGCGCTTGGTTTTGTAGTTTCGATGTTCGTTGTCTTCAGAATGTCCCTCGTGCATATCATTCCGCAACGACTGCTTTCCGGAATGAAGACTTCGTAGACGCCGCGTTCTTTTAGCAATCCTACTACCTTGGCGAGGTTGCTGTCAGCTGATGATTCAACTAGACTGGATATGAATGGGTCCAGAGGGCGGGCTTTCAGCTCTTCAACATACTTAGGTAGACTTGTGGCTGACAAAAGGAAAGTCTCATCCTAGGCTTCGATTTCCCCTGCGGCCTTTACGACACCATGGTCTTGCAGATAAGTCCCGTAGTAGACCAATGCCCAGAGGGCGCGTGCGGCCCTTTCGGGGACTGAGTAAGACGGTATTCCCCTTTTCTCAAACGCCATTCTCATGGTTTCTGCCATTTCGGTCCCGCCCATGTCGCAGACTGTAACAGGTTTGCCGTACTTGGGTACAGTTTTCGCGATCTTATCCACAGCATCATCAAGAATTGTTGGCGCATGGTGCAATGTAATCAACACAAGCCCTCCTATTTCGGGGTCGTCCAAGATGGTCGAGAGAGCAAGCGAAAACATTTCGCTCGTGGCCTCGGCTGAAAGGTCCATCGGATTAAACCCTGAAAGTACGGGTAGAAGCAGCTTCTTCGCCTTGAAGGCATCAAACTGTGCCATAATGCGTTCGGAGAATTTGTGGACCTTCAATCCTGATTCTTCCAACGCATCCGCCGCAATGATTCCTGGTCCGCCAGCGTTCGTCAAAACGGCTACGCTCTGAGTGTAA
This sequence comes from Bathyarchaeia archaeon, assembly GCA_049586635.1. Lineage (GTDB taxonomy): Archaea > Thermoproteota > Bathyarchaeia > 40CM-2-53-6 > 40CM-2-53-6 > FEN-987. The sequence continues at coordinate 1,585 of JBAVCK010000041.1, forward strand.
CCGGGCGGCTGTAGGGCTAATGCGCGCCCAAAGTCGAATAGTTCTTCAACGTTTCGAACCCTTATGATTCCTGCCTGCCTGAATGCTCCCTCGTAAATTTGTTCTATTCCAGCTAACGCTGCTGTATGGGATGCCGCGGCCCTTGTTCCTGCCTCAGTCCTGCCTGACTTAAGCGCGACGACAGGTTTCTTTCGCGTCGTGTCCTTCGCTCTCTCGAGAAACTCCCGTCCCTTAGCTAGGCCTTCAACATACATGAGAATAACTTTGGTCTGCGGGTCGTTTGCGAAGTATTCAAGGAGCTCGTCTTCCGTCACGTCGCACCTATTGCCGTAACTAACGAATCCGCGTATACCCATCCCATGGCCTGCCATGTAGTCCAGCGCTGCCGCGCCGAAGGCTCCGCTTTGGGTTAGAAACGAAACCGAACCTGGTCTCGGCCGCGGGGTGGCAACGACTTCGCGGCCGTCGGAAAGGAATTTTGTTTCGGGAAGGAACAGCGTGTCCATGCCAGTGTAGGCATCATAGATTCCTAGGCAGTTGGGCCCTATTACTCTGACGCCGTATCTTCTTGCCACATCTACGAGTTGTTCTTCTAACGCTCGGTTGCCGACCTCTGCGAAACCTGACGATATCACGATAGCCGCTTTTGTCCCCATCTTTCCAGCTTCTTCAATTACGTCTGGGACGCCTGCGGCGGGTATCGCGACTAGAATTGTTTCGATGGGGTTTGGGATCGCTGAGATTGACGGATAGCTTTTCTGGCCGAGGATTTCGTTGCGCTTGGGGTTTACGAGGTAGACTTCGCCCTTGAAGACTCCTCTCGCGTGATTGGTCACCATGTTTTGGGCCATCACGTAGCCTATGCGGCTAGGTGTGGGCGATGCGCCTACGATGGCTATGGATTTGGGTTCAAAGAATGAGTCTAGGCTACGACCTTCTTCAGGTATTGAACGTCTCCCCCGTTCTTCCGCTCTTTCCAAAATTGACACATGTCGCTATTGGTTTCAAGGTAGCGGTTCATTGCTACCTCGGCGACCATTTGAGCGGAGCGGCATATTTCCGCTAGGTTCCATACTATTCCCCTAAGGGCTAATGCCAGTTTGCGTTCTTGAACCGATGATACAACGAGCTCTATGATGTCTTTTTCATGTTCCTCAGCGCGCTTTGAGCGTGCGATTACTTGGTTAGCTAACTCGACATCCAGCATGCTCAACGAATCCATCGCACTGTTCGATATGGCGAGAGTTTCAGCTCCGAACTTGCACACTTCGTCAATTACAGTGGCGTATTCGGCGCAGTTTTCATCAGCCATGGAGAGTACTAAGCTAGCGATTGACTCGCTGCAGTCAGCCATCTCTTCGAAGTATTTCGAGACAGCACGGTAACCAACTGCGTTCGTTGCTGATTCTATTCCAACATGGCGCGATAGTGGTATCTTCGATATTGCCCGAAATATCTGCCGCAGGATCAACCAGTACAGCCGGTCGGCTTCGTTCTCGAGTTCTAACACTTCCACCGCTAGAGAAAACTTCCGGTCAACTAACGCCTGCATAGAAGTCTCGAGCATTGAAACGGCTACTTTGTGAAGGCGTGATAGCACTCCTGTAACCGTGAACTTGGAGGGGTCCAAAAAACATTGAACCACTGCTTCCTTTGGAGTTTGCTCCACGATGCCTAGACCGCTCAGCCTTCGGGTTGAGTTACGGATTTCGGTTAGTTGTTCTGGGGTCAGTTCCTTGGATGATGAGATTATGATGGTGTCGCGGCCTAAGATGTAGTTCCCAGTAATCATTCTACCAAGAAATTCGTGATCCCTGCAGGCGTCGGCGTTTATCTTGCAGACGGCCATCTCTTCTGATTCTATTTCACTCCCTGGAGTCACTATGAGTTCGCCGAATTCGGAAAGGCGGAGTGTTACTACGCCTCCCTGTTTCAGTCCAACCTGCCTGACCCAGTCCCTTGGGAGGGAGACTGTTAACGTCGAATGCCCGACTCTCTGAACCTTTCTAATCTCCAATATTGGTTCACTCTGTCGCCATTACTTAGATGACGCCCGTAAACCGGAATTAGTGTCAGCGATGGTGACCAGTTATATATTCCGCAGCAATTCTATATAGAGAAATGGCGATACGTAGTCAACTTAATTCGTGGCATTACCCGCCGCATGGTTTCCTTCCACGGTCGTCGGAAGGACCATTCGAACGCTCGTTATCAGGCATTCGTCGCCACCTTCGATACTCAGACCGCCACCGCACCCTGGGCAGATCAGCGGCGGTATCCCAAAGTGGAAGGACGAATCGCCCTCGGGGTCGAATTCACCATGATACCCACAATGACCACACCTAAGGCTTCCATTTGACTCCTCTACAATGAGCTGGGAGCCTCCAAGAATGGCCCCTTCGGCAAGGATGCCGTAGGAAAAGCGCAATTGCTCAATCGACAGGGCCCTCAGCTTTCCAATTCTCAGATGAACTTCTAATACCCTACTCGCTCCTTGCTTGGTTGCCAGGTCAAGAACCGATTCTACAATTGATGAAGCAAACGAAAACTCATGCATATTCCAAACGCCTAGCTCAAGCCGAGCGCCTTAACGACTGCTTCAACCCCTTCTCCATTCTTGCAGCTTGTGTGCAACGTAACGGCATTCGGGTTCAGTCTAGCAACGTCCGCGCTGAGTTTCTTGGGTTCAACTTCCATTGCCTTGGCCAGGTCTACCTTGTTTATGGCTACGACATCGGCGCCTAGGAACATCATTGGATGTTTGAGAACCATGTAGGGGCCCTCCGTCACACTGATCACGACCAACCGCTTGTCAGACCCAAGCGGGAACTCGGCTGGGCAAATCAGGTTTCCGACATTCTCGATGAATATCAGGTCGAGCCGATCGAGTTGCAGTCGATCCAAAGCTTTCTTGATTAGGTTCGCGTCCAAGTGGCATTCTTTGCCAGTGTTGACCTGAACTGTCGGAACTCCTTCAGAAGCGATGAGTTCAGAATCAATCGTCGTCGTTACATCGCCTTCAATGACTGCGATTCGGTATTTGTGCTTGAGTTTCGAGACTATAGCCTTGATGAGGGAGGTTTTTCCTGAGCCCACGGAACCCATAACGTCGATCGCATGGATCTTGTTCGCACCTAGCTTTTTCTTGTTCTCGTCGGCGAGGCGTTGGTTTTCCTTTAGGATGTCAACCTCAAGCTCCACGTCGAATACTTCGCCCTCCGCGGAGGTGACGACTTCGGACGGCCTAGTCAATTCCAACGCACCTGGGCCGGGCTTGGGTATATCGGGTTATGAAGGTGGTTGCTGATTTCCGGAGCAAATCTCCATCCCAATCTTGGGGACAGCATTACAAACATATAGCCTTGGGAAACAGGTACCTATACTAGTGTCCCACGGTGTGCCTCAGTTTCCCCGGCAAAGTCGTGGCGATCAGGGGTGACTCTGCATCGGTGGATTACGGCGCCGACGGCATAAGGGACAACGTGAACATCTCCCTCGTCAATGCGCAGATTGGCAACTATGTTCTAGTTCAAGGCGGTTTCGCAATTAGGGTTCTCTCTAACCGAGAGGCAGAAGAGACGCTGGAAGCTTGGAAGATAATTCGCGAACTGCAAGGAAGTTAGAAGGCGGGGCATGGAGTTGAGTTCACGTGGAGTCGACGGAGCAATTCTTGCTGCCCGACATAGCTTCATGCCAAACCGCTTGGGCTATTGCGGACCAGATGTAAACGACGTCCTACTCGACGCGTGTTTGAGCAACAAGCCTAGCAAGGAATTGATCAAAGCTCTGGAAGGCTTCCAGGCTGCTTACCCTTATCTTCGTTTCATCGCCAAGTCTGTGGGGGCCGACAACCCCTTCGACTACCGTGCTGTCGAAGCCTATTGGATCGGAAATGATCTTCTCAAGAAGATTTCGCCCGGGGAATTCTATGACCACCTAAGGGAACGGTTGAAAGCAAAATTCTCGAAGGAGCAAATAAGGAAACTATTCGATACGCAGCCGTACGCCGCTTTTCCCCACCACGCACTTCACGTTTTCAACGCGTTCTCAATGAGTGGCAATGTTCCGGATGCGTTTGCGAACGCCACTGGACCTGATGATAAGGTGGGAGCATTGATGGACAAGTGCCGCATCTCTTGGGGAAAAATACTGGGAGCCGACGACAAGGGAAATCTGATCGTCGAGTACGAACCGGTCCTACGCATCAACGGCCGCCTATCCTTGGGTGAAACAACCAAAACCAAGGTTCTCGCCGACGTTCAAGGCCGAAGTTTTGTGAGAGGCGCCAGGCCGGGGGATTGGATATCGTTCCACTGGGGATTTGCTTGTACAACCCTGACCCAGACGCAAATCGCCAATCTTAGGAAGTACACTCTGTCAGATATGGCGCTTGCCAACATGGTCCCGGTCCCACAGTAAAGAAGCGCACTGAGGGCACGAGATGGACCCACTACGCAACCGCTGGGCCATGGCCATTCTCACGAGTGCAGGAATCTTCGTAACCTTCGTACTCCGGGTTAACTTGTCGCCAGTTGCGCCGATCCTCCAAAGCGATCTCCACCTGTCCGATTTCCAACTTGGACTCACACTCTCAGCATTCCTATGGATCTATACGCTTCTTCAGCCAGTTGCCGGTTTTCTCACAGACCGGTTCGGCGCGAAGCTGAGCCTATTTGTCGGCGGGTTAGCTACATCAATACTAACCATTGCCACAGGATTCGCAAACTCCTTCTTCGCTCTCTTCGCCCTCCGCGCCGCTCTCGGCGTCACCCAAGCACCAAACTTTGTGTCTGGGGCGAAGGTATCCTCCTCCGGATGGTACAAGAAGGAAGAGCGGGCGCGAGCAACATCGATTTGGATCGCAGGCGGCCGACTAGGTCCTGTGCTCGCCTTTCCGTTCGCAGCATGGTTGGCAGTCGTATACGGCTGGCCATGGGCATTTTTCGCTACAGGCCTTCTTGGGCTTTTTTGGTGTGCCGTATGGCTTCTTGTATTCGAGGACAACCCTCGAAGGCGGATACCAAGAAAGGGACAGAAACAGAAAACAGACCTTCGCGGAAGCATCCCTGTAGTAATCAGCCCTTTGGGATTGGGACTTACACTAGCTAGCTTCGGTCAGGGGTATGTGGCCTACTACTTGAACCTCTGGCTGCCAACGTATCTTGTTCGGGAACAGAAGTTCACAATTCTCAACGCGGGTATCTTCTCAACCCTTCCGCTGTTATCCGCTGTTGTGACATTGCTTCTGGTTGGCGGCGTAGTTTCAGACTATCTTGTAAAACGGGGCGGTTCCCCAGTTGGACTCCGGAACAAGCTCTTTGCGCTCGGAATGGTGTGGGCATCAATTATGCTGTTCGCGACCGCTTACGCCCCAGACCCCTACTCCGCCTTGTTTGCCTTGAGCCTCGCAGGAGCAGCTCTCGGATTCGCGACGCCATCACTGTGGGTTGCGCTAGTTGAAGCGACACCGAAGAAGTTCACAGGGACGATGGGAGGCGTTCAAAACTTCGGGGGAAACGTCGCCGGAATCGTCGTTGCCGTCTTGACTGGTTACATTCTGGAAGTCACGAAGGGGTTCTTCTTCGCGCTTATGGCTGGCAGCGCCGCAGCGTTGTTTGGTGCAGTTTCGGCTTTGCTGCTGGTGAGGCCGCGAGAAACGAAGTGATGCCACCAACGGGTCGATACAATACATAGAATACTAGCAGAACCGCTAAGAGTAATTACCTGGCTGCTTTCTCGCGACAGGCGTATGCGAAACGAGCAACTCTTGGCTTTACTGCATGAGCAGCTAGACCACGAAGAACACGAAACCGAAGTCTATGCCAAGAAGGTCAGAGAAACCAAGCACAGCGTCGTCAAGATTCTCTACACCAAACTCATGCGGGATACTATGCAACATGCCGATGTCATCAACTGCGCAATCAGTTACCTCGCCACAAACCAGTGGGAAGGACTTGCACCCGTCAACGAAAGTCGGGAAGAATTACTGCGCTTGATGGACATGGAAGAAAGCGCACTGCGGCTCTTCACTTCAGCGACCTCGCAGGTTAGAGACCCGCATCTGAAGACATTGTTCACGATGCTCGCTTTGGATGAAGAGCAGCATTACGCTATGCTCCGTTACGTATTGGAGAATTTCGTTGATAAGAAGGAGGTCGTGAAGGCTTGACCGAAACTGCAACGATTCTTCAACCTAGAGCCTCAGTAAAGATCTTGAATGAGCGCTGCAAAGCATGCGAACTCTGCATCGTCACTTGCCCGCAAGGAAACCTGAAGCTCTCTACGAAGCTGAATCATGCCGGCTTCCACCCAGCCGAATTCACGTACCGCGGTACAAAGGGTGAGTGCACGGGATGCGCCATCTGCTATTGGGTCTGCCCCGATTTCGCTATCAGTGAGGTCCAGGTGAAAGCATAGATGCCGAAGCAACGAGTCTACCTGAAAGGCAACGAGGCCGTGGCATACGGAGCACTCGAGGCCGGGCTCAATGCCTACTTCGCCTACCCAATTACCCCCTCCAGTGAAATTCCGGAAACCCTAGCAAGAGAGTTTGGCAACAAGAAATACCCAGATTTCAAATTCTTCCTGCAGGCTGCGAGTGAACTAGAAGCCATCAACATGGTCATCGGGGCCGCGTCAGGTGGAGTACGCGCGATGACCGCGACCTCTAGCCCCGGGTTCAGCCTGAAACAGGAGGGGTTGTCGTATGCGGCTGGAATGGAACTACCATTCTTGGTCGTCGACATCTGCCGGGCAGGGCCAGGCCTAGGAAACCTTGGTCCGGAACAGAGCGACTACTTCCAAGCAACAAAAGGAGGCGGCCATGGGGATTACCGGCTATTTGTCCTAGCCCCAGCCTCAGTCCAAGAGATGGCCCTCTTCCCAAGAATTGGCTTCGACCTAGCCTTCAAGTACCGAAACCCAGCACTAATTCTGGGAGACGCCTTCACAGGACAACTGAAAGAGGACGTCGTGTTCCCCGAGTTCACGCCGGAGAAGTACGATGTCTCTTCTTGGGCGACTACTGGCGCGAAGGGCCGCGGGCCGCACATACTTAATTCGCTTGAACTCGATTACCAAAAGCACTACAAACACATGGGCAGGATTTTCGAGAAATACAAGCAAGCTGAAGCGAATGAGGTCAGGTTTGAAGCTTACATGACAGAAGATGCGGAGAAGATCATCGTCGCCTTCGGAATTGTGTCACGCATCGCAAAGGGCGTCATCAATCGACTTCGTTCGAAAGGCGTTAAGGTCGGCCTCTTCAGACCAATCACCCTCTGGCCATTTCCGACGATTGCACTCAGAAAACTTGCATCAGAAGGAAAACAATTCTTGGACATTGAATTGAACACCGGCCAGATGTACGAAGACGTGAGACTAGCGGTTGGCGAAGGAGTCACAGTCGACTTTCTAGGCAAGTGGGGTGGAATCGTCCCAACCGAAGCCGAGATAGAAAGCAAACTCCGACGACTGGCGGTTGTTGCAGCATGAGCCAAATCACCCTCAAGACAAAGGTAGGCAAACTAGAATCCCTGACCGACAACCCAACGCACTACTGCGCAGGATGCGAACATGGAACACTAACGCGACTAATCGCGGCCGCTATGGATGAACTAGGAATTCGCGAAAAAACGGTTATGATAGACTCAGTAGGTTGCAGCGTTTTGGCCTACAATTACTTCAACTGCGACCATATCGTGGCGGCCCACGGAAGGGCGCCAGCAGTTGCTACAGGCCTAAAGAGGATCAAGCCAGAACTGACCGTCTTTACAGTTCAGGGGGACGGGGACGCTGCCTCGATCGGCCTTCTGGAATTGGTCTACGCAGCGCAGAGAAACACTCCGATCACAGTGTTCCTTGTAAACAACGCAATCTATGGCATGACCGGCGGCCAAATGGCCCCCACAACACTGGAAGGGCAGGTCACAACGACGACACCCTTCGGAAGGGACGTAGCCATGACAGGAACTGAGCTCGATGTTTCAAAGCTTCTCTCAGGAATAGACGGTGCAGCCTATGTGAAACGTGCAAGCCTAGCAGTTCAAGAGATTTCGAGCCAGAGGGGCAATGTGTACACGATTAAGAACCTCCTCGACGCGAAGAAATCTGTCCAGAACGCCTTCAAAGTCCAGGAATTAGGCGGGTTCGCCTTCGTTGAACTTCTGAGCACCTGCTCGATAAACTGGAAGTTGCCAATCCTAGATGCGAAGCGATTCGTGTATGAGCACATGGCCAAGAAGTTCCCGCTTGGCGTGTACAAGGATAAGTTCGGAGTTGAGAAGCAATGACCAAGACCAAGGTTCTCATAGCTGGGCACGGTGGCCAGGGCGTCCTGCTCCTCAGCGACTACATAGCCTACACGGCTATGCTAGAGGGCAAACATGTCGCATACACTCCATCCTACGGCCCCGAGACCCGTGGTGGGAAAGCAAAATGCTATGTCGTAATCTCGGACGAGGAAGTTGACAACCCGATAGCCGAGGAACCTGACGTTGAAATAATCATGAACCAACCATCAATGGATTTCCTCAACTACCTTCGGCCGAACGGATTGGTCCTCTACAACACGTCGCTAATAGCCACTGATGTTGACCGCGATGATGTCAAGGCGCTCGGTATTCCAGCAACGGAAATTGCAGATAAATTGAGGAGTGAGTTTCCAACTGAGATGCAGGATACGAAGATGTTTGCTAACGCAGTAATGTACGGTGCCTTCATTCAGTTGTGCCACCCACAAGTTACTGATGGCCGCGTAAAGGAATCGTTGAAGTATTTCTTGGCAGGGAAGAAGGAAAGCCTGATGTCATTGAATTATTTGGCGTTGACTAAGGGAAGGGAGTTTGTCAGGTCCAACCCAATCCCCGAATTCGAAGCCAAATCACCTTTCCATTGCATTCCCACATGGGCCACACAGTAAACGAAATCATCCGCACCAGTATCGCTGAACTCCCAGCTTCCCCTCAACATTTACACTTTCCTTGTCAATGCAGTCCGGGCAGAAGTACCCAGCGCCAATTTCAAGAAGTCCGGTCGAGCGGCTGTGTTCGCTAACCCAGTAGCTCCTCTGGCATTTCGAACATCTGCGCTCGCTAGTGAGGATCGATGTTTGAAGCTGATGTGCTTTGTTCGTTGCGATTTCTCTGGCCAGAGTTTCATTAACACCAAGCGCCAGGCATTGTTTTGGTTCCTCGGATGGAAAACCTAGGTCAGTAATGAGAAGGTCGTTCTTCTCTGTCAGCCACACATCAAATTTCCCGTGGAGTTCACAAGTACCATCCTTGTTCCTCGCCAAAGCGCCGCTCAGCCCCAAGAGGCATTTCCCACCGGTCGCATAACAGCCACCGCCCTCAACGAAGTTTCGACACAACGAATCGGCGCCTCCCGCACTTCTAATTATTGTCTCAGCCGTATTCTCTTGGCATTTAGTGTAATTACATTATTTTGGAAAGCTTATACTAAGCCCAAGTAAACCCGCGCTCAAGAAGCAGGCATAGTGAGATGGTAACTCTCTCGGACCGTGTTACCTCCCTTCATATCTCACCCATCCGCCGCGTCACCGCTCTTCTGGCCGAAGCAAGCAAGAGAAAGGAACTCATCTCTTTTGGAGGCGGAGGACCAAGTCTTCCCCCGCCGAAAGAAGTCTCTGAAGAAATAGTGAAGAGAATCACGCATGATCCGCAGGGGACCACAACCTATACCGGAACGCGCGGTTACTTTGAATTGAGGAAGCTCATTGCTGATGATTGGGCGAAGCATCAAGGCACGATGTATGATCCAGAAAAGGAAGTCATCTTGGCGGACGGTGCCACTGAAGCCATATTCATCGCCTACCTCTCGATTTTCAACAAGAACGACGAGCTAATCGTAACCGACCCAACTTACCTCGGTTATTTGGAAGCGGCTCAGTTGGCTGGGGCGCGCATCATTAAACTGCCCGTACGTGTGGAAGACGGATACCAGCCTAACCTTGAATTACTGAAGTCGCTGGTAACCAAACGGACGAAGGCAATCGTCCTCCTCAGCCCGGACAATCCCACAGGCCGGATAGTCCGACCTGACTTTGTCAAGGGGCTCGTCGACCTGGCGGTCGACCACGACTTCTGGATTATCAACGACTCAACTTATCGCGATGTCGTCTATGGAAAGGACAACCAACCTAGAATTACGACACTGCCTGGCGCCCGAGAAAGAGTGGTCTCCGTAGGTAGTTTCTCTAAGGAAGCTTCGGTACCCGGCTTAAGATTGGGATATGCGCTCGGACCACAGGACGTGATTGATGGGATGGAAAAGGTGAAGCAGTATACTTCCCTCGCACCGAACACCCTTAGCCAAAATGCAATGATTCGCTTCCTGAGCGGCGATGTGAAAGAGAGATACCTGCGCGATTTCGTAATTCCGACCTACATGAAGCGAAGAGACTGCATGGAGAAAGCAATCAGGGAGAACTTGCCCGATGCGAAAACTGTTAGACCGGACGGGGCGTTCTATTTCTTCGTCGACATCAAACGATACCTAAAGTCTATGGAGCAGAACGAGGAGGAATTCTGCAATCATCTAATGTCCAGTAAAGGCGTGGTGGTCATTCCAGGGTGCTTCTTCGGCGAAAAAGGCGCAGGGCATGTAAGAATGACCTTCGTCAGCGAGCCCGAAGAAAGAATAGGGGCCGGTGTAAAGCGCATCGGAGAGTACGTATTTTCATTCGCCTTTTCGGTAGCGAGCTAGGGTAATGCGGGTTCGCCTGCAGACTTTGCAACGTGTATAGAATCCGGGTGGCCAGCTCTATACTAGTAAAGGTTAGTTTAGACCATGAGAAACAATATGGAAGTATATATTCTACGGATTAGACAATAATTACCTGTGCGGAAGTTTGGAAGCTCGTAAAGTTCAGAGGGTTGGATACTCCACCCTAACTGTTTCGCTGCCTCGAGAGTGGGTTGAAGACGTAAAACTGAAAGCAGGTGACATTGTCTCAATCAAACGCGAAGACGACGGGTCGCTCAAGCTGATCCCGGGAACCGAACATAAGCGAGAGGAAATCAAGGACTGCATTGTTAACCCAGACCTCTGCAATTCCCCCAATCTCCTAACCCGAGTCATCACAGCGAACTATATTCTCGGTCATGACACGATACAGATTGTTGCCAAAGATGAATTGAAGAAAGGCCACCTCGAAGAGATTCGCGCCACCACTCAACGTCTTACGGGGCTCAGCATTGTTGAACAAACTCTGAAGCAGGTTACGCTTCAAAGCTTCGTTGATCCAACCCGCTTTCCAATCTACGGCCTTATGCGACGTTTGCATATCATAATCAACTCGATGATTGAGGTCTCGATCAAGGCTCTCGTCGAAAAGCGGCCCGAACTCGCGGCCGAAGTAAGCCACATGGAAGAAGAATCGGATCGAATATACTGGCTGATAGTCAGACAACTGCTGTTGGCGATAAGGGACAGGAGTGTCGGAACAAAGATAGGTATCGACTCGCCGATTCACATACCCGGAAACAGGGTGGTCGCGAAAACACTCGAAGAGATGGCTGACTGCGCTGAAAATATCGCGAAGGAAGTGCTAGACCTGAAGGTCCGCGAAATAACAAGCGAAACAATTCTCAACGAAATTGCGAAGTTCAGCAACGCAACAATCAAGATTTCAAATCACACCGTCAAGGCGCTTCTCACCGGGGACATTGCCATGTCAAATGAAGCCATTGAAATGGTAGAAGAAGCAGAGGATGATTCGAGAAAGTTAACCCAGAAGGTTCTTACCCACGTGAAGGACGTGAGCGCAGCTGCAAGCCTCCGAATAATCATCTGGAACCTTGCCCAGATCGCCAAGTACTGCCGAATGATCGGCGAAGTCACAATAAACCGTATCCTCGAAAAGCCCTCACCGATCTGCGACTACATACCCGTCCCAGAAGCAGTAAGCAGTAAGCAGTAACGTAAGCACGCGACGCCCGTCCTATTTCTTAAGGTGCTTTCCGATCATTACGAGGTCGGAATGAACCTCATAACCAACTGACTTGAAGAAATCAAAGGATTTTGTGTTCCACCGGTAGATTTGCGCGTTAACCTTCTTCGCCCCTTTCTCAATTAGGCGTTTCTCGACCTCTCCGATGAGCGCGTGGCCTATTCCCTGTCTCTGAAGGTTGGGTACCACTGCAAGGTGATTGATCCAGCCGCGCCTTCCATCCCAAGCTCCCATGACGACCCCCACAATCTCATCTTCGTCCTCGGCGACCAAGAATAGGTCAGGGTCTCTTTGCAACTTCAACTTGACTCCGTCAAATTCGTCGCCTGGACGGAGAATGAGACCGGCTGTATTCCAAACGTTCACAACATCGCCGTAATCATTGAGTTGAAATTCACGTATTCGCATCTGAATGAACGGAACTCCTTCAGCCGAGAAAAGGTCATCGCAGGATTTATTGGCGCCGCCGGCAGGGCTCGAACCTGCGACCAACGGGTAGCTGTGTCTGCCCGCTTAACAGCTTCAGCCCCTTACTGAGAAGGGTCCGCTGCTCCACCACTGAGCTGTCGTCTACGCGAATGCGCATACGGCGGCTAGTGTGCCATTTCGGCGGCGTTCGTGCCATTGCTCTTTGGGCCATTTATTTGTTCTCCGGAATCCTCTTTGTGTTGCCAGGCACCACAAAAAGCGCATTTGCGGACACCTTCCGGTATAAGAGAACCGCAGGACCTGCACTTGACCAATTGCTCAAGTTCGATGAAAGGCCCGCCGTCCCCTTTTTGTCGAACTCTTCGGATCTAGAAGATTAGGCCAATTAGTACGATGAGCGCGCCAAAAATTGTAGTCGTCGTGGTCAGTGAATCGGCCATGGCAGCCATCGGCAGAGTGTGTTAGATATCTCCGCGCATAATATCTTCCCGTCGGATTAGTGTTAATCCCATGAGTCATTTGCACACCGAAGGTTTCCAAAAACTAACAAAGGTTGACGACGCGCTCGGGATGTTTTTCGCTGCCCTCGGAGAGCCGACCGTCAAGCTCGAATCCGTAGCTGTTCAGCGGGCCTTGGGACGATACCTTGGAAAAGATGTCGTTGCAAATCAGTTCCTGCCACCAGTTGATCGCTCGGTGATGGACGGATACGCTGTTCGCGTTGAAGACGTGAAGAATGCTTCTCAAGACCACCCCGCGATCCTTCGAGTAGTCGGGGAAAGCAGGATAGGCGCAATACCCAGAACGCAGGTTGGGCCGGGAGAGAGCGTTGCTGTAGCAACTGGGAGCGTGGTTCCCCCGGGTGCAGACGCCGTCGTGATGGTTGAGCGAACGACCAAACTTCCGGCAGCCAGAATCGCAGTCCACGCCCCGACTACGCCCGGCCAGAGCATAGCGATGAAGGGGGAGGACGTTACGCCAGGTACGGTTGTGCTCAAGAAGGGGATGCGCCTCCGGCCGCAGGATATTGGCATATTGAAGGCACTAGCTTTGCCGAGGGTGTATGTTGCTAGGGGGCCACGCGTGGCTGTCATATCAACTGGTAACGAGCTCGTAGATTCGATCAGTAACCGCAGCGCGGCGAAAGTTATCGATATCAACAGGGCAATCATATCCGGTATGCTTCAGGAATTGGGGGCGAAAGCCGTTGACCTGGGAATTGTCAAGGATCAGGAATCCAGCATTAAGAACGCTATGAGGAGGGGACTGAAAACATGCGATGCGCTCGTTGTAAGCGCAGGGTCTTCGGTTGGCAAGAGGGATCTCGTCCCTGAGTGTGTTAACACCTTAGGCAAGCCGGGTATGTTGGTACATGGGGTTGCCATGAGGCCTGCCATGCCAACCGGCTTGGCAGTGGTCAACGGCAAACCCGTATTTTCACTGCCTGGTTTTCCAGTCTCCGCATTCTTCGCATTCCGAACCTTCGTACGCCCTATCCTTGCCAAGATGTTGGGCGTTCAGGAATTGTTCGAACCAACTGTCAGTGCGCTCTTGAGTGAAAGGATCACGGGGGCGCCCGGTAACAGGACCTATGTGAGGGTCGTCGTAAAGCGTGATGGGCGGGGCTTAGTTGCCGAGCCGCTCAAACTACAACGCTCTTCAGTTCTGATGAGCATGGTTAGGGCGAACGGAATCGTCACTCTCAATGAGGGGGTTGCAGCTATTGAGGGAGGGCAAAACGTAGAAGTGGCGTTGGTCGGTGGAATCCCGCCCTAAGCTACTTCAGGTTCTCTTTTCCTGCCCGGTTCGCGGCCCTGGCCTTCTTAATCTCGCTTGCGAGGGATCGGAGCAGGGTCCCCTTCGGGCCCTTCTTTCGGAGTATGGCATAGCCACCTTTCTCCCACCATGAACCGGGCAGCGATTTTGCGGGAACTATTTCAGCTTCGAAGGAAAGGCGTTCGGCGGCGTCATTAATCTCCTCGAGCCTAGGAGCTTGAATCGCCGAAGCCTTAGGTAGTTTTCTTCCAGCTTTCCGAGATTTTGAAGAATCGAGGTTGCCTGGCCAGACAACCATTTTTCCTTGAAGTTTCAAGGAGAGCTTCGCCTAGGCAATACGGGAAAGGAATAAGGCGTGGGATTACTGCTGTGTGCCTTGAAGGAGAACGGCGTTCACGACGCCGTGCTGGCCCGGTCGAGAGGTCACAATCGCCTGTCCCAAGGGCGTCTCGACGACGGCACCTTTGGTAATTACTCCCCGGCGCTGGTAATCGACGTTGGCAGGGTTCTTCACGACGCTTCTAATCTCTGTCTTTTGACTTTTCCCCGTTGAAGGGTCGGTGACGTTGGCAGTGTTAACTGCCAAGGCAGCGAACTTCGGGTTCCCGCCGCGGCCTCGTTTCTTCGATATTCTCTTTTCTCCCACAATGGTCTGCGCAGGGTCGCTTCCCATTTCAAAAGCACGCTTGCCGCGGAACATGTGTTTCTTGCCGCCTGTTTTCTTGCGTTTGTGAAGGTCTCCATGCCATTGGGGCATACTGTATTCCAGCTCCTAAGATGAATTTCACTGATAGGCAAGGGACGGTTCTTTTAAGCGTTGTTATGATTCCGTCCGACTAGGTGGGTAGTTGATCGTTTTCTTTCAAAACTTTTTGGAGGAGTTGATAAAGTTGCTTCGCCTTGTCGACGGTCATCGTCAGAGTAATCGAAGCACCCTCCGTGGTTCTAGGTATGAAGATGTCGACAGTCTCCTTCAGCTTGTTAAATTCAACCATGACCATTCGCTGCGCCTCAAGACTCGTATTGCAATGCTCTCTTATTTCCCTAAGGACTTAGAACTTTCTCTTTTTCGACTTTCGGACCGGGTTTTTGTTGGGATTTTTCTATTTTGATGTTTTCAAACAGTTTTTCCAGCTGCTTCTTCATGGCAGCCATGTCATGACTAAGGTTGAAGTAATCAGCGAAGTTTGGAGTTGTTCGAAGCATTTTCGTCCGTCCCAACTTCTCCTCTGCTAAGAGTCCCATTTCCCGAAGCTGTTTGACGTGTGAGTACGCTAGGTTCCCTCTAACTTTCGCAAGGTAAGACTGGGTTACGGGCTGCCTGACTGCAATAAATGAAAGTGTCTTCATCGGCCCAGGTGTGAGCAGTTGCCGTGTCGCAAGCCGCTTAACATGCCGCACGTACTGCGGTTTCAATTGCATCACGAACCTACCGTCGCTGAGCTCCAACACTTCAAGTGAACTTCCGTCTTTTCCGTATTTGTCCTTCAAGGTACGAGCGAGGTCCCTGATCTTCTCTTCCGACCGAAACCCCACGACTGACCCAAGTGTCTTAAGGTCTAAGGGCTTGCCAGTAACGTAGAGGGCGGCCTCTATCAAGGCAAGCTTTGTTTTTGCTTTCGGGACACTTAGTGTGGGTTCATTGGTTTCATTGGGCGGTTCAAGCAATTGGTGGCGACACCTCGCCTAAACGGACGAATAGGTCGGAACCTAGGTCGTCTTGCGTTAGCAGAATCTTCTTGTCGTTGGCTAGGAAGAGTAACATTATGAAAATTCGAACCGCCTCGAGAAACGTTTGGCTCTTGACGAGGTCTTTGAAGGAGAGAGGTAATCCCCTAATGCTGAGTTTGATGAGTTCGGCATAAAAATTCTCGATGTTCTCTTGTATGTTCGCGAGAAATTCATCTAATTGCTCGAAAACCGACGGTGGGCTTAGCACGAATGGCTTCTTCGCGAGGACAGTCTTCTCGTTTTCCAAAACCTGTTGGAGTGTACGGAGGATTTCAGCCACTGAAGTTGAGGTGTACTCAAACCGGAGAGGAAATGGTAGAGGTGGTGGGACCTCCACGTCAGGTCTAGCAACCGGGGGTTTCGGAGGCTCTTCCATTTTCAGGACAAGTTCGGATTTCATGCGGTGAACGACTGATGATGAAAGCAAGGCCGTGCCCGAGGCGGAGAAGTCGATGTAGCCGCTCTTCTTCATCTCGGCAAGGAAAGCATTCAGTAGGTTGGTTATGTCGACGTCCCAAGGCTTCACCCTGTGAAGCCTCAACAGGTCGAATAGGATAAGGTAGGGGGGCCTCATCCAAAAGGGCTTACTGAGTTCTTCCAACCGTCCTTACTTCCTGCATTGGCAGGCCAACTACTTGGGAGACGCCTTCCTGAATGAAGACGCCATAAACCGCATCAGCTCGAGCGATAGTCACGTCCTTCAGCGAAACGACGATGAATTGAGAGCCCTTCGACTTCGATTTTAGCAATTCCGCCAGACGCTGTGAATTAACTACATCTAGGTGGGCGTCGATTTCATCCATCATGTAAAATGGCATCGGATGAATGGCTTGGAGGGAAAGTATGAAACAGACAGTTCCGACTGATTTCTCGCCACCGCTAGCGCTCCCAATCGACATTTCAGTCTTTCCAGGAAACTGTAACCTAATGTCCGCGCCTCCTTCGAATGGGTTTTCAGACTTCTCAAGAAAGAGCCTTCCAGCCCCGCTCGTGACTGTTGAGAAAATTTGGCTGAAGGATTCACTGACTTGGTTGAATGCTTTCATGAAGGCTTCAAGCTTCCGTTGGTCCAGTTCGTTCATGAATTGGACTATCGACATCTTCTCTTTCTCAAGCTCGTAAATTCTAGTGGCTAGGTGCTTGTAATTTTCCTTAACCTCCTCGTACTGCGAAGCGGCGAGTTCGTTGACGCCCCCTATCCCAGCGAGCTCTTTCTTGAGCACTGGAAGCGTGGTCTCTACCTTTTGGATTTCATCGTCACTGACTTCCACTGCCTCTGGGTACCCCAGTTCCTTCAGTTCGTTCATGTGGAAGTCGGTTTGCATCTGCGTGTGCTTGAGCGAGGCGGTTAGGTTAGCGATCTTGTTGTTTAGTGGGTCAAGTTTGCCGAAGAGTTCGTTTATTTCTGCGTCCATTTCACGAAGGCGCGAATTGTACTCGTCTCGTTTGACTCTGACTCCAGCAAGTTCCTGCGTAAGTTGATCCCTGGCTGCTGCAAGCTGTTTCAGTTGCTCTTCGTTCTTGGAAAGTTCAGTTTGGGTGAATGGCAGTTCTGACGCCAGTTTCTCCAGTTGCCTGTCAATGCCAGTAGACTGAATTTTCGTTTGTTGCGCAGTCGGCTCTATCGCAGTTACAGTTGATGTCAACGACTCAATTCGACTTTCAGCTTCAATCTTCTGTCGGACGAGGTCAGTAAGTTCACTCGTGAGTGTTGAGTGTTCGTTCTCGCGCTCGAGGAGGACGGCGGATTGTGAACGGATCCTTAGAGAGCTGCGGGTCTGCTCAAACTCAGCCAGTTTGGGTTGTATCTTCTCCTTCTGCGATACGCTGGCCTCGAGCACCGTTTGCTCCGTACCGACTTCGTGCGTTATCTGTTCGATTCGTTCCGAGGTATCCTCAATAATCTTATGGGCTCGTTCAAGGTTTCCCTTGAGCGTGACGATTTCTCTCTCTATTGACCGAATCAGGTTTTGACTCTTCATTTTGCTGTTGCGTCGGTCAAGAATTTCCTGGTCTATCCTGACAATTTCTTCTTTGGCCTTCACCGCCAACTTCTCGAGGGACGAAAGCGTGGTCCTTAAGTGATCGATTGTCTTGCCCTTCAGGAGCAGTTTTGAGACGTCAAGTGGTTGCCTGAAGTACCCTGTTTCCATCGCCCCTCCCGGCTCGTATAAATCACCTGAGACTGCGACTGCTCGAACGCCTTTCAGAGACGCGAGGAAAGCGGATTTCTGATTCGAAGTCAGCAGGGTGTCTCCGAAAACATAGTTCACTGCTGGCCTAACGCGTTCAGCAAATTCAAGACTGTCTGTGATTGGCCCGATGATTTCCTGAATTCCTTTGGGAACGTAGACCTTCTTTGGCGGCGTGAGGCCTTCGAGAGGAATAAGTTTGACGCGTCCCACTTTCGTTTTCTTTAGAACTTCGATGCATGAGAGTGCCGCCTGAATGTTCCTCACAACGAGGGCTTTCATCCAACCCGCCGCTGCGGCTTGGGCAGCCTTCCCATAGTCGTCTTTCACCTTGACAAGGTCAGCTAGCCGCCCATAAACACCCGATACGGCGCCCGCCTCAGCCATTTGTTCGATCAGGGAGAGCGCTTTGTCGTCCGAGGCCAAGTTCTCTGTTACGTTCTTCTGTGTTTCTATCTCGGTGAGCTCTAGGGCAGAACGCTTTGCAACCTCGTTGGCCTTTTCCGCATCTTGGGCAAGTTGTTGCTTAATCTTCACGTATTCAGAAATCTTCTTGTCCGCCTCAGCTGGTCTCTCTCCCTCCTGGTCCTTTGCGGATAGCAGTTCGTCAACATGCTTGGCGGCGTTTTGAAGGGCGTTCTCATATTCTTGCTTGCGTGTCCGCAGTGTTTTCAAATGATTGTTCAACAAATCGATTTTTGTCGCACTGGCCTTGACCTGCGAGGTGAATCTAGCAACCCTACTCGTTAGGCTGCCTATGGTGCGTTCTAGGTCTTCGGCCTCTTTGTTGCGGGCGCCTAGTTTGTCTCTTAGATCGGTGAGTGCTTTGAATGATTCGTCAACTTTAGCTTGTTTTGCTTCTATGGCCTGGAGGAGCGCGGTGTGGGATGATCTAAGTTCCGCAATTTCATTCTTTGAGTTGTTAACTTTCTGGAGTATTTCGGTCGAGTTTTTTTCGAGTTCGCTTTTCTGATCTTGGAGGGATTTGATGTTCGATTGTGCGGCATTTGCCCGGGCCTGTAGGCCTGCAATGGTTGCGTTGACGTCGCCCATCTTACGTTGTACTTCAAGTAGCCTGCTGCTGCCTTTGTCCGCTACCGTTTCTTCGTATTCCCTCTTTTCAGACTCAAGCTTCGTCTTTTCCTGAACAACCTGGTCTCTGCCAGCTTTCAGTTCTTGGAGTTGCTGCTGATGTTTGCTGAGATCTTGTTCTAATTCGCTGTTTTCTTGTTGAGCTTTCTTGATCTTGTGGGAGATTGCTTTGGCTTGAAGTCCGTTAATTTCATTCTGAATCTGCTTATACTTCAGGTAGTCGTTGCGTTCCCTCTCCAGCGATTCGACTCGGAGTCTGACTTCCTCAATCTTTGCGGACGCTACTTGCAGGTTTACGTCAGCCTTTTGGAGTTCAACTTGGGCCGAGTTTTTCTTAGTGTCGTAGACGGCGATTCCGATCATGTCCTCAATTATCGTCCGGCGCTCTTCGGTGGTTACTTCAGCAAGGCGTGTAATCGCGTGCTGTGGGACGATGTTATAGCTGGAGACTTGGATGTCTGCTGAGGAGAGAATGTCCGTAAGCTGCTTTCGGGAGACCTTTCTTCCGTTAAGCCTGTAAATGCCCTCGCCGCCTCGCCGGAATTCTCGTGAGATCGTGACCGCTTCGGCGTCTACGGGTATTCGTCTATCTTGGTTGTCAAATTGTACTGCGACCCAGGCCGAGCGGGATGTAGCCGCCATCACTCCCTTGTGAATCAGATCGCCTATTGTCTCTCCCCTAAGCTCTTTGGCGCTCAATTCTCCCAGCGCGAACTTTACCGAGTCAAGGATGTTCGATTTGCCGGACCCGTTCGGCCCGGTTATGATCGTGAGGCCGCGGTCGAAGTGAACGGTCGCCTTCTTCCCGAAGGTCTTGAAGCCTCTCAGGTCAATTCTCTTGATGTACACCAATGGTAATTCATGCTCGCCGCGCGGAATACGCGGGTTTTGTCACATTAGCAACTCTCGTGGGCTATCGGCTGCTCAGGAGGTGCGAAGATAAGGCTTGGTTACACTTTCATGATGATTTGTATGGATTAGGTCGTGTCAAATTTGGCATAGGGCTGCTTTTCAAATTCTCGGCAAGTCAGACAAATTCAAGGTAAGGGTGGTTCGGGACCTACCGAGCTTGTAGCTTCGGGGGGTCGGCTTGCAGGCTATATGTGATGGTGGTTCCCTGGGCCGGGCTTCGTCTTTCTAGTTGCCAAACCTGCGTTTTCGCCGTTGGTATGTCCGTACGGCTCTTAGTAGGTCTATGCGGCGGAATTCAGGCCAGAAGACGTCTAAGAAGACGAATTCGCTGTAGGCTGCTTGCCAGAGTAGGAATCCGCTAAGTCGTTCCTCGCCTGATGTGCGAATTATGAGCTCCGGGTAGGGGTTTGGAAGGTGTGAGGTGTACAGGTATTTGCGGAACATGTCCTCATCAACTGCTTCTTCATTCAAGGAGCCGCTTTTGACCTCGTCAATTATCCTCTTCGCGGCGTCAACAATTTCGGCGCGCCCACCATAGGCCACGGCAATGTTCAGGTAATGCTCGTCATATGCCGCTGTCGCCTTCTCCACCTCATCGAGGACCCTCCTCAGCGATTCAGGCAGTTGTTCAATGCGGCCAATTGCTTTGACGTGCACCTTATGTTCGTGAATTCTCCGGTCTGTTATGAGTTTCCTGGCTTCGTCCTCAATCAACTTGAGTATTGTGTCTACTTCTTCTCTGGGTCTTTGGAAGTTTTCAGTGGAGAAAACGTAGAGGGTTACTGTCTTAATGCCAAGGTCCAGACACCACTCCAGGAAATCTTCTCCGGTTCGTGCGCCGTATAAGTGGCCGTCGAGCCTGTCGCCGTATTTCTCTATGCCCCATCTCCTGTTGCCGTCAAGTATTATGCCAACGTGTTCCGGTACCGTGTCCGAAGCGATTTGATCCCCGAGCCACTTCTCATAGATGGTGTAAGCGCCTATCGCCTTGAGGAGGGTGGGTAACATTGGTTCACACTCGGGCTTGGTCCATCGCCCTCGTGCATGGGCATCTGCGCTCGTTAGGGATGCGTTCGACAGCTTTACGCATAATGGTGAGCACCTCAGGCATGACTTTCTTTCCTACTTCCGTGACCTCCCTAGCTGACAGCCTCTCTTGCATTCCCGCCGCGCGGTTTGAGATGAAGCATAACGTCGAGTAACACATCTCCTGCTCCCTTGCCAGAAAGACTTCAGGCGCTCCAGTCATTCCAACAACATCGGCTCCAAGCGTGCGGAGCATTCGGATCTCTGCGGGTGTTTCATATCGCGGGCCCTCGGTGGCGGCAAGGATCGCACTGTCCCACGTTTTCGCGCCCGAGCCTTTGCAAGATTCAATTAGGATCTTTCGGAGCTCAGGGCAATACGGTTGCGAGACATCTATGTGCGTTACAGGTGCACTCTCAAAGTACGTTGAGGTTCTGGACTTCGTCATATCCAAGATGTCTTCAGCAACGACCAGGTCGCCTGGGCCGTAGCTTGCGTTTATCGCGCCGACTGCATTGGTGGCTATGACCCGTTGCGCTTGAAGTTGTTTAAGCGCGGAAAGGTTTGCCCTATAATTGACTTTGTGAGGCGGGAGGTCGTGCCTTGGCCCATGTCTCGGGAGGAATGCGACCTCCTCGTTCCCGACCGTACCTATGGATATTGGAGGCGCAGGTCCATACGGCGTATCGAGTTGAAGTGTGCGGGAGCCTTGAAGTAGACCTTCAAGGCCGCTTCCTCCGATTATTGCAATTCTGGGCATGACCCATCAAAGCTGGATTTATTCGTCGTCATCATCAGAACCGCTGTCTTCCATTAGTGCTTGGAATTCTTCGAATGATAACTTTCCACCCGTCCGAAGCTTCTCATTCGCGGCCTGCTTGTACTTCGATTTCAATTCTTCCCCTTTCAGCTTCGGCAATGTCTTAGCTTCACCAATCTGAGCTCGAATCTTGTCCATACGCTCTAAGTTTGCTTTTAGGTCAGAAACCATGTCGCGCCGTTCCTGGCTTCTTTGTACGTACTCCGAATGTCTCGCGTCCGCTTCCTTCTTTTTCTCTACCAGAATCTTAACGAGTTCCTGCATGGATGTGTGAACCTTCTCGCTTTCTTCAGCTACTTTCGTTAGTGCTTCGTGAGTCGCCTGTGCCTGCAACCTCAGAGCCCCAACTTCAATCCTCAACCGTAAGAGCTTGTCTTTCACGTTTCTCAGGCCCTTGTGTTTTTGCAAGCTTACTTCTAATGCACCGATTTTGGCCACAAGGTTCCTTTCAGCTTTGGTCGAAAGGGGCGTGGTCTGAATGAACCATTCTAGCCC
>JBAVCK010000042.1:0-10448 GCA_049586635.1 Bathyarchaeia archaeon
GTACAGGCGTGGAACATTCGATAAACGTGTAGCCTATGGCCAAAGAGACCGGAAGCTCATGCTCGTTGCAAGAGGAATTCTGAAGGGTTTCAAGGTTAAATGCAGGACCGAGAATGCAGCTAGAAACCTAGCCTACTCGCTACGAATTAGGGCGACACGAATCGTAGCGGAGGATTACGCAAGGTTCGGCCTTAAAGTGAGGGTAGAAGGTATGAAGATCTACGTCCTCGGAATACCCAAACACAAGACAAGTCTCCGTTGATTTTGCATACGTGAAAACTCTTAAATGCTCTCCGCGTACAGCTTAGGTTGAACCGCAATGAAGTTCATGATAGAATTCAACCCTCCTGTCGATGTGAAAAATGAGTTCGAAAAAAGTCCTAGTCTACAGAAGAAGATTGGGGAAGCCATCGCGCTAATGAAACCTCTCGCCGCTTGGTTCACGTTTAGATACGGCTTCTTCATAGTGGAAGCGAACTCAAACGAGGAACTTAACAAAAAGGTAGCACCCTTCTTCTATGTGTTCAAGACCGACATCAAAGTCTCGCCTGCTTTTTCGCTGGACGAGTTCCCCAAGCTTGTTGCGGGCCTAGGCGAGGAAGCAAAGAAGTACGAGTGACCTTCCAACCTCTTCAGAATCCCTTCGAGCCAAGGTACCCCGGCAGGTAGGGTAGGAAGGGGTATGTCGAGACCTTGACCGAAATTCATAAACCACTAACGACTCGTACAGTTAGGATGGGTATTCTTTGCCTGATAATCTATGGTTGAGCGATTATGTGGCGCAGGAGGACTCTTGCCCCTTCGACAAGAAGGTTTGCTTGGAGTGCGAGTTTGCAGAGCGCCTAGCCCTCACCGGTGTGCCTGTCGACTGCAAACGGGGCCACATTGAGAAAGTAAAATCGCTTTGGGACTACATGTTCAAAGGCTACAAGCGATAGAAACATCTGTCTTCGCGACGACAGAGGCAGCAGCACGTAAACGGGGAAAGGGTTTTAAACAATAATCAGTTTTCTGTAGTTGAACAAAAATGAGCACTAAAACGAAATCCTATCTTGCGATACTGATGGGTATAATCATCATCCTAGCGGACATATACTGGCTCATAGTCAACCAAAGCTACACGTACCTGCCTTGGCTCGCTGCAGGCATTGTGATACTCATAGCCAGCGTCGTCTGGATCATTCTCGACTACAGCCTAATGGAAAAGTAAAGTCTCTAGGCACTTAACGAAAGCCTAGGCCACGTCTCCTCATTCCTTTAGTTTCTTTTCTAGATTCGTAGTTGGTTCATGTCTTTGTAGCCGCGCCACCGGGATATGGAACCAGGTTAACGTTGTGCAACGTGTGAGTAGGGGGACTACGCGCCGCGTGTTTCTTGTGAACCTATCCATGTCATTTCGGGTGGCTCGATGTTATGCTGCCATAGGAGCGCTATGATTTCGCCCAGGTGATGCGCCTGTTCCAGTGTTACTTGCATAAGAGCATCGGCCAGACTGTGTTTCCTATCCATCCACTCCACCTTGATTGGGTGTACTAGCATGGAATCAGTGAGGCCTTCGAGCAGCTTATTCACAGTGGGCTCGACGTGTTTCATGTATTTCTTCATTTTCTCCATCGATTGATAGCATTCATCGAGTTCAGATTCGGGCACCCCGGATGACTCCCCCGCCCTGGCATGATTCAGCCAACCGTCATAAACGGTTAGAATATGTGTGAAAATATCCTTCATCGAGTTATGGCTTGCCTCAAGGTTTGACGAAACCAGTTGCGACGGGAGTCCGTCGAGAAGGTCGAGAAAAGCGTGTAGGGCAGACCAGTTGTACCTGAAAATTCCCCTGAAATCATCCGCGTTCATTTGACTCGCGGGTAGGTCAGCTCGGGTGGCTATAAATTGTTGGCGCGACATTCTCTGCTTGCTTTGGCTTTGGGAGAGTTAACCCCTAATAGGCTCGTCATTGGCTAACATGGAGTGTTTCTGTCTTGAGTGACTGGATCTTGTTGCCTTACGTAGGTTTTCTAGCATTGTTCTTGAGGGTTTGGGTGGGGGCCAATTTTGTTGGCCACGGTTACCCCAAACTCGGTAAGAGTAGGCAACAGACTCTTCAATGGACTAAGAGCCTCGGCGTGCCATCGATCCTGACATACCTTGCGATAATTCTCGAATTCTTCGGAGGCCTATCCCTAATCATAGGCTTCCTTGTCCCACTAGTTGGCTTCTGTATCGCGCTCGAGATGGCTGGTGCCGTGATCTTGAAGAAAACCAAAATGAAAGTCCCTTACATGGGACAGAACTCCTACGAGATTGACATAGTATACTTCATGCTCGGAATTGCGCTGGTAATCCTCGGCGCCGGACCTTTCTCAATAGATGCCCTGCTACTTCACTAAGGCCACGATTGCATTTGCCTTTGTCGTCCCAAGACTAAAAGAATTGGATGCGCTTGCAGAGCCGGTCTCCCGTATCATCAGTAGGGAGATTCCTGAGTCTCGCGCACACGGGTTGACCAAGGGTAAGCTGGTAGCCTATCCCTGCCTTTGCCTTCGGTAGACTGACCGTCGGGTTCGCTGCATGCCCTGTAGGCGCGGTTAACGGCCACGCGGTAACTGCCAGAGTTGAAATGAGTAACAACAGGCCCGCTAAGATCTTGGTCTTAGCTGAAATGTTCACCATAAGACTGCTAGTCTCCTGTGGTAAGCGTATGGCCGCTCGTTGTCTTAAACTGTCGGATTTTCCGGCGCAAATTGTCAAGAATTCGGACGCAAATTGTTGGGAATCGATTGTCTTCCTATCTTAGTTTGATTGACTGACAATTAGCCGGCGCTTCCCGTTTGTAGCCATGCTTTAAGTTATAGGCTTTGGACGCTGAGTGCCGAGATGGGTCGTAGTCATGAGTCAGATATTGAAGATCGTCCGGGAAAGACAATCGTCAAGGGTTCCCTTCGATCCGGAGCGCTCGGTAGCTAAGCAGGACCTGAAGCAAATCCTCGAGGCGGCGCGCTGGGCACCGACTGCCCACAACATGCAGAACTTTGAAATCATCGCAGTGGACAGCAAGGAACTTCTAGGGAAGATAGGAAACATCAAGTCGCCGATTTCGGCAGCGTTCATCAGAGAGAACTATCAGCAGCTCTCCTTCTCGAGAGAGGAGTTTCTTCAAAAGAAGACTGGAATCCTAGCCACTATGTTTCCGCCGGAATGGAGGGATCCCGCTAAGGTGGAGGAAGTCGTTCGTGAAAGCAAGTCTTGGTTACTGAGCGAAACCATGGAAGGTGGTCCGGTCGTTCTGATCGTGATCTATGACCCTAGGAAGAGGGCGCCTGCTTCAGAGGGGGATTTCTTGGGTATTATCAGCCTAGGTTGTGTTATGGAAAATATGTGGCTTGTTGCCCAGGACCTGGGAATCAGTTTTCACGTAATGAGTGTCTTCAGCGCGGACCTTGTGGAAAACGGGTTGAAGCGACTTCTCAATATCCCTGAATACATGAAGATTGCATTTGCCATCCGCCTGGGATACCCCGTCTCTAAGTCAGCTAGATACTTGAGAGTGCGCCGTGATCTTGATACATTCGTCCACGATAACAGGTTTGGAACTGAATGGCCTGCGTCCTCTTACACGCCATCGTCCCTTAGTAAACGCGCTCGTAATTTTGGGCGCCGGGCCCCTCCTACTTCAATAAGGCCTCGTAGACAAGGAGAATGAAGGTGCGCCGCTTTTTGTTTCTCGGGCGTGAACTGGGGAGAAGGTAGTCGTCCACAAATCTGATTGTAACCAGTTAGCAAAGTCGCGCTTTCAAAGTAGGTTAGAGTCCGAGGATGAAGTTCTTCAAGTTTCAGTGGAAGGGCTGGAGGCGTTTCATTTATGATTTCTTCGTCATTCAGGTTGGCTTTCTACTGTTTGGGTTATCGATCGATGTAATCGTTAATGCGAGTCTGGGGCTCGATTCTTGGGATGTGTTTCAAATGGCACTAACCTTCCACATGCCAATAACTCTCGGGGAATCGACTATTGGTGTCGCGGCTCTGATAGTGCTATTGGACATTATTCTGAAGGAGCCGTTAGGCTGGGGGACAATTGCGAACACGATTTTCATCGGTGTCTGGGTTGACATTCTCAAATCATACGTTCCTTCAGTACCCCACCTGTTCTTCCTGCAGGTCGGGTATCTTCTTTTTGGAACACTGATCATGGGATTTGCCACAGCGATCTACGTGGGCGTAGATGCAGGTGCGGGACCACGAGATACCTTGATGCTAGCTATGTCGAGGCTCGGAAGAACTAGCTTGCGGGTGGCACGGACATGCATAGAAATCACAGTGGTCGCGGTGGGCTGGCTCTTAGGGGGACCAGCGTGGCTTGGAACTCTAATTGCCGCTTTAGCAATCGGACCAGCGGTTCAACTTGGATTCAAGATCCTAAGAGTCCGGACAGCTCTCTGACTATTCGTGTGAGACATATACGGAAGCTACAGCACGACAAATGCACACCCATGATTCACCACCGGATCTTTGTGCCGTGATTCTCTGACCTGATAAAGTCTTAAGGATACGTGATTGCTTCTAGGCAGAACTATGTCCAATTACGATGCCTTGGTGAAAAATGTTCTTTCGTCAACTCTCAATGTTCAATCGGATGATGACGTAATCGTCGAAACTTGGGATCATGGTCTTCCTATTGCCGGCGCTTTCATCTATCGGCTCCGCGAGTTGGGCGCACGCCCAATGCTATTATTCGAGCATGAAGAGACATTCTGGAAAAGTGCTGAGTCGCTCCCAGAAGAAAAGCTTGGCAAGGTTGGGGAGCATGAATGGACGGCGATAGAGAAATCTAAGGCTTACATATTCATCCCCGGCCCAGCCGACTTACTTAGACTTTGGAAAAACCGTTCAAGGTTCGGTGCCTCAACCGCGTACAATGAGGAATGGTATGAGAGGGCCAAACGCTATCGTCTGAAAGCGGCAAGAATAGCTTTGGGGTATGCAACGCAGCAACGTGCTCGCGCCTACAAGGTTTCACTTGCTGCCTGGCAACGCATGCTGTTCGCAGCTTCAACAGTTGACTTCACGGCGCTTAGGGATAAGGTCGCGAAGGTGGGTTCCATGCTGCGGAGTGGGTCAGTCAAAATCACGGACCCCAAAGGCACTGACTTAAGTCTTCGACTGGCAGGTCGAGAACCGTATGAAGACGATTGCATAGTTGACTCCAACGATTTAGATCATGGAAGGAACGTCGCTAACATTCCAGGCGGCGATGTCTTGGCTTGCCCGGACGAGACATACGCCGACGGGACTGTTGTCTTTGATCGACCCGCTCCTCTTATGGGTAAATGGGTTGGTGGAGTCCAATTCGACTTCAAGAACGGCGTCTTGACAGATTATCGGGCTCGCCTGAACGCCGAGTCTTTGAAGGCGAGCTATGAGAAAGCTACTGGCGAGAAGAATAGAATTGCAGTTATAGGAGTGGGTGTGAATCCGAAAGCGCGGATCGGATTCCTGCAAGATAGCTTAGCCTCTGGTGTGGTGACGGTGGGAATTGGCGGTAACGATGGCATAGGTGGGTCGAATAAAACCGATTTCTATTTCGCGGGGGTTCTAACAAAGGCGACTCTAACCGTTGAGGGCAACGCCGTTGTCAAGGACGGCAAGCTCATGGTTTGACCGGGATCTCGGAATGGTACACGCTTCTACGTTTCGTGGATGAAGGGGATGTGGGGGACGTAGGTCGCTGGCGACGTGTACTACGCAGGACTATGCCGAGCACAAGAACAACAAAGACAAAGATGACTATCGCCGCGGAAACTAAAGTTAGGCTAGTTCCAATTGGGGTCGTTGAAGGTTGCGCTGTAATCTGGACCTGAACCATGCTCCAGATTGCAACTCGTCCTGTATCAATTCCTAAACCGAGTGTGTAGTTACCTGGCTTAGTAGTTGTTGATATGAATAGTTCAGCTTGTGCGCTGGTACTAGTTGGGCCAGCCAGTGATGGATATTGAGATGAGAACGAGACAGAGGCATCTAGGGGGGTGTATGAAGACCATGAGCTTCTCAACGTCCCGTTGCCAACTATGTCTTGAGAGGTTTTTGTCAGGAGGGAAATGGTTGTTTCATCACCGGGACTTAGCGTAAGGTACTTTTCAGAGACGAGTATGGACACTGGGATGGATAGACTAGATTGTACCACACCTATTTTGTTGGTGCTCCATTCGGTGAACCAGATGTCGCCGTTAGGTGCCAGTGCTAACCAAAGGCAGGTACTGAGCGGGCCTGTCGGTATCGGAAATTCAACCATCGCGTAGTCTTTCGTGTTTAGGTATCCTATACTGTTGCCTCCATGTTCTGTAAACCAAACCTTCCCATTGGAATCAATCAACAGGTCGTTCACCAACGATATCGGGTAGATGTCCTCGGGCGGAAAGTGAGTCGGGTACTTCACGATGCCGTGTGTCACTGGATTGAATTCAACTATCCAGTTGCCACCGTGATCGGCAACCCATACGTTGCTTTGACCATCTACCGCAAGCCCGACTGGGGAGGACACAATTTGAGATGCAGTTGAGTTTCCCAATGGGTATTCTGTAAAGCTTTGATTTTCAGGGAAGAATTCACCCAGATTCTTCGCATAAGTTTCCGTGAACCATAAGGCGCCGTTTCTGTCAAAGGCTAAGTCTGCGGGGCCCGACGCATTCGTTGGAACGGGGTACTCCGTTAACTGCTTCTTGCTTTGATCATAAACTCCGATCTTATTTCCCAGAAGCTCTGTGAACCAAATCCGATTCTGATCATCAACGACAAGCCGCATAGGAAAGGAGCCGAGTGTAGGGACGTCCACGGATGTGAAATTGTTTCGGGTCGGGTCAAACCGGACAAGTCGCCCGTTGCCTCCGAATACAATTGATCCGCCAGGGCCCACCGAGCCTTTTCCGGAATACTGGGTTAACCAGACGTTGCCATTGTGATCTAGAGTCACTCCCCACATATCCCCTACTCCTGGCACGGCATACTCAGCGAATGAGTTGGTTACGGGGTCGAACTTTGCTAGTTTGCTAGCGTTCGATTCAGTAAACCACACCAAGCCATTTGCATCGACCGTGATGGCTAAAGGTGCCGACGCGGCTGTGGGAACAGAATACTCATTGATATATTCCGGCAATGCTGCGGAAGCGGCTAAGGGGTTAGATGCATAGATCGGTAATATTAGCAGAAAAACCATCAGGCCTATGCAAACCAAGAGCAACAAATTGCTCTGGATATTCTTTGGAGACAAGTATGAAACGTGCAACGGACGAAGGCTCAACTACATAAACAAACCTAGCTTAGGCGGGTCTTCTTTGAGCGGGTGAAGCATCAACGATGCGACCAGAACGCCATCGTAGCCGTGGCCAAGAAGATGCTCAAGATAATCTGGTTCATGCTGCCCCGGAAAGAACCGTACGAACCTAGGAACGAAAGCAGGTACGAACAAAAACTTAACTCAATCACCGAGTGAACACAGCGTGGCTGGCAACAGACAGAATTAGGATCACCAACCTAGACCAAAACATCTTTCATGAGTGTGTGGGTCTAATGGTGCGCACACATGCCTCTTGTCATTGTGATTTCATGAAGACTCTCGCCACGTTACTCCGCACTTGGCACACTTGAAGAACTGGGTTGAGGCTTCGTCGCCCCCGCGCGTTTGCACGACCCAATAGAAAGCTTTCCCATGCCCGCATTTTTGGCAGCTAACTTTCATCGTCGGTAGAGTTTGTATATCCTTCTCCTTCTTGCCGATTACGACGACGGATTCCTTGGCTTTTCCGAATTTCTGAACCATCGGATCTGAACGTCTAGTTTCTTCCCCGCACTTAGGGCATGCTAGCACAACAAACTTTTCCTTCTTCGTTGGAATAAGCGCTAGACTACATTTCGGGCAGAACTGCATTCTAAGTGACGACCGAATTGCGCCATGCGGCCAGAGATACTCTTAACCCTTCCTTGCTTCGCTAAGACATCGTCAAAGAACCGTACGCGTTTCTGATTGTTCCTAAGTCTGCTTCGCTTTAGTGGCGGTCGTCTGGTTTCTTGCTTCCTTAATCTCCGCCTTGACCCTTTCCCGCGTCAGTCCCGCTGACATAGCGCTCCTGAAAATCTCTCTTCTCAACTCGTTGCAGGAATCTCTCAGTGCAAAATAGCGCAGTGAGTTTTCGCCGTTGCCACTCTTAATTTCCTCGAACAGGCCGTCACACTCGTTTTCCCGTTCAGCTAAGCTATGGATTCTGTTGTCGAACTCATCAAAACCTGTCGTCATCGCAATCACAGCTCCGTTGGGGTGGTTGGTATAAAGTACTTAGGCCAACTAGAATCGCAGAAACAGGTGAATCATTGTTTCAGGTTGCCGTGAAAGCTGCTATCAGCCGTCATCTTTACATCATTTCTTCCTGTTGATGCGTTGACTGGCTGGCATTTTGGATGACGTTTTCTCTCGGTGTGTGTGGGTAGCCTGGTGTGCACACATCCAAAATGACAGTTCCCGTGATTGTGCTTGTAATTAGGGAACACCCGAAGATAACAACGTTGTAACGCCCGGCAAATTCCCTTGGGATGAATAGTTAGAAAAGCTTCGTAACTCTCAGTGTCGGAGCTTGCCCTTTGTGCACCGGAAGCGTTACATGCAGTCACCAAATCTGTAGGTCTTACTGGAGTTCCCAATCTTCGAGGCAGTTGAGCGCCTGTTTGACCGGGGAGTCTGAAGGTACTGTGCAGGTTGAATTGCCCGTCATTGGGCAACTGCTGAACCGCCCTGTGAAAGCTGGACAGGTTCTTGTGTTTCTATTCGACGCGGATTCGCAATGGTTGACGCTTGTTCTGAATATGGTGGCGGAAATGCTTCGAAAGGGAACGGAGGTTCTATACATATCAACCTCAAAACAATTATCAGATATTCGTGATAATTTCCGCACGCATGGTTTGGACACGTCTCCTTTCGAGACGGATGAGCGCTTGGTTCTTTCTGACGCATTCACCTTCAAAACTGGCCGCCAATCGACTGAGAAATACCACTTCCCATCCCTCAACATAGCGGACATTAGCCTAATCTCAAGTAAGTCTCTCGACCAATGGGCGCCGGGAACCGTTAGACTTTTTGACAACGTTTCCGAGGTTGTGGACGCCTCTGAAGAAAAGAGTTTCCTCAAGTTTTATCGAACGTGGATTTCCAGGTTTGTTACAAAGGGAAGAATTGTAATTGACGGATTTGTCCGCGGGGTCCATTCTGATGCCTTGTACACATCAGTGATGACGAGCGCCGACGGAGTCTTTGAACTGAGAACAGAAGAGATCGAAGGCCAAATGGAAAACACGTTGCGAGCCCGAGCTTTCAAAGGGGCTCCTGTGGATACATCGAAGCACATTCTTCGTGTGGCCGAAGATCTCTCAGTGAGCTTGGAGGCTACCAAGAAAAAGAGTCAATTGTAACACGAGAACTGACTAGTTCAAATCCAGTTGCCCGCAACATTAGACACACACACGAGCATATTCATGAGCCAAAGCCGCTCGCTAATATGTTATTAGAATCTTCTCTTCAAGCGTTTCTTGAAGCTTCGCGACTGCTCGGTGAACCTCCCCCTCCTTCTTCGCACCAGTGCAAACGAGTTTTCCACTAGCGAAAATCAGAATCACGGCCTTTGGATCATCCATTCGATAGATCAGACCCGGAAACTGTTCAGGCTCATACATGGTGCGTTTCAGTGAGTAGGTTACCTTTTCCAAATCAATATGGCCACCTAATCCTGCCGAAGCCACTATATTTTGAACCTGAATCTCAGGCTTACCCAGAATGACGATCCCCATACGGTTGAGCTCGTCCACAACTTTCATAACGGCTTTGCGAGCCTGCCGCTCCGACTTCGCCCCAGTACAGACCATTTTACCCGAGGTGAAGATCAACGTGGTGGCTTTCGGTTTTTTCAATCGATATACTAAGCCAGGAAATTGTTCAGGCCTATATTCTACGCCAGGGCACGCACGTACGATAGAGTTCAAATCAATATTCTGATGGAGAGTTCCTGTCGCGACCACGTTCTCGATGTTGATGAACGCTTTCCTTACAGGCCGAGGTGCCACCACAGGTAAGTTCGCTACATCAACGTTCATGAAAACTTCAACTAGATATTCCCTACATCAACGTTCATGAGAACGAAAACCCTTGCAACTACTCAACGCCAATCTATTGTACTCCACCTTAAGGGAGTATCTGCTAACTCAGAGCCCAGCTTTCGCTTTCACCGCTGCCCATCTGTCTTCACCCAACGCCTTTTCTGCTATGCGAGTCATGTTCTGTAGGACAGGGGCGGGCGCACCCTTCTTCAATCCCATGAACATGCCCGTTAGTTCGTTAATGTTGAGAGATGGAAACAGCCAACTATTCCATTGAGCAGCTCGTTCAGCCGTGAGGCTTCCAATAACTCTTCTTT
>JBAVCK010000043.1:0-3877 GCA_049586635.1 Bathyarchaeia archaeon
GCCCACTGCCAGTATGTTGCGTCCTCATTGCTTAAGAGTATTGGTTGAATCCCTACCCAACCAAATTCCTCTATATTATCTCGCAGGATTGCAATGCATCCAGGACTTAACTCAGCGTCGCTATCGACGAACATTACGTAAGGGCTTCCTGCGGCTTTCACACCCAGTTGGCGACTAAAACCTACACCCCACCCCTCCTTAGTTTCAGATAATACTTTGATCCGATGTTTTCTGAGGATGCTCAACGTCCCGTCCTTAGACTGCCCATCTACAGCTATAATCTCGAACGGCCTTTCTCTCTCTATAGAGACCAAACACTTTTCGAGGGTTCTAGCAGAGTTTTTTGTGAGGACGATCACGGAAACATCATTTTTCGTTCGAGACCTTCTCATTTCTTTCGCACGGTGCCGACTTACCTCTTGAGACAAGGGGCTCTCACCAGGAATTGACGTTGGCCATAATAAAATTGTAAGGTCGACCGATACGTCAAAAGGCTCAGACAATGAAATTGCAGAGCAAACTACTAAGCCGAGGCAACTTCGACCCTGATGATTGTTCGAATGCTCATCCGAATTTTCTGGTGCCAGCCCGTGAGCGTTGCGGATGAGGTTAGCGATTACATACCGCGCTTTGCGTAACGACGTGTGCTAATACGTGTGCTAACTGCTAATCATCTTATTTGCCTTGCTTGGATCGAACGTAAATGCATATGACATCAATCGTCTTGAAGTTCTCAGGAATTAGCTCCTCAGGATCCAGGACCAGGCCAAACTGCTTCTCCAAGAAGATCACAAGCTTGAGTAGGGCGATTGAATCAATAATTTTTGATTCCAATAGAGGAGTATCATTCTTCAACTGAAATTCTGGCTTTCTGATCAGCTCGCGACTTATGTAGGCGTTGATTAAAGACTCCATCGATTCACTCTTCGGGTTTTTGGACAATGGACAACACTCACTGCTTAGGGAAGGTATGCGCGAGGTTGACGCGATCGGTCTTGCCTGTAGACGTCTTCGGGATGGTATTGCGGAACTCGATTAGATCTGGAACCATATATCGGGGCAAGCGTTGGGTGCAGAAGGCCACAACTTCTTCTCGGGACAGCGTGGCATTCTCGTTGGGTATGATTGCTGCACAGAGACGATTTCCGAGTATCTCGTCGGGGATGGCTAGCACCGCTACTTCTTCGATTGCGGGGTGCCCATAGAGAACCGTTTCAATCTCTCCTAGTTCCACTCGGTACCCTCGTGTTTTGATCATTCCATCCTCACGACCCAGATAGACATAGTTCCCATCATCGTCAAGCGTAACAATGTCGCCCGTTATGAAGACCAATTCATCGAACAATGCGTTAAATGGGTTGCGCACGAGTGATTTGGCCGTTTCTTTGGGTAGACCCAAGTAGCCCTGCATTACCGACGGTCCGCGCACGTACAGCTTGCCCACTTCGCCTGGTTTCGTCACCTTGTTTCCTGCGCTGTTGACTGCGAAGACTTCTGAGTTGGCGCAGGCCTTGCCTATGGGAATAGCCGCTGTACGTTCGGGGTCAAGTTTCGGCACGTCGTAAAAGGTGCACACATTCGTCTCAGCGGGGCCATACCAGTTCAGGTATCGCGCTTGGGGGAGTGCTGCCATTAACTTTCGCAAATATTTTGTCGGAAACACCTCACCCGCAAAGATGATCGTTCGGAGGCAGGAGAGGTCATGCGCATCTAAGTTTCCGTAGAGCACGAGGCGGGTTAGGGCGGTAGGCACCGAGTACCAGACGCTGATGCGTTGACGTTCGATCAATTTGACAATTTGGATCGGAAAGGTCGAAGCTTCTTCCGGTACGAGGACAATCCTTGCACCGGCCCGACAAGAAGAGAAAATATCAAACGTCGACAAGTCGAAGTGCAGTGGAGCATGATTCGAGACACGGTCAGCTGGCGTTAAGCCTACGCAGTCGCCTGCCCAGTTCACGAAGGTCAAAGAGTTTCGATGCGAGATCATGACCCCTTTTGGCGTGCCGGTCGAACCCGAGGTGTAGAGAATGTAGGCCGTATCTGTTTCCACTGCCAGATTCTCTGGCGGAGGCGTTGTAGGCTCTGCAGTGATTTCATTCCATGGCACCACTAACACGCCGGCTGGCATCGGAATTGAAGTGTGTTCGGCTGGCAGATCACAATCTACGAGCACTACCGTACTCAGGGGACAATCGTGTGGAAACATGTCTTGTATGGCTGTCGCCTTCATCGTGCTGGTCAGGAGAACCCTAATTCCACTATCTCGAATCATATACGCCAACCGTTGCGTTGGTGCCGAGGGGTCGAGCGGCACGTAGCATGCACCCGTCTTCATAATCGCAAAAATGCTAACCACTGAAGCGAGCGACTTGGACACGTAAACGCCTACACGTTCGCCCTTGGCCACTCCGCGTGCTCTCAGCACCCCAGCCAACTGATTCGTCAGGGTGTCAAGTGCACTATACGAAAGGCTCCGCTCGCTAAAGATCACTGCAGTTTGCTCTGGACAGCGACGGGCAGTCTCAGTCAAGAGTTGATGCAGCAGGTAGGAACTTGTCATTCGTCTTCATCCATTCAAGGCTGCTGAAAATCGGAATCCTTCAAAGCCCGAGGACGCTCGCGATTATCACGCGCTGAATCTCCGATGTGCCTGAATAGATCGTTCCTGCAACAGAATCACGCAGGTCGCGCTCAATCTCAGAATCTGTCATGTACCCGTACGCTCCATGGATCTGGATGGCATCCAAGCTCGACCGTATCCACGCTTCGCTCGTGAAAATCTTCGCAGCGGCCGCCTCAGCCAGTGCCGGTTTATCTTGCTGTTTGAGCCAAGCGACTCTGTAGATCAGCAGCCTTGCGGCCTCAAGCCGCAAATACATGTCGGCAACCTTATTGGAGATGCTCTGAAACTTCCCAATCGGTTGCCCAAACTGTTCACGAGTTCGTGCGTAGTCTACGCATGTTTCCAACTGGCGTTGCATAGAGCCGACTGCACTCGCGAGAATACAGCTGCGTTCCCACTCCATAGATGAATTGAATATTGCCATGCCGGCACCTTCTTTGCCCAGACGATTTTCTTCTGGCACTTCACAGTTGTTTAGGACTACTTCCCCCAGGGGTGAGGTCCGCAGGCCCATTTTGTCAGTGCTACGGCTTACACTGAACCCTGGCGTTCCCTTTTCCACGAGAAATGCGCTGGCTCCAGAAAGACCGCTACCGGGCTTCGCTGTGGCAAATACAAGGATTACGTCCGCCACTGGCGCATTAGTAATATACAGTTTGGAGCCGTTGATGATGTAATGATCACCGTGGTGTTCGGCTCGAGTACGCATGCTGAACGCATCTGACCCAGAGCCTGCTTCTGTCACGGCGTACGCGCCAATTAGGTCGCCAGACGCAAACCCTGGTAGGTAAGCGCGCTGCTGTTCAGGCGTGCCAAGCTTAAGCACAGGCAGTTCGACACTCCACATCTGTGCATTGAGACTGAAGATGAGTCCGTTGTCGCGGCAACCGTAGCCGAGTCCTTCCATCGCCACAACGGTAGTCAGGATATCTGCTCCGATACCGCCGAATTCTTTAGGTATTGGCAGTCCCTGAATTCCGAATCGCGCGCAGGCGCGCCACGCATTTAGGGGAAACTCGCCAATCCGCTCTCGTTTCCTCAGATCATTGTTCAGCTCCTGGGTAGCGAACTTAATCACTGAAGCTTTTAGCGCTCGCTGATCATCGCTCAATGAGAAGTCCATATCAATATCCCTCCTCAAGTCTGATTATTAGCTTTCGCATTAGCAACGGAATCACATTGATTTTTCTTGCATCATCAAGAAGAACACTAGTACCATTATGCCTTCGCTCGGAAACATGTCCACCAGAG
>JBAVCK010000044.1:0-27189 GCA_049586635.1 Bathyarchaeia archaeon
CCATGGGCTTGTGTAACGTCGAGTGTTGTTTCTTCCCCCCAACCCTGGGCACCGCAGATGTCCGATATGGAGCCTGGAGTAGGAGAACTGCTGAAATCTGCAGTTGTGTCCGGGCATACGTCAGTCGCGACTCCAGTGAATGATGGCGGACAGAGTTTTGTGACGGTCAGGGCGGGTAGGCCGAAAGTGGTGTCGTAAAGGTTCAAGTCTGACTGTATAGTTGGGCTACCAAACGCATCCACTATGACGATGGTCTGCCCAGCACCGTTAATTGACGGACTCGTTGGGAAGTCGTAGGCCTTCTTGAGGAAAGAGGGCGGGTAACAGAGCACTGTCCCTAAGCCACTACTGAAACAGAACGGGGCTCCGCCGATGGGCGAAACCGCTGGGTTAAAGATTGTAGCCGGATTGAAAGCGGCGTCAAGTATGACATGCGGTGGTTTGGCAATTTCGTGAAGCCGAATTGAACCACTACTTGAGGCATACGCGTTGCTCGTAATGTATGCTGGAAGAGACATGCTTGCAGTTAAGACAACTATCGCAATTGCTAATAGTTTAAAGACAATTTTCATTGGGTTTGTTACACCCAGCATGAATTGGCTATGAGAACGCTACTTAACACTTTGCTAGAAGGAAAAGCGTATCTATATGCTTCAGAGGCCCGAGAAAGTATTCTAGGGGCTACTAGAACAGTATTTCAGGGCGCTTATGACGCGCCTGCAGAGCTGTTCTAAAACTTAGGCTTAATCCAGCCCCACGCACACTTACTCTTGAGGAGATGGGATTTGCGGCAAATCGTCCGTTCCGCACTCTTCGAACTAATTTTGGCTTTGGTCTTAGTGTCGTTTCTTCCAGCCATTTCTGGAACCGTCTCTGATAATGTCCGCGCATGCAGTTCCTTAATCGTCCAGACTGACATGAACGATTACGCTGTCGGCGAGCCCGTGAACATCACCGTAACCTTCCTCTCCTTGCTCCCGGGCTGCATGCAACCCATGATCGCCCACGATTACGTAGTCCAAATCCAAGTTCTGAACGCTTCAAACCAAACAGCCTATTCATCCACCCACGTCACGGCCGGCGCTTTGATAGTTAGCGAGAAATGGACACCGACGAGTGTCGGCGATTACACAATCATAGCCTCAGCTTTCTTCAGGTTGCTGGGAAACGATGTCATGACGAAAACGCTGGGGGCTTCAACAACAATCCACGTCCACGACCCAGCGCACCCGACCCCAGGCTTCGAATTCATAGCAATAGGCGTAGTAGGAATCACCGCCGTCGCGCTCAGCCTATTCTTCCTCAAGCGCAGAAAAACGCCAAGCCGCAAAGCCGCCTAGACAAGTCACTTTCTCTTTTGCGGGGATTCAGCTGTGCTCGATCAATCGCAGGATCTCGCGATATAGCTCGGGGCCACATCTCCAGCCGGCTTCAATCATCTCGTCGACTGCCTTCGTTGCCTCTTTTTTCGTGAGTATCCGAATATTGGTCGCAATCATTAGCAAGTAGGGGGTTCCCACGAAATCAATCCCGTAGGTTCTCGCTACCTTTCTCGCTAGAAGATCGTCTAGAACGGCACGATAACCCTGTTCCTTCGCGATAGCCAGGGTTTCAGCATCGGCTTCCTCCAAGCCGCTTATGCTGGTAAACGTGCGCAAAACTCCTTTCTTCGATGGCTCAATGATCGTTATGGTTTTCGCGTCGAAAAGAGCCTCCAGCGCTAATGCATCTGCTAGTCCTTTCACTTTCCCGCGCTCGACCACTTCCCTGAAAACCGAACGTGCAACGAATTTCTGGGCTGGAATAAGTTCGAACAGTCTGACGAGGCCAACTCTTGTAAGGTAGATTAGAGGCGTAGAATCGAATATGAGTGACTTCATTCGTTTGCGGCCCTTGAGGCCTTGCTGGCCTCAACTTCCAGCTCACTAGCCGGGGTGCTAACCCACTCTACCTTCCTATCCCTTACCACGTCCGCAAATTCCCACAGGTCCAGCTTGGCTAGTCTCGCGGCTTTTGCGAAGGTTACTCTTCCATCCCTTAGAAGCTCAATCGCCGTTCTCTTCCTCCACTCTGAAATTCCAATCTCCAGAATCATCCTGACAGCCTGGGCCTTCTCAATTTTGAGGAAATCCATAACGTCTTGTATCTCATGCTCGATTTCCTTGGTAACCCTTGTCGCCAGCGGCCGCAACGTCAATGCGTATCGTTTACAAATGATACCAATTGCATACTTAAACTATGTTTTCATTTACTTGGCGAAGTCGTCTTACGAAGATGCCATTACGTGCGAATATGGGAGCCTAAGCATTGAAACGCATCGATTGGCGGAAAATCAGGTTTTTCGTACGACATTTGTCGAAGTGGGTTCAAATTCCAGGCCCGAGTCGTATACGAGTTAGGGGGCATACTTCCGGTGAAAGTGCTGTTATGGGGCGGGTTGTTCGCCGTCCTAGCTATAGCCTTGGTTTTGCCTGAAGCCGTAACCCAAACTTGCTACTCCAATTATCAGCTTACCGCGCCGACTTCTGATTACTACAGCCTCGTTGGCCTCACAGACCAGTTTCCGAATGGAACCGCGGCATCCGTTACGGGGTATCTTGCCCCCTACAACGGCACAGGCCATTACAGGGGAGTGATCTACGTGCAACTTCTGCAAACTTCCAGCACCACCTATTCCTACTACAGCGTCACAGTTGTGGAAATCTCAGGAAACAGTACGCAAACATACACAAGCTCATCCTCTTACCCGCCTGGGTTGCACCAAGTCACGGTGGGAGGTGGCATAACCAACTTCCAAGTCTGTGTGCGCCCCGTCCCAGAATTCAATCAAGCCATCACAGGTCTAATCGGAATCACCCTCACGGCCACGCTGATAATTTTGTTAGTGCTTCCGAAGAGACGCCATCAAGGATAAGTCGAGACGAAGAAAACCGGAAAGGTGACAGCCCAGGTTTCTGGGTGGGCCACACCACAATTTTGTCGTACACTGAATTTTAGGTGTCAGACAAAATGTTGGGCGTGTAGGAAATGGAGAACCTGAAGGGTTAACGCCGAGTCTTCTTGTAGAGTGTTGCGAACGCTACGCCCAACGCGGCAAGCAGCGACAATGCCAACGCCGGGAATTCAGGTACGGGTGTACTTGTCGTCATTATTTCGCTAGTTGTCGTCAGTGGCGTGGTTGTTGTGACTGCTGATAATGTTCCCGTGAAGGCTAGGTCCTGGTTTTGCGGGATTCCACGTTGGCTCGTGTCCACTGCAACGGTTTGGGCCGCTGTTAACTGGCCGTTCAGCATGAAACTCAACGTATCACCCTGATTGCAATTCTGGGGCGAACAGGCTGAGAGTGAGTATGTGCCGCCGCTCGTTAATCCTGAACCCACGACCACGCCGCTATCTAGCGCCGTAATATTCAGGCCGTCCGGCGCCGCGGAACCGTTCAAGGTTACGTTCCCGGTGTACAGCATAGGTAACGGCGGAGGGCTCTGAGCCTGCACCAGAATCGGGAAATTCGCCACCAGAAGCGCTAAGATTAGGCCTGTGAACAGAAGACTGACATTTTGGGCTCTCATGGAAATCACTCCGCGTTACTTGAAACAGGTATTACTAAAGCTTTCGTGAAGCGAGGATCACTCGACGGCTTGAAAAAACCATTCAATCCTAGTGGCTGTGGCAACGTAGATCCACAACGCCTGCCCCGGAACTAACCATGTCCCGCCCGTTGCATTAGTCCATGGCCCCGCGTAGTTGCCGCATACGTAGAGATGGTTGTCATCGTGGTTACCTGAAATGCTCAGAAGGAATTCATCACAAAAGCGAAAGAAAAAGGGGAAGGGTTGGAAACGTGTTGTTAAGGTCTGAGGGTTGCGCCGGTTGGCGATGTGACATAGACCCACAAGGCTTGCCCTGGAACCAACCAAGTATTGGAACCGGCCTTAATCCATGCGCCCGCGTAGTTATCCCAAACCCAAACGTGATACGCATCGTAACTACTGCCTAGGCTGTTGAGGAATGTAGATTCTCTAAGGAATAGAACAATCTTCCAAGCGGTGTCAACATCCGGAGGCGATTTTCCTTATCTAAACCTGCTTGCAGCAAACTCGAAACTCGGCCGCGCTTTGCGATCAGTAGAACACTCGACAACAACAGAAACTATTCCCTACGCCATTACAAGAAGTGAAATAGTTTCCGGACATAATCTAACCGGTGGGCATTCTTGCGAACCGAGATGCACCTGTTGTCCGTTATCATCGTCGTAACGCTAAGCCTCACTGCTACTTCAGCTTCCGCAATCCGAGTTTATGACGCAAACTCTACGGTTTCGATTACTGTAACCCCGCCCGGTAGTGGGACCGTAACTCTGACGCCGTCGGGCGGGTCTTATCCGGTTAATACGAACTTGTTCTTCAAAGCAAACCCAAGCCCGGGATACTATTTCGTCGGCTGGGGCGTAAGCCAGCCGAACAGCCTGCCGGGTGATGGTGGAATGTATTACTACTCGTGGCGGAACCCAGCCAACAAGACAATCTGGTCAGCCGGCGTCACCCTGCGACTTCTCGCTTACTTTCAACCACTCAACCAATGGGTCAGGTACTCGGGCAATCCGATCCTAAAGAAGGGGAGTAGCAGTGGCTGGAACCCGGATTTCGTGTATCAACCACGTCTGTTCACGTACCCCAACGGGACCTTCGGAATGATCTTCCTAGGTGGCTGCGTCACATACTCTCCATGCACTCGCGCTGTAGGGTTGGCGACGAGCCCAGACGGCCTCCACTGGACACAGTACCCATCTCAGATTCTCAGCCCGTCTTCAAACCCAAGTGATTGGGATTCGTGGGCTGGAGGAGGGAGGAATAGCATTGGCTTAGGGAGCGTGTTTTGGAATGGCACTCGATTCATGCTGTACTATAGCGCCTCGGACGCTACGAGTTCGAATGGGTTAGAGGGAATTCCTGGCTTCGGATTGGCGACCTCGGTTGATTCAATCCACTGGACCAAGTATCCCGGTAATCCGGTCTTGACTAACGTT
Organism: Bathyarchaeia archaeon; assembly: GCA_049586635.1. GTDB lineage: Archaea > Thermoproteota > Bathyarchaeia > 40CM-2-53-6 > 40CM-2-53-6 > FEN-987. The sequence continues at coordinate 5,027 of JBAVCK010000044.1, forward strand.
ACTGAAGTGGCGCAGGCCAGCAACTGCGCGGGTTCTAGCCACTGGTTCAGGTATCCCGACGTCATCAAGGTGGGTAGCACCTACATGATGTTCTACAACAGGGGCGGAGGGACTCGGGTCGCGACGTCAACTGATGGTGTAAGCTGGAGCGTGCAGAATGGCGGATGCGCCGTAGTCTATCCTGCAGATTGGGACGACCCAAACAGCGACATCAACTGGCCGAATCTTCCGCACGCGTATTCCTGGGACGGGGACTTTGTCTACTACGCGAGCGTGAGGTATGACCCAGTAGCTAACAACTTCAAGATGTTCTATTCAGGATGCGATGTTGATTGTTCGATTGAACGATCAGGGTTCGCAGTGTCTCCTAATGCCGTCGGCTTTAGCTGGAAGAAATTTGCCGGAAACCCGATAATCAGCCCGATGGCCGGAGGCTTCGACAACGGGGACAATACAGACGCAGCTGATATGCTTCTAGCAAATGGAGGCATGGTCGTTTACTATGAGGCCGACACGTCCAACTCACTGGCTTGCCGCGAGGGGTTTGATTCTGATTGCAACCACTTTACTACAACTAGTATCGGTATGGCGAGACTTAGCAAAGTGGCCCTCACGGCTTCCGTGAATCCCGTAGGCAGCGGGACCGCGACCTTGACCCCATCAAGTGGATACGTGCCTGGCACTACAGTTCAGGCAACCGCGAACCCCGCAAGCGGATACTACTTCGTCGCCTGGGCGCTGGACGGAAGTTGGTACGGAAACAATAACCCCACATCCGTCATCGCGGATTATGACCATCAACTGACAGCGTACTTCCAACGCTTCACCCCCTGGACCAAATCTGCTGCCAACCCGCTTCTAACGCCGTCCCCTAGCTCATGGGACAATCGGTTCGTGTGGATGCCTCACCTATTCACGTACACCAACGGAACATTCGGCATGGTCTACGCGGGGACAAATGTGAATGGGACATATGGGATTGGTCTCGCTACGAGCGCAGACGGGCTTCAATGGACTAAATATCCCAATCCAATACTTACTAGGTCTCCTGTGGTCGCGTGGGACAGCGGCTCAGTCCTCCCTGGCAATATTCTCTGGGATGGGTCCGAATACCGCCTCTACTATGTAGGGAGTAATCCTAGCTCCGGCCGGGCTTTCGGATATGCCACATCGACTGATACAATTCACTGGATGAAATACCCAGGGAACCCTATCATGACGCCGTCCACCTCGGCCGAAAATAACTACTTCTCATACTCGTTTGTGAGCAAATTCGGCACGAGTTACATGATGTGGTACACAGCTGGCAGCAGCATCGCCCTAGCCACGTCAACAGACGGCAACAGTTGGACTAGGTACAACAGCGGTACGCCAGTTCTGACATCTTCCCCGGATGCGCAAGCCTGGGATGCGAACGCTCTCTATAGCCCCAGCGTGATCTTCGATAATGCCACGAATCAGTACGTCATGTTCTATTCGGCTGCTGACGCAAACCGCGTAATCTGGCGAACGGGACTTGCCACATCTTCAGATGGAATCTCATGGACAAAATACGCCGGCAACCCGATAGTTGGGCCAAGCCCTGGTGGCTGGGAGGGCGGCGACTCAACCGATAATCAAGGCATATTCAAGCTAAATGGGCAATTGATGCTCTACTATTCAGGAGACAAGGCCGACCAGTACGACAACACACTCAGCTATAGTGTTGGATTAGCAACTGCTTCTGAGATACCTCTGCAGGCCGGTTGGAACCTTGTCTCGCTCCCAGTCATACCAAGCAACAATGCAATAACCTCAGTCCTCAGCTCAATACCTGCGAACAAAATCTCAATCGTATGGAGTTACACCGGTTCGGGTACATCGAGGAGCTGGATGTTCTTCAAACCAGGCATCCCCAGCACCCTAACAACGATGAGCGACGGCACTGGTTACTGGATCAACATGCTAACCCCCGGCACATTGTACATAGGCGGTAACGTGATCGCACCGACCTCACCACCGCCGGCCTACCAACTCATAGCAGGCTGGAACCTGATAGGCTTCAAACCGCAACCAGTTGTCGCGAACGAAACTGTGAGTACGTACCTTTCCAGTATCAACGGGCAGTATGACTCAAACAACGTCTGGGTCTACGATGGCTTAAGGGGCAGTTGGATACGAGCTAGTGCCAGCTACGTTCTTCAGCCGGGGCAGGCGATGTGGATTCTAATGACAGCCCCCGGTACGCTTAGGCCATAATACTTGCCTTCCCTCAGCATGTATGCTATCTAGAATGACGGAAAAATCAGAAGGGTTGCCGGGCGGGGCGGGGATGAGTTCGACCGTCCCGATTATTGAGTCAATATAGCACTAATGACAATAATTGCAACTATCTCTTGACATTCGGTTGCAATTGGCCATAGCCTATCTGACAACAGGCAAACGGAATGGCAAAGCGTTAAGTCAAGGTCACTGTTCCAGCCCCTGCTCGAATAATGGTGACTGGCAGGCTTATCGAACACGTCGTCACTGCCGATATTGGAACTGTAAGCCCGCGAAAACAAGACGAGGTAAATGCCAAGTGCTGCATGCTTCAACGTAGGCGAATTGAATTTTCGATTTCGCAAAGGAAATCGATTGGTACTCTCAACCTAGTTATTTCTTATCATGTACTTACGTTACGTAGGCTACATACTTCGTACGGTTGTTGTAATTGCAGCTTCAACGGCGGTTTTCTGCTAAGCTGCCAATTGGCCCTCTAATTGGGGTTTCGTATGCTGGGGCACGGGCATACTGTTGGCAAAGTATTAAGTATCTTAAGACACGCATTTTTGCAGTGCTGGTGGGGCTTCCACCTTAGTAGTGAATACCATGGTTAGGGTCCTAAGACGGAGGACTAGGGTTGCAATCCTAGCGGCGGCCATCATACTGATTGGCTTAACGTCAATTAGCCTCAGCTACGTGCTCGCTCCTCCTCCTTCCACAAACGTCCCAATGCCCCTATCCCAATACGGCATTGTCAGGGTTTACGCTAGCATACAATTCTTGGGAACCAGCAAGATCAGAATCACATGTCAAGGTGCCACTAGCCCATTTTTCGTTACGAGGCTTGTACTGACCCTGAATACGGCCGCTGACTTCGACATCCTGCTCGACAACATAAACGTCGATGGGACGGGGGTAATTCAAATCACGGGTCTTTCATCGGCGTCCAAGGTTGTGGTGGTTCCAGCCGGGTTGATGGTGGGGGACGTGATATCCTCAATCCCGCCTTACCTGAACTTCCTCCTAGTCAAGGACCCTATGGGTAATGACGCGATTGTTGCCAACGGCGGTTCGGACGGCGTCGTATTCGGCGTCAAGTTCATGTCCGGTGCGTACAACTTTGGGACCGCAGTCTCCGCCATAGCCACCGTTCTAGCACCTTCAAACTCAACCGTAACCATGACCATGACTTGAAGGCAGCCTTCGCCCTAATCTTAGTTCTACTCAGCGAGGCCGAATTGTTTCAGTACTTCGAGAACTCTCTTGTATTTCGAAATGAATTCTCTACCTTTACGTGTGCTTTCGAGCGCACTGCCGTATTTGACAAGCCTGAGCTGCTCCATTTCTCGGAGGTGCCGCCGCATCCGGTCGGAGGGAAGGTTAACTTCGTTCTGAACCCTCGTAATCCTGGTAACGCCTTTCCGTTCTTGGCCGATGATTGAGCAGAGAATATCATAGTAGATTCGTTCACGGTTGCGCCCCCGGGTTTTCATGAACTCGTTTTTGGCCAAGTGCGGTTAAGCGCTCCGAACTCTTCTGGCCAGAGCAGCAGCGAGTGTGATAAGCCCTGTTATTTGCATCACATGAGCGAGGGCGAAGGACCAAAACCCGCTGTCAAGTGCCCAGAGCAAGAGGCTATACTCATTCCCAGCCAGAAAAACGAAACCAGACAGCACCATGGCGCCAACCTCGTGCCGCTCATCCCTAAGGGTCTGGTACAATCTAAACAGTATGTAAGCGAGCAAGGCTAGGTTGGCAGTTCGAAACACTTCATCCACAGCGCGGTGCGATGGTAAGAGCAGCGGCGTTGGGACAACAATCATGACAACAACCACAACTGCGAGGATTACCAGCGTGGAGAATAGCCACACGGACGCTCGTCCCACTGACCTCCAAAGGCTTCTCTTTCTCAGGAAGTATGTTCCCGCAATGAAGGCGAACCCGTAGCTCACAAGCGAGAGGTGAAGCCAGCTAGCCAGCTCCTCCAGCCCAAGGCTTGCATAAGACAGGCCGAATACTATGTACCCTACCGCGAGAAAACTGAACCCGATTGGAAAACCGAGCAAGTATTCTCTCCGAGTTGCCCGAAAAACGGTAAGCATCGAGTACACGATGAATAAGGCTAATCCAGCCGAAATGATTTCACTTGTGATGAGAATCCAAAAGCCGGAGATCATTTGCTTAGTCCGCAGCCCACGAAATAGTAACGTGGGTTCAGGATATTCCTTGCGCTAGCTAACTCGAACATAGTCGCCACTACGCGATTGGCCTTTCATTTCGAAGGATTTGGTTGCTTTGCAAGTAGAAACGTTCCTTCATGAACTTCATACTTGTTCTCTCTGTTCTATGTAGCGCATTTCGAATGCGTTCCCGGTATAGTCGTTGATCCGCCGGAGATGGTCTACGATTGATAGAGGTGCGTTTGTGGATTACTCTATGAACATAATTCCCGCCAAGTTCTTCAGATCTTTGTCACTGGTAATCAGCTCGCCTGAGTAAGCCTTTGCAGTTGAGTACGCAACTGCGTCAGCCATAGCGAGTCCCAGTTCAAGACTAGCGTCGGCAGCGCTCAAGGCTATACCTGCGTCCAACGGAGCTATTCTGCTTCTTGACATCTGAGCGTAAGCCTCGAGCGCAATCTGCTCACCCTTCTCTTTCTTCAGTCTCTTGTACACCTCATAGATCACAACGGTTGGCGTGACAGTGTTGTTCTCGTTTACGTCCTCAACGTAAGGAGCGTATTTCTTCGCTAAGGGCCCGTCCGAGAAATATTCAATCCATCCGTAGGAATCGATTAGCTTCAAGGCCGGTCATGCTCTTCCCGGATGTTCTCGGTGCTTGTTCCTTTGGCGAGGCCTCGTGTTCCCTTGATTGGTTTCAGGGGGACCAAGTGTACCACACCATCCTTCTCTATCACAACGACTTTCTGTCCGGGTTGAAGTTTCAATTTCAGCCTAACTTCCTCAGGGATTACTACCTGAAACTTCGAGGAAACAGTAACCGTGCCCATCGTTAGCCATCACGTTAAACGATAAGCTCGTCGATAGTTAAATCTTCTTACGATATAATATGCGAGCTTCTTTAGGTTTGAGCTTTAGCGTCATCGTTATAATTACTGAAACGGGAAGATCGGCGTGAGGTTGCTTTGGGACTTAGCGTTTGGGTTCACGAAGCTGTCGAGCCGTCTTTGCTGATGAGTTTTCTACTCGTTAGCTTGGGGACGGCGGTTGCAGCACGGGAGGGTTTCTTCAACCTAGCCTACTACGTTCTCGCTATAATTGGCGTGACATTGACGCAGAATGCTGTTAACGTACTGAATGATTACTACGACTATAAGACCGGGGTTGATGCGGCAACAGTCAAGACGCCCTTCAGCGGCGGAAGCAAATTCCTGGTCTCCGGGCAAATTCGCCCAAACAGCGCCTTATCGTTCGGCTTGGGTTCGCTGCTGCTTGCGATTCCAATCGGCGCCTACTTCGTATTAACGCGAGGAATACCGCTCCTTGGTCTAGTGGCGATCGCGGCCATCTCCGTTTACTTCTACTCTAACACATTCGCTAGAATCTACTTGGGAGAGTTCCTGGCAGGCCTAAACCTTGGGCCCCTAGCAATAATCGGGGCATACTTCGTCCAAACCGCTCACATAAGCGCTGGCGCCGTGGCCGTGGGTCTCGCGCCAGGCATAATGATCGCTAACGTGCTCTTCCTGAATGAGATGCCTGACATCGAAGCTGACGCTGCAGGTGGACGAAAGAACATTCCAATACTACTGGGCAGGGTGCGCGCTGCAAAATTCTACGCCCTCCTCGAGGCGTTGGCTGTTGCTTGGGTACCCGTAGCGGTAATTTTCGGCCTTACCCCTCCGCCCACGCTGATCGCTTTGGCCGCGCTCCCCTTCGCCGCAAAAGCCATCGGGGTAACATTACGGGAGTTTTCAAACACTGGCAAGCTAGTTCCAGCGCTCGCAGCAAACATTGCGACCGCCTATCTCACCATCGCCCTCTTGACCACGGGCTACGTTATCTCGGCAGCAATGAGGCTCTGACGAAGGCTTCATGATTCCTCGATTTTCCCGACGACTTCAGCATGCCATTGAGCATTGAAATTGACCCAGCCAAGATTGAAATGGAGCCATTATGTAGGCCGAAACCACCTCATCTCGCCCCTGAATAGGCTACATTTCAACCCACCGGGGCGGGTGCATCGCAAGCGCATTACAGGGGTTCCGCGCAGGTTCTCTACAGAACTGATCCCGGATCCCTATCGTTTGCCCGTACGCCTGTAAATTAGAAGTGCGAAGCCCACGGCCGCAACGCTCAAACCCGATGGCAAAGCTGAGCCTGCAATATTGCTGAGTAAGGAGGGCCCGTATCTTACGTGAATGTACTCCGGCGAGCCGATCGCGCCCTGGTAGTAGTCCAAGTTCATGTCGGGTGTCGGCTGAATCTCCTCAATTCTGACTATAGTCCGGCACTGCCCACAGACTGTGACAGGCGCGGATTCTCGCGGGAAACCGTCCAGCGCCGTCTTTACCAGTACAACTACGGTTACATTTTGGCTTGAATGGTTTTGAATCGTGATCGCGTCAACGTAGGCGCCCTTGAACACTTGGGCTCCACTCTGGCTCAGCACAACCACAACTGGCGGGGAGCCCGGGTTCCAGAGGGCTGCGAACAGAATCAAAGCCGTCCCTATTGCAACGCACACTAACCCAACGGTCAGTAGCAAATGCAACCTGCGCGCGCGAACGGACCCTCGAACCTTCTTTCCCTTCACTCTTCCGCAGCTCCAGACATCGGCTATGGCTAGAATGGGCGGTTGTTAGGTTCTTAGCGTCTTACGTCTTCCACGTCTTTGTACCACTTTGTCTTTGCGCCTACTCGGGCTCGGAGTTTCCAAGCGAGTGCTTTTGGTTGCTTGTCCAAGATTGAGAGCAGTTCGTGGATTTTCTTTGAAACGTCCGCTCTATCTTCCTCCGTAAGTTCCGGGTACAGGATTAGTCGGTCTTCAACGTTCTTGAGGTTGGTAGTGAATGTGTGATAGAAGCCCCACTCGTTTGATAGAAGTTCAGCTATGTAACCTCCGTCGATGGTTTCGGGTGCCGCGGAATTGCCAATTGTATGCTCTCGGAGGAGCATTATCGTGTCTACGATATCCTTCTCATTTATCTGAACAATCTGCATCTTTTCAAGAAGCATATCAGCGAGCGGGATGGTCATCTCTTCAAGTTCGAGGCGGCCCGTGAATGGGATGTCATGGTTCATTTCCAGTTTGTCAAAGAAAATGTCGACATGAAGCCCGTTCGATTTATTATCCCAAATCATTCGCTGGTGCCCGAACAGCGCCGAAACCATGGGTTCATCCGCGTAGCCGAGTTCGCGCATCATCTTATCGATGGTTTTCCTTTCAGAATTGTAGCCTGCGAAGTCAACGTCGGAGAGTTGTCGGTGCAGTTTTGCAGTTAGGTAGTTGTATTTTGGGCAATGGTGCTGGAAGGCGATTGCGCCCAATAGCCTGATGTGCAGGCCTCGCTTACTTCCTTCCCTAACGAGTCGTGGGCCTTCCTCTTTCATCATTGAATCTAGTTTGCTGGCGTCCTGAACTTTTTCCATTGAATGTGGCCTGCCGAAACCGAGAAGAATTATGTTACGCTATTTGTACTATTCGGGCTTCTGGACGTAGACTGGTAAGCTTCAGCGGGTAATCTAGTGGCATTTTAGAGTCTTCGCCATTTTCGTAAACGTCTTTGCGTAGTCGTAGGTTCCACCAAGTGACAGCAGTGCGTAGACTACGTAATACCTTGACGACTCTGCGCAGTGTACGTGGATAGAATGAGCTTCTCGAGGGCTCTTGCCCCTACCGCTGAGAAAACCCACGGTGACCTCTTCAAACTTCGCACGGTTGTAGGCTCCTTGATGCGAGTTTATGCCCACTGCATCGTGGGAAATCAGTTCAAAGCTCTTTATGTTCCTCGCCGTCTTGACTTTGTTAAGGCCGTGGTCAGCATGTTCGTCGACAGTCCCGAAACTCTTCTTGGCTTTCTCAAGGTCGCCCCACGAAAGGAAGATTTTCGTCTTATCAGGGAAGTGGAAAACAATGTCGCCCTCGCCTCGCCGGCTCTTAGGGTTAAATTCGATGCGGGCCTCTTTTGGGTAATCGATTGAAAAACCGTATACGCTAAACCTTTCGAAATCCGGGTCCATTGAGAACTACTCTGGTACTGGTGCAGAGCCACTAGGCAATATTTTCTACCATAAGAGCGTTGGGATTGTGGCGTTAGTGGCTCGAGGAAGGGCAACGGGCTTTCCAAATGCTTATTTTCCATGTCGGGTTGAGGTTTGGGTCTGGTTTGAAATTGGGCAACGACAAAAGCAAAAGGAAGTTTCACCGAATATTCTTCGCAACCGACGTTCACGCCTCTGAAATCGTCTTTAGGAAGTTCATTGGGGCCGCCAAGTTCTACGAGGTAGACACTCTGATCATGGGGGGCGACATTACTGGTAAGACCGTTGTACCCGTTGTTGAAGATAAGAACGGGGCATATCATTTGAATTTCCAAGGACAGGAGTACGTAAACCTAGCTAGTGAGGATCTGCCCACGCTTGAGACGCGGGTAGCGAATGCTGGTCTGTACCCTCACCGTGTGTCGGCAGGTGAATACGATTCGCTTCGATCCGATGAAACCAAGGTTTCGGCACTCTTCGACAGGCTCATGATGGAACGCCTGACCAGTTGGGCGGCTCTGGCGGAAGAGAACCTCGCTTCTCTGAATGTGAAATGTTACTGGACTGGAGGCAATGATGACAAACAAGAGGTTCTGGACAGCGTCAAGTCAACAGAACATTTCGTGAACGTGGATGGCAAGAAAGTGGAACTTGAGAGCGGTCATGAGATGGTGAGCCTTGGCTGGAGCACTCCAACTCCCTGGAAGACACCTCGAGAATGCGACGATGCAGAGCTAGGGTCCAGGTTGCAGCCGCTGATTGACGGGTTGAACGAACCTTCTAGCTGCATCTTCAACGTCCACGTCCCACCTTTCGATTCTGGTCTCGACTTAGCTCCCAAGCTCGACACGAGCTTTGACCCTCCCAAACCAGTCGTCGAGGGAGGCCAACAGGTCCTGATCCCAGTGGGGAGTAGCGCCGTTCGCCAAACGATTCAGAAAAACCGTCCGCTTCTAATGCTCTGTGGGCATATTCATGAGGCTAAGAATGCGGTCAAGATTGATCGCACGACTTGCATCAACCCAGGATCGGAATACCAGTCAGGAATTCTTCGTGGCGTAATCGTTAACCTAGTCAAGGATAAAGTCTTAAGTTACCAGTTCACGTCGGGCTAAAAGAAAAAGAAAAGTGGATCCCCCTAGATTGGGGGAACTTCCTTGAAAGCTAAGTCAAGATTAATGCCGACTCTCTTCAGCCACCAGCGCCGCACATAGAAGTAGCCGAACCAGAACAGGAAGATTGCAAGCATCAGTATTGCTGAGGTCGGGGCCGCGAGGTTGATTACTCCAAGTCCTGGAATCGTGATGTAGTAGTAAAGCATCCAAGCACTGAACAGCGTGGCAACGATGCCACAGACCGTTATCACTGGAATACGGGCTATCTTGTACTTTGCGATGGGAGACGTGTCGTAGGTCTCTTTCCGAGTCCATGGAAAGACAGCGCCACCCAGCGATGTTCCAATGTAGAATATTGTCGCTACCGCTGTTACGGCGAGGGTCAGTAGGATGTAGCCTGGGACAAGATTGTAGATGTAGCTCATTATGACCCCGCCCAAGATCAAGAAGATGACGTGTGCAACTACTGGTGTATGTGTGCGGCTATTGACGTTGCTAAGGAACTTTGGCAGTACCCCGTCGATTGACATTGCTACTGTGACCCTGGTCCATCCGACGATGACGTTGAACACGATCTGTAATGCGTTCAATAGGATACCTATGATCATGAAGAAGACGAGTATTGGATTGTCAGTGAGGACGGCGGCGAGGTTGCTAAACCAAGGTGGGATTGGCATGTTCACCGTTCCGGTAAGGAAGTTCCCGTACGCAGCGGCTGCTAACCAGCCTTGTCCGACTGTGTTGATGAACGTGTATGCTAAGATCATCATCAGTACGGTGCTGAACAAACCGCCACCGAGGTTGATAAAGAGCTGGTTCTTGAGGCTTGAAGCGCCTTGAATTTCTCCTGCCTGTTCTTGTGCGTATCCAACCCATCCCAGACTGGTCAATGCGATTGGAAGTACGAAGATTGTCGAATTCCAAGACATGCCCGCCACCGGCGTGAATCCGTTCTTCACAGCTTCGGTGAGTACGTAATGATAGTAATCGGGCGTGCCCGGGGATAGAACTGTCATCGCTGCATTGAATCGCGTAATGAATACGCTGGTCGGAGTGATGATGAAGAAAATGATCATCACCACGAAGCTGAGAAGGAAGCCATACCACATCACCCATTGAGCTAAGACGAACCAACGGAAACTCTTGATGAGGATAATGGCGGCGAATGTCGAGGACACAATTGTGGTTATCCATATTCCGAAGGGCGTTGTGAACCATACGCCGAGATCCAGAAGCTGTGTGTTGTTCATTGAAAGACCTAGGCCTGTGAAGAGAGGGGCGAAACCGAGGATCGAAGTCAGCCAGCCCGCGAGCGCCTGCCAGTGGAGGAAGAAAGTGGGTATCATCGTAGCGACAATTGCGAAACCGATGGAAGGCTTCAGGGTTCGGCTCTGGAACACATAATCTCCTCCTGTGCGCGGCATTGCTGCAGCAAGGCCAGCGTACACAACAGCGAGGAAAGCGGTGAAAATTCCCGTGATCAGGATACCCATTGGAACATTGGCGTCAGGCCAAAGTCCCAAAGTGAGCAAGTAGACCCACGGAAATATCACACCGATGTTCAAGACGTTGTATGCGAAAGCTGAGTAAGGTGACATCACTCTGATGAGGCCGGAAGATTTTCTTGCGAAGACCTGTGTGTTTTTCATAAACCCCACCTATGATTCGCTGTGACTATATTAGACTTGGCAGCAACCCTTCGAACCCTGCAGGAGCGGAAGGGCTTTATGAATAATCAAGCGAATAAGTTGCGGGTTTAGCTTTTGGAAGCAACAGTTCAACCGTACCAGATGTTCATCAACGGCGAATGGGTTCCCTCAGAGAGCAAGGCGACTTATGAGGTAATCAACCCGGCAACGACCGAGGTGATAGCCAAAGTTCCAAAGGGCGACGGAAAAGACGCGGGCAAAGCTGTTGATGCGGCGCGTGAGGCATTCGATAAGGGCCGTTGGCCACGGATGGCGCCGGCGGAACGCTCTGGCCTCATTATGAAATTGGCTGACCTTATCGAGAAAGAAATTGACAGCCTCGCGCTATTGGAAACTCAACAGCAAGGTAAACCGATTAAGCTAAGCCGCGACAGCGACTTTCCCTTCGCAATCGATAACATTCGTTTCTTTGCTGGCGCCGCTAGGTGCCTAGAAGGCAGGGCGAGCACGGAATACAACGCGGTCGCGACTAGTATCATCAGGCGCGAACCGGTCGGCGTCGTCGCCACGATCACACCTTGGAATTACCCGTTCATGATGCTCGCGTGGAAAGCTATTCCACCACTCGCTGTGGGAAACACGGTTGTAATAAAACCAGCCAGCGTCACACCCTTAACCACCATAGAGTTCGCGAAGTTAACTGAGAAAGCAGGCTTCCCGAAGGGTGTCGTGAATGTTGTGACCGGCCCCGGGGCAATCCTAGGCGAAGCCTTAGTCACACACCCTGGCGTAGATATCGTTGGCTTAACAGGCGACACACTAACCGGCCGGCGTATCATGGAACTCGCATCGGGAACCGTGAAACGACTACAATTGGAATTAGGCGGGAAGGCACCCTTCATCGTCTTCGAAGACGCAGACCTCGAAGCTGCTGCGGAAGGAGCCGTAGTGGGAGGCTATGTGAACAGCGGCCAAGATTGCACCGCGGCAACTAGGCTTTACGTGCAGGAAAGTGTCTACCAGAAATTCCTCAACCTAGTCGTTGAACGGATCAAGAAAATCAAACTGGGCGACACAACAAAACGGGAAACCGACCTCGGCCCATTGGTTTCCGACGCGCAGAGGCGCAAAGTTGAGGATATGGTGGCAAGCGGTGTAAAGGAGGGAGCCAAATTGCTGGTCGGGGGCAAACGGCCAAACCTACCTAACCCCAACAGCAAGGGCTTCTACTACGAGCCCACCCTATTCGCCGACGCCAAGCAAGACATGCGAATCGTTCAGCAAGAAATATTCGGCCCGGTTCTCACCGCCCTACCATTCAAAACTATGAGCGAAGCCATTGAGAAATCGAACGACATCATCTACGGCTTGGCAAGCTCGGTTTGGACTAAGGACATCTTCAAAGCGATGAAGGCGGCCGCGGAACTTCGCTTTGGCTGCGTCTGGATAAACGACCACCTACCGCTCGTCAGCGAGATGCCGCATGGCGGTTACAAGCAGAGCGGGTTCGGCAAGGACATGAGCCTCTACACCTTCGATGACTACACTGACGTCAAACACGTTTACATCGACCTAAGCGGCGACGTTAGGAAACCTTGGCATTACACGGTCTACGGTCCCCAGTAAAAGATGCGCTCCGAGGTACGATTAACACCAGCGGCTGCAACACTCCTGCAAAGAATTTCAAAGGAACATGAAAAACTCGTCATTTTGCTCGACGATACCAGCTGCTGCTCGAACAGCAATGTTATGCTGAGAGAGAACGAGCCCAGCTGGCCAGTTTCTCTCCTGGCCGAGGTAGGTGAGTTACGAGTATTTGTCAACCCTACACTCGAAAAGAGTCTGAAGGCCGAGCGAATCACTATCGATGCCTTAGACTTCGCTGATGACAGCCTCTCGCTTGAAACGGACTACGGCAAACGCCTCATAATGTTGGTTGAACCGGCACCAACACAGCTTTTTCTTTCCTAGGAAACCAGACTACCACAGTCGAGGCCCTTGGGGTTGCGTACACTTTGATACCCTCGTGGTTAAGGGTTAGAATCAGGCAGGTAATCCTTCCTCCACTCGTGCTGTTCGTATTCGACCTTCTCGCGGCCGCGATATTCTTCGGCCCTGCCCAAGGGTATTGGCTATTCAAGAATACCACTAACTGGATTCAGATGGCGGCAGTTCTAACCTTCACCGAAGCCGTAATTTGCTTACTAATCGCTGGCCTTTCAGGCGCGGGCATTGGCGAACATTCAACGATCATAAGGGAAGCTAGTACTGGCGCGCAAATCGACATGAACCAATATCAATCGACCCGCGAGAAATCTATCAGCCTAGCCTTTCAGCTAGCCGCAATCGGCCTAATCCTCATACTGTTCACGCTGCTGCTGCACTTCGTTTCGGCTTGATTTCCACTCGGAACGTGAGTTTAGGCGTATGTCTTTACAAGTGCATCAAGCTTTGAGGTTGCTTGCGTCGTAACGATTTTCTTGATATCGCCGCCTTGATGGTCCTGCGTCACGAGTAGGGGCCCGAAATCTTTCACTTCCCATATCCATACAAGCTCCGTAGGCCCTAGCTCCTCGAGCAGCCTTTTCTTCACGCGGACGATCTTCGACACAGCCAGCGCGGAAGCGCCGCCGGTGAACTCTGAGTATACAGCACCAAAATTGGCTAGGCCCTTCTTTCCGATTTCTCCCAGGCCTCCTTTACCGATGATCACCTTGGTTCCATACTTCTCTAGGATGGGGGGTGTGAGTGCGTCCATTCGTGTGCTCGTTGTTGGGCCGCCTGCCACAATTTCCCATTCCTCGCCAACCTTGCGGGCGATTGGCCCGCAATGAAATATTGGGAGACCAGTCAAGTCTGGGACGAATGTTTCGAGAAGTTTCTTGTGCGCTTGGTCTCGGGCTACGGCAATATCGCCCGTCACGTAAAGGACGTCGCCCACGCGGATTTCCGTTATCCGAGCATTGTCTTGTGGAACGTTGAGTTTGAAATCAGTCATTTCTCTATCACCTTACCATCCTGAAGCGTTGTCCTTTCAGCTCCGCGACGGCCACTCTATTCGCCCAGCAACCGAATGAAATCGCGATGGGTAAGCATGCGGTGTGCGTCCCAGCGGTTTCAATATGAACGTCGAGCAAAGTCGTGTCCCCACCCAATCCCATTGTCCCGATTCCGAGTTCATTACCCGCCTTCAATATTGAGGTCTCGAACTGGGCGACATCAGGGTCCGGGTGGCGCGAGCCAATCTCCCTCAGTAGAGCGCGTTTCGAGTTGAACATGGCCTGAATCGCTGAACCACCGATCCCAATTCCGAGAATGTTCGGTGGGCATGTTTTTCCTCCCGCCTCAATCAATACCTGAAGGATATGCTTGAGCATGTCCTGCCTGCTCGCGGTTGGAACCATCATTTTGAGGTTGGTGAAATTCTCTGAACCGGCGCCCTTCAGAATCATCTTCATTTGAGTTTTGTCCGTCGATTTATCAATCAGGACTTCGGGTTGGCTTAGTCCGGTGTTTGTCCCGGTATTCTTGCGTGTGAGAGGATGGACGACATTGGCCCTCATGGCGCCCTTCGCTGTTAGGCCTTGAGCTGCGTTTGCGAGGGCTTTCTCAACTTCCCCGATGTGATTGACAAGTTCGCCGGACACGAACAGGGTTACCAAGCCCGTGTCCTGGCATAATGGAAGTCCTTTCTCATCACTCAGGCCGGCGCTGGTGAGTATGGCTTCGAGCTGTTTCTTGGCAAGGTCCTTTGTCTCGTGGGCATGCGCCTCTTTGATAGCCCCCAAAATATCGGCTGGAAGCTGGGTAGTTGCGTGAACAAGCATCTCATTGAGGACTGGCTGCAATTCCTTCACAGTGAATTCCATGGAGTAAACAACCGAAACACTCCATGTTTCGCATGCGACTTATGCAGCGCGCTTTTACTGCCTGTAAAGTATATTCCCAACAGTTGCTTCGCAGGCCTCGCTAGGCAATCAGAATGAGCCTGCTAGCGTAAGACAAAACAGACGGCTCCAGCAATCAGGATCATTATCGCGCTTACGACGCCTATCTGAGTGGTTAGCTCGTGCGTCATTCCTACTAGGCCTAGGCTTAAGGTTAGAAGAATTGCGCCCGAAATTATTCCCCTCATTCCCGCCTGCGAAAGAGAACGCCTAGTGGTGAGGCTATAGCAGTGGATGGCTACCAAGGAACAGATTAGGCCTACCACAAAGATTACGGCGAATACCAATCCGAAGGTAACAACGATGAATGGGTAGACGCTGAATATCGGAAGCGCAAGAACGCTAACTATGAGGCTGATGACTCCGCCTATAACGAAAAATGCTGCGGCCAAATCCAAGAATCCAGTTTTCACAACTGATGTACCGGTGCCCTGACTCATGCCTTTCACATCAAGACCAATCTAATACCAGGAGAGGATATGAATCTTGGAGCCATTTTCTACTAAGTAGAACCAGCTTCGCCGTCGCGCAAGAGAGACGATTATGGCCGAGGCTGAGAACTGGGGGGAACTCTTTAGAGGACGCAATGGCGCGTGAACGCGGAGAATTCGCAATGAGCATTTGGAAACAACTCTACGCAATCGTTTGGCTTGCGTTCCTTCAGATAATCATCATCACCCTCCCGCGTTTCACCATATACCTCGTAGACGCGCACGTGGTACTGGGTCTGGCCATCCTGGCGTTGGCCCACTACGACAATGCCCAGATCAAGAAGACCGACGCTCCCGTTCGGCTTAAGCGGATTGTCAAGGCGACTGCCATTTTAGCGACATTTCAAATAATTCTCGGGGTCATTCTCTACGCGAACCTCAGACTCAGCGTGAACGTTCCCCTAGTCTCGGTGATCTCGTTCCTTCACCTCGTGGCAGCATTGGCAATAATCACTCAAGCCGCTTCCGTTGCAACCGCCTACGACATGTGGGAGGAGCGGGAATACACTGCCTCCCCCAAGTCCAAGTAAGAGCGTTCGATGAAGCGAACACGCGCAGGGTCCCAGCATGGGCGGACGGATCGTTCAGGCCACCATTGGAAACCTACCGGAACTGTTGAGGAGTGGAAAACCGGTTGTTGTTGATTTCTGGGCGGGGTGGTGTGGGCCGTGTCACGTGATGGCACCGATACTTAGAACCCTCGCCAAGGAGTTCGAGGAGCAGGTTATCTTTGCCAAAGTCGATGTTGACAATAACCGAGACTTAGCGGCCCAATTCAACATCAGAAGCATACCCACACTGGTCTTGATCAGGAACGGAAAAGAATGGGACCGGTTGACGGGGGTAAAAAGCCGGTCTGACCTAAGGAAGGTAATAATGAAGATGGCTTCCTAACGCTTCAAACGCGGACTAATTCGTTTTCTTACTTGTCCTGGGCTCTAACCGCAACTTCGAAAATCAGCGGCCTTTGTACGATTGCCCAGTGAACGCGAAGGTTTTGAACAGCTCATAGACCTTGTCGGGTACGCCTTCAACAACATTAAGCCCTAACGTACGTGCCACGTCAAGCGTGATCGGGGTTGCGTGAGACATGTAACCGCGCGCTAGGAAATCTGCAACACGTTCAGCCTGCTGTTCATCCATCTTGCCTTCCAAGAGCCACATTACGAACGCTTTGGCATTCTCTACCTCTAGGTTTCCAGACTCAGCCAGGATGACCATTTTGTCACTGATTGTTTGAATCGGCTTCGTCTTCATGAGAGTAGCCAAGGCGCCCGCCGGGTGCATGCCGCCAGGGGTTGGAATCTGCGGATCCACAGGCCCCAGCACGCTGTATTTCTCCATCCGAATTTCACCCGCGGCCAAGCTCATGAGCGAGCCGCCGGACATAGCGTAGAATGGGATCATGACGGTGACCTTGGCGGGGTGAAATTTGATAGCCATCGCCATCATTTGGGCAGCGACGGCGTATCCGCCAGGTGTATGGATAATCATGTCAATCGGCTTGTTCGGAGGAGTTTTTTGAATTTCCATCAAGACTTTCACGGTGTCTTCGATCCCGATTTCAGGGTCCTCCCCAGGCTCAGTCCATAGTTCTTTCTTGTGAATCATCGTGATGACCTTCGTACCCCGCTCGCGTTCCAAACCTTCGATTATCCTTTGCCGCCAGGCAAGAATTTCCGCTTTAGTGGTTGGTCGTTCGAGATCGGGAGCGGCATCGTGTTGCGCTTCCTCTTCGCCAGTGTCTTCTTGGTCTTCCTTCGGGCCTTCTCTCTCCCTTGTCGCCCCCTTTGCTTGCCGGACGAGGTAGATTACTGCGGCAGAGTTGAGGGCAGATACGGCAATTAGCCCGAATCCCAGGAAAAGTTCGGAAATATCCAACTCAGTTTCACGTCAACGGTATTGTTTACCGAGGTTTACCTTGCCGCCGCCGAACTCGATCGTTTCGAAGAGTTGCATCACTTTCTCAGGGACGCCTTCCACCACGTTGAGGCCTATGGCACGGGCGACGTCTAGGGTAATGGGTGTGCTGCTCGCCATGAATCCGCCGGTTAGGAAGTTCGCGACTTGGGCCGTTTGGTCTTCATTCATCTTGTCCGACAGGAGCCATTTCACGAATTCTCTCGCGTTGTCTGTTTCCATGCGAGCGGCTTCAGCGAGCAGGATCGTGCCATCCGATATTGTTTCGATTGGTTTGCGTTTTAGAATTCCCATAATCAAGTTGGCCTGCATGTCGTCTACGATCGGCTCGCAGGGGGCGAGGATGCTGCATTTCTGCATCATGATTTCGTCGGCGGCGAGCACGATGTACGTGCCGTCCGACATGGCGTAGAAGGGGACCATGACCGTAACCTTGGCGGGGTGGTACTTTAGGGCCATCGCGATCAGGTCGGCGGCGAAGGCAAGTCCGCCCTCCGTGTGAATGATGAAGTCGATCGGTTTGTCCCGTGGCGTTTCTCTAACTTGTTGAAGAATGACCTCGGAGTCTTCGAGCACTATTTCTGGATCTTCATCACTCGCGCTCCAAGGTTCCTTTCGGTGAATCAGCTGAAGAACTCTACTTCCACGCTCTTGTTCGAGTTCGTGAATTAATCGTGCTCTGCGGGCGAGGATTTCCTCTTTGGTTGGGACACCACGTTGAGCATTTTCTTCCTCTTCCTGCTCGTCTTCTTGCTCTTCCTCTCCTGCGGAGGCCTTTGGGGGCGCTGGTTGAAGACGCCGCACAACGTAGAGGCTTGTTAGCGCGTTTAGGGAAACCGCGGCAACGATCCCTAGGGCGAGTAGGGTGTCGATGTCTCCTAGCATAGCTTGCAGCCTCCAAAGGTATGGCGTAAAATCTGGAATCAATGTAGGCCGATGGCGTCTAAAGGTTTTCGGAAACTCCGCGTTAAGTGCGGAGAGGAGAGGGATAGATTATTGAACTAGTTTTGGAACCTCGATGTTCGTTGGCTCATAGTCAACTAGCTTGCCGTTGAAGTATGCATCATACGCCTGTAGATCTAGCAGGCCGTGGCCGCAGTTGTTGAAGGCGATAATCTTCTTCTCGCCAGTTTTCTTGCACCGCAACGCCTCGTCTATTGCATACTTGACGATGTGCGCGGTTTCGGGGGCAGTTATCATGCCCTCGGTCTTTGCCAGTATGCTCGCTGCTTCGAAAACTTCTGTTTGTGAGTAGGCGACCGATTTGATGTAACCCTTGTTGATGAGGAGGCAAAGCGAGGGGGCTTTGCCGTGATACCGAAGCCCGCCCGCGTGAATGGGAGGTGGCTTATACTTGTGCCCAATCGTGTACATCTTCAGGAGCGGAGTCATTTCCGCCGTGTCGCCGAAGTCGTATGTGTAGGTTCCACGGGTTGTTGAAGGTACGGCCTTGGGTTCGCAGGCCACGAATTCAACAGTTGACTTTCCTTTCAGCCTATCCGCCATGAATGGGTAGGCGAAGCCAGCAAAGTTTGATCCACCGCCAATACAACCGCAGATCACGTCCGGCTGTACATCAATCATTTCGAATTGTTTCTTTGCTTCTTCGCCGATTATTGTCTGGTGTAGGAGTACGTGGTTCAGCACGGAGCCGAGACAGTACTTGGTATCATCGTGGCTGACGCAGTCTTCGACTGCTTCGCTTATGGCAATACCAAGGGACCCGGTGTTGTTGGGGTCAGATTCGAGGAGGCCTTGGCCGAACTTGGTCTTCTTGCTTGGAGAGGCTGTGACGTCAGCGCCGAAGGCTTCCATCATGATCCTTCTGCCAGGTTTCTGATCGTAACTTGCGCGAACCATGTAGACACTGCACTTCATTCCGAAAATCGCGGCCGCCATCGCCAAGGCTGAGCCCCATTGCCCAGCACCCGTTTCAGTCACTACGCGCTCAGTACCTTGGGCCATGTTGTAGTAGGCTTGCGCAATCGCTGTGTTCGGCTTGTGGCTGCCGGTCGGGTTCACATATTCGCATTTGTAGTAGATTTGAGCAGGCGTATTCAGGTACTTTTCGAGCCGTTTCGCTCTGAGCACAGGTGTGGGGCGCGGCAAGCGGAGGTAAGCATCGTAAACTTCGTCCGGGATTTTGATGAACCTCTCTGCCGAAACCTCTTGCATGATAAGCTCCTTCGCGAAGAGCCTCAACAGCGGCTCAGGGGAGACTGGCTTGAGAGTGCGCGGGTCGAGCGGCGGAGGAAGGGGTTCGGGCAGGTCGGCTAGTATGTTATACCAATGGGTTGGCATCTCATCCTGGGGTAAGTATACGGCGTGTTCCTTGTCGACTATGGTCTTTGGCATGGGACAGAGTTTCCTGTGCAATGATGACGCTAGGAGACGTTATAGCAGCATTTAAGACTTTGTTGCACATTTCTGTACCTTAGAGGTTGATGCGCAAACATGTGGAGACAGATCTCCGAGCGGCTCGAGGAATATCCTGGCAGGCAGAAGGTTGCCAGGGCCTTCGTGGAGTTGGGCCTCAGCATCAAAGAGGGAAACAAAATCTATTGTGGCGGCATAGAATTGTCCGACGTAAAGATCGCCCGCCACCTACATGTTGACCGAAGAACCGTACGGGACACCGCCCAATTAATTTCCTCAGACCCTGTTCTCAACCCCGTCTTTGAGAAACTCCGTCCCGCAGGCCCATTCCTTGCAGATGTTGCCAAGTTCCTCGGTTACAGCGTCATCGAAATCTACGCCGACCCACATACGGTTGGTATCGTAGCCAAAGCAGCGTCCTTGATCGCGCAAGAGAATATTGCGATAAGGCAGGCAGTTGCGGACGACCCTGACCTCACACCCGAACCGAAACTCACACTTGTCGTCGAAAGGGAACCTACCGGAACAATACTGCAGAAGCTTCTCAAGATTCCCGGTGTAATCAAGATTTCAACGTACTGAAAACTCTAAATTCCATCTCCCGCCGCACTTTCCAGAAATCGGGGGCGTTGCCTTCAAACTAGCGTTGTAGTCAGCGGTGGCCTTCGAATCTCTCGTAGTGCACGATTTCCTGTAGGGGCTTTCGATTCTTCTTGCGGTTGGTCTTCGGTTCGGCTGGATAGCCAAAGGGCATAACCGTCACTAGCTTCATTCTCTGCGGTGCATTCAGAAGATCCTTGACTCCATCTTCGTAGAAATTAGTGACCCAGCATGAACCGATTCCAAGATCCCAGGCTGCGAGGACCATGTTCTGAATTGCGCGTGTGCCGTCAATTTCTGGTAGCTTTGCGCAATCCATGAGGATGGCAAGTGTTAGGGGAGCTTTCGCAATGTGGGCCCCCGTAGGGGTAAGTTCAGAGACCTTTCTCAACGTGTCCTTATTTCTAATGACCATGAAGTGCCATGGCTGTGAGTTCTTTGAGCTCGGCGCGAGCCGGCCTGCCTCAAGGATTTGCTGCAGGCTTTCCTCTGGTATGGGTTTATCTAAGTATTCTCGAATTTCGCGGCGTGTTCTGATGCAGGTGAAAGTGTCCATAGTAAGCTCGCCGGTTCCACAATAGTCGCTGGGCGTTTCATTGCGTCTTCTTGTTGTTGTTCTTTTCGATTATTTCCCAGAGTTCTTCTTCGAGCGTTCCGCCGTGTTGCGGTTTTTCAACAAACCTACCTATCTCACGCCAGGCGCGGTCGTGGACGATTATGGTTGGGATTCTGAGTACGTTCATTTCGTCGGCGATGTCACGGTTCTCGTCGAAATCGATGACTTTGATGTTCAATGCGGCGTTGTTTGCTGCGACGAAGACTTTGGCAAGGTTCGGCAGCTGGGCGCGGCATTCTGCGTTCCACTCGGTTGCGAACACAACGAAGAAGTAGCGGTCAGTTATGCTTGAGAACTTGTCGATCACGTCGGCTTTGGGTTGGTACTCTTGTATCCGTTTCTTTATGGTTTGTTTGACCGTCGTGTTCTTCACAGTGTTGATGTAATCCCATAGATTGGGATGAGGGCCGATAACATTTCGGAGGAGTGACAAGAAATCTACCTACAAGACATCTTTCGGGTCGGCTTTTCAGAAGAAGAAAAGCAGCATCATTTTGGCTGCATGGGCTCCCTTCGTGTTACGATTTCCAACCGTTAATTCCTTTTGAAGGAGTTATTAGATTTTTGGAATGGCCCCGTTCTAGAGCTTACCAACTACGATAACCTTCTTGGCCTTAACTTCGAACTTGCCTTTCGTTCCGGTTGGCTCCGCGGTTCCATAGACTTCAAGTTCCTTTCCAATCATCCCGCTAACGTCTTCCTTGGCTAGCTCAAGCTGCGATTTTTCTTCTTTTAGCATTCGTTCTTTAATATCCGCCGATTTCATTGAGACGAATTGGGCAGGGTCGAGGTCGGAGATTGTGACCTCAGCTACGCCGGTTCCGTCATCGATCTTGAACCTTCCCGCGAACCTGACACTTCCCGCCTTCCCCGAATTGCACTTTTCACAGGTGAAGTTCTTCTCGGAGACCTTTAGCGTCGAGTTGCAGGTTTCGCAGACGGCGAGAAGTTTGGGGGTGCCGATGGTCTCTAGGACCACGC
>JBAVCK010000045.1:0-31181 GCA_049586635.1 Bathyarchaeia archaeon
AAAGAAGAGTTATTGGAAGCCTCACGGCTGAACGAGCTGCTCAATGGAATAGTTGGCTGTTTCCATCTCTCAACATTAACGAACTAACGGGCATGTTCATGGGATTGAAGAAGGGTGCGCCCGCCCCCGTCCTCCAGAACATGACTCGCATAGCAGAAAAGGCGTTGGGTGAAGACAGATGGGCAGCAGTGAAAGCGAAAGCTGGGCTGTGAGAACTAGACCTCACATTCGGAATGCTTTCCGATCAGGTTCAGGTTAAGAGCAACGTGGCAAACCATTCTCAGCGCATGGTTTTGAGGTAGGCCACGTCTTCACTGAACTCCTTTTGCAACATCGAGAGAACTGCTTTTTTCAACTTGTCTTCCGGGATGGACGGAGACTTCCATTCGCCTACCGCTGTGATGTAAGTCCGCTGATTCTTGGGCGTGTAGATGTTGAAGAATTTTGACCCCGCGAATGGTCCCTCGAGGAACTCTCCCGCGGTTCCAAGCGGAGGATACAACGAGAACCTTACCTTGGTCTTGACCGCTCGTCCTCCCACTACATTCTCCCACTCTGCCACCATTACGTTGTCGGCAGCCATCTCCATCTTCTGGTTCTTATCATCGGGATGAATCTTAGGCCCATCAGCCCCATGTGCTTCAAGAAGTTTCCATATTTTGTCAAGAGGGGCGTTGAAATAGGCTCCATCGTCCAAAATGAAAACCATCTTGCTTCCTCGAAGAACGAACCCATCAGTTCGAATTTAACCATTCCCAAGAAGCCCCCCGTACGGATTCACTCTAGCGTACAAGGAAAAGGAATGAAGCAAGAGCGAAAACTCAATCTTTTGCCTTCGTAGGTTATCGACTGTTTTTCCTGAGCGGAGTAGCGTCGTAATTTGAACGGTCGTTCGTTTGAGTTTTCTGGGGGGTGCGCACCATTAGACCCACACACACCAAAACGACGAGTCGCGCGAATAGATGTTTGCCGCGTTCACGAGTAGCAATTCAGTTTTTCGCGTGGGATATAGATGGAAAAGGCGATTTGGCGACGGGGGTGGGACTTTCACCCCGTGGGTGTGCTCAAGACACCCATCGGCTGGATTTGAACCCCCGTGGTTTTCCATGCGAGGCTGGATGAACTCCGGAAGTTTGTCGTTCGCTGAACCTTTGGAGTCTGACAAACTACTATCATTCATGAATAATGCTTGTCTTACACTAAACTCTTAGGTCGACATCCAATTACGTCGAGTTCAAATTATGATGCTCGCACCAGCGTAACCACAACAACAACACACAAAAACACCGGTTCAATTTCCGTCGCCCGCACTAGCCATACCAAAAAATGTTTTCATAATGCCGGTGATCGGGAATCGAAGAGCGAAGAGAGTTGTAATGCTGTCAGCAGTTGACACCATAATGCGGTTCAGATTAGGAATCGCAGAACATACGTTGATAGTAACGAATTACAAAGGACACCAGAAAGGAGGATTTGCCACGAACATAGTTGTCACGAGCCGGAAGCATGCAAGGGAACTCGTCGCTCTTGGAGACGCCCTGTTTTGAATGACGCTTGAATTAGCCCAGCTCTCTTGGACTGAGCTGGTAGTTCATCTTTCAAGCTAAGCAAGTCGGGCCTTAAGTTCCTCTGAGTTCCGCTCTGCAATTGGCTTGAGTTGAGTTCACAAGGTTATGAAGGCAAGGCGGTTATGTCCAAGAAATCTTTCTGGTCGCTGTAAGGTCTAACTCACTATTTTTGCGCGGCGTTCCGCCTGTTCTCGTCTCGAAGGATTAACGCATCAACCCAGTTTGGGGTCAGCGTTTTCTGTTAGCATGTGGCGAATTATTCGGCAGAACTCTTCGATTCTCTTGGCGCTCACATATTCATCGGGTTTTTGTTCGAGAAGTGGGTCGCCCGGTCCCATGAACACCGTCTTCACACCGCCCATCTGATCCAGGAACGCGGAGTCGGTCCGCCCCGAGTCGACTCTGAATTTTGGCGTGTACGCAAGCACATGCTGAACACCATCTACGGCAAGGGTCACTGCGAGGTTTGCGCGGTCGATCAAATATGGCTTCTCAGTGGGGAAGTAGGATACTTTGAATTCTATGTCTCGCAACGAACGTAACGCGTTCTCAACCTCTTTCTTAACCTCATCCCAATCCTCGTTAGGGAGAACAAGTCGCGAGCAAGTAATCTTGCATTCGCCTGGGATGGTGCCGCCCGCTGTTCCGCCTTCAATAATGCCCACGTTCAGTTCAGTCCAGGCCTCGTAGTCGTCAACCGTAATCCTAGCTCGGCGCGTCCTTCGTAGCGCCTCGATGATCTTCATCATGTCGTAGATCGCGTTGTGGCCTAGAGTCCGCCAGGAAGGCTCCCATGTATGCGCTTCCTTTCCAATCGTTGTTACAGTAAATCTTACCCGCCCTCCACAGCCCAGCGACACCATAAACCGATCTCCCTGTACGGTTCCGGTGAGGTTGATTCCGATTCTTGCCTCAAGTTTGTTGTGTGCCAGAAAGTATTCTGTGCCTTTTGGTTCGGCACCGCGTTCCGGAGAAGTGAAGAGTACCTCGAGTTTCTTGAACCTGCACTGCTCCAACTCTTTTAGGACGTGAAGGACCGCCGCAATTGCTCCTTTATCTGACGTATCAAGTCCATAGAGTCGGTCGCCTTCCAAGGATAAACACAATGGGTTCCTAGTCCAATTCGCTGTGGGGCCAACTGGGCCGAAATCTGTTTCAATCAGAAACGTGTCGTTGCCAAGACCGAATTCCCTAGTCCCGTATACATTATCCAACTCGTCAACAACAACGCGGAAACCTGCCCCGCTCAATTCGTTCGAGAGGAATTCCGAGCACTTTCGCATTCCTTCTGGTTCATAGGTCGGAAATTCAACAAGTTTCCGGAGAATGTCTAAACACGACATAGTTCAATCAATCTGTTGGAGAAGCGGGACGCTCATTGTGCTTGAGAGGAAGTCCGATAGTAAAAGCTGTTCCTTTTCCGAGCGTGCTTTCAACTTCAATCTGTCCGCCATGGGCTTCTACTATGCGTTTGCAGATCGCTAGTCCTAATCCCATTCCTTTTGTTTTGGTTGTCTTTAGGGGCTTCCAGAGATCTCGCATCACGTTGTCAGCGATTCCTACGCCCGTATCTGCAAATCTGATCTCTAGAATCTCGTCAGATTCTGTGCTTGTTATGCTCAAAACCCCGCCAGCAGGCATAGCGTCCACTGCATTCCCTATGAGGTTAACAAAGACCCGCTCGGTTTTTCCGGCATCGACTAGAAGGCTTGGTGTTTGCTGTACTAGATTTCTGATCTCGACGTTAGCTGGTATTTTGACTTGCTGTATTGCGGCATCAACTACTTCCTTTGCGTTGGTTTCGGTCAGTTCAAGACGGATTTCTCTTGAGTAATCCAGGAGTTCCTTGACGATCTTGTCTGCGTATTCCACATCTCTCTCGATCAGTCCTAGCATCTCCGCGGCTTCTGCGTCAGCTGTTGAACCTAACTTCTGCTTGAGGACGTAAACTGCTCCTGATATTCCCTGCAATGGATTGCGGAGGTCGTGACCCACCATGGCTGCAGTCTCCCCTATCGCAGCCATACGTTCAATCTTTCGAAGGCGGTCCTCATACTGGTAGCGTTCGGTGAGATCTCTCGATATTCCGACAAGTGCGATCGGATTTCCCGTAGAGTCTCTCACAATCGCTGAAGAAAATTCACCGGGAAACTCACGACCGTCTTTCCTCAAAAATGTGTATTCTGGGGCTTGGCTGGATCCAGCTTCCAACCCCTTCCTAAATCTCTCTGTCAGACACTCTTTGTGAGCATGTAACGCATTATTCGACTGAACTCCTCGATTCTCTTGGCGCTCACATATTCGTCGGGTTTGTGTTCCACAGCAGGGCCCTCGCCTGGTCCCACTATGAAGGTCTTGATGCCAGCCAACTCGTCAAAGTAGCCGGAGTCCGTTCTGCCGGAGTCAACTCTGAACTTGGGCGTGTACCCAAGCGTCTGCTGAATACTCGCCACAGCAAGCCCCACAAGAGGGTCTGCGCGGTCGAGCAGATACGACCTCTGAGGTTCGTAGAAGTGAACCTTGAACTCTACATCTCGCACCGTACGGAGGCAATTCTCAACTTGACTCTTGACAATATCCCAATCCTCGTTAGGGAGAACTCGACGTTCGCATTCAATCTTGCATTCACCTGGGACGATGTTGATTGCCGTTCCACCCTGAATTAGGCTAACGTTCAGTTCGGTGTAGGCGTCGTAGTGGTCAATCGTCATTTTGGCAGCCGGCATCTTTCGCAGCGTCTCGATGACCTTTATCATATCGTAAATTGCGTTATGCCCTAGGGTTCGCCAGGATGGCTCCGCGGTATGTGCTTCCTTTCCAATGGCCGTTACATCAAATGCTACCCGCCCTCCACAACCCAGCGAAACCATAAACCGGTCCCCTTGCACGGTTCCTTCGACGTTAATTCCGGTTTCTGCCTCTAGTCGGTTGTGTGCTAGAAAGTAAGGTGTGCCCAGCCATCTCTTTCCGTCAAGTACTCCCGCGTTATCTTCGTAGTTCGAGAAGAGCACCTCGAGTTTCTTGAACCTGCACTCGTCCAAGTCTCTTAGGGCGTGAAGGGTAGCAGCGATTCCCCCCTTGCTGTCTGCCGTGCCAAGTCCATATAGGCGGTCGCCTTCTACAGATACCTGCATTGGATTTCTGGTCCACCTCGTCGATTGTGGGACGGTATCGAAATGCGTGTTAATCAGAAACGCGCCGTCGCCGCGAGCGAACTGTCTCGAGCCATAGACATTACTCAACTCGTCAACAGCGACGCTGAAACCTACACGGCTCAATTCGTTTGAGAGGAATTGCGCACACTTTCGCATCCCGTCTTCCTCATACGACGGAAATTCCACCAGTTTCTGAAGGATGTCTACAGCCGACATGGTTCTTACCGACCTATAGAAGAGTCGAAATATCGTATTTGTAATAGTGCGCGATGTCGAACTGGAGAGACATACGATAGAATGGCAAGGAAGGAAGGGCCATGTACTCCAATAAGCCTCATTACGGCTGCAGTTAGTCTGGGAGCCATTTGAAGCACCCGTGCCATTACCGAACTGGGGAGGGATCTGTCTCATTTAGAATGTAATCTTGACCGCCGATCAATGCTCCTGTCTTAGGTTTGATAGGGAGCCTTATCGTGAAGGTTGATCCCTTTCCAAGAGTGCTCTTAACTTCGATAGATCCGCCGTGGGCCTCTACTATGCGTTTACAGATCGCCAGTCCGAGTCCCATGCCCTTTGATTTGGTTGTCTTCAGAGGCTTCCAAAGATTCCGCATCGCGTCGTCACGTATGCCTTCGCCAGTATCTGAAAATTGGATCTCAAGAATTTCTCCGGCCTTTGCACTCGTTATTGTCAGTTCACCGCCCTTCGGCATTGCGTCAATGGCGTTTCCAACAAGGTTGACGAATACTCTCTCGGTTTTCGCTGCGTCGATTAGCAATCTCGGTTTGTCCTGTGTCAAGTCCCTGACCGTTACGTTCTCAGGAATCCTGACTTGAAGTAATGCCGCTTCCGTAACGGTCTTCGCACTGGTTTCTGTGAGTTCCAAGCGGATTTCCCTTGAGTAATCCAAAAGCTCCTTAACGATATTGTCCGCGCGGCCAACACCGCTCTCAATCAGCCCTAGCATCTCCATAACTTCTGGATCTGCTGTTGAACCAAACTTCTGCCTTAGGAGGTAGACTGCTCCTGAAATTCCCTGTAATGGGTTTCGAAGGTCATGTCCCACCATAGCCACAGTCTCACCTATCACAGCCATTCGCTCCGCCTTCCGCAGTCGCTCCTGGATCTCATTTTGCTCTGTGAGATCTCTGACTATCGCCACATACACTATCAGCGATCCAGCATCGTCTCTTACTATGCTCAACGATACTTCCGCAGGATATTCTTGACCATCGTTTCTTAGCATGGTGAATCTCAGGCTTGTCATTATTTCTGCCCTAGCCACTTCTTTGAATACCCTCAATGCAATTTCGCGGTCCTTCTTAGCGACCAGGTCAACTAGGTTCCTGCCGATCAACTGATCTCTGGAAGGAGAGCCGTGTAGTTGCAGTGCTGCGCGGTTGCACTCAGCTATGTCACCCGTTGAATCAATAACGACAATGGCTTCGGGGGAGCCCTGAATTATCGCATATAACCTCTCTTCGCTCTCACTCAGACTTCGCGTTCTTTCATCCACAAGCTCCTCCAAATGCTTCGAGTGGCGCTCAAGTTCTTCCTGCATTCTCACCTCGTCCGTGACGTCTCTGCCAAGAGCGACTGAACCTGTCATGCGATTGTTATCGTCGAATATGGCCTGAAAGTTCCATGACACAACCTTGATTTCACCATCCTTACGTCTGATCTTAGTTTCAAAGTTCTCTTCGTGCAGCCTCTTCGCGATGATTGCGTTGACGTTCGTCATGACTTCATTCCGATATTGATCATTAGGATATAGCCAATGCCATATCCTGTCTTGTCCTACAACTTCTTCACGAGAGTACCCGCTGATCTCTTCGGCGGCCTTGTTCCATATGAGAACGTTTTCTTCTTGGTCCAGAAGGCAGACTCCAACTCGAAGAAGTTCTAAGAGTCCATGGAAGCGTTGTTCGCTCTTGCGCAGTGTCTCAATATCCCTTAGATGCCTGAGGTCTGATGCCACATGAATCGCCAGTGTTTCGAGAAGTATTTGATCATCGTCTGTGAACTTGTTAGGCTGAGTACTTTCCACGTTTAGAACTGCTGCGGTTTGATCGTTGATCATCACTGGAACCGCGAGTTCAGAAAGCGATGTTGGAAGGCCTTTCCAGTCAAAGCCTTTACCATCAACATATTCGGCGTCCTTTCGTGTGTCGGAAACTCGAACGGTTGACTTGGTGTTCGCGGCGCGTACTTTGATGCCGGGTCCGTTCAGCGGCATTGCAGAGAAAGCGACTGGGGCTCCTCGGATTCCCTTAAGTTTCAAGTATCCATTCTCAACTATGCAAATGTCAGCTCGGTCGAACCCAAGGGTGAACTCCGCTGCGTCCAAGGTGTACTTCGTTATCTCGTCGATAGTCGTCGCTGAGCTGAGTTGGAGGGCATGCTTATGGAGCGCCATCAACTTCTCGTCATATTGTAAGTGGTCTGCCGTCATCTTCTTGTACGGCGGGATATTCTTACGATGGTGAGCTCTTTGGCTTGAACTTCGACGCTTATTTTGTACTACTTTGCCCTTCAATGTTCTTCTTTCCATTCGGTCATTAGGAGGTGAAGAGTTCAATGGCATAGTCCTGACAGGCATGAGCACCCTCTAGTCACGTCTTTGGGGTTTCGAGTTCTTCTGTCTCTAGCTCTTTGAAACGTGTTTCCACGAATTGAGCTACCCTCTCTTGGGTGTATCGTGGTCTTTGATGAACACTATTAGGTCGCCGTTGTCGGCTCTGAGGAATTCTCTTACAGATTTCGGGAGCGTCAATTGATATTTTCCCGTAATAGTAGACTTGCCAACAACTTCCATGGAATCAGGCCTGCATGGAAACATGGAGCCCGTGGTCATAGGCAGTCTGTTACTGCCAACAAGCCCGTCCGGTAACACCAGAAGCAAACGTGGAAGAGCTTTCGAAAACGGCTCAATTTTCTGATTTTCGGATAATTTCCTACGTCATGCCCTGTGGCAATTGAGAACAGAGTGTAATAGGTTTGTGAGGCGCCGGGGGTGGGATTTTCACCCCCGTGGGTGTGTCCGAAACACCCCACGGCTGGATTTGAACCCACGAGACTCAGAGAGTCATCGGCTTACGGCACTCGTTTTGCGGGTTTAGCAAGCCGACGCCATACCAGGTTGCCCGACCATAAGCTGGCCTCTTGGCTACCCCGGCAAACCGGCCGCTAGACTCAGTAGCCTACTTCTAGAATAGCATGTCGGAAGCAACAGATTTGATTCTTTTAGTATTCTTCTAACGTTCCTCTTCGTATCGCGAGGATTTCAAACCCTCTGAAGAGCAAGTAACCGACAAGTATGCTTGCGGCACCCGCCCCAATTTCCTGCAAAAGCACCGGTCCAAGTTGCACAATTCCCCAGCCCTGAACCGCTTCCCTCGCAGCCATTGTTCCGTATGTCATGGGAATGGCGTAGGAGACTGGTTGCAGCCAGGTGGGGAGTACTGTAACAGGGAAATTGACACCGCAGAGCAGTTGCCCGATGAAGAGGAATATGTTTGCGATTATCATGGCCGTCCGCATGAAGAGGCCGATACTCCCAAGCATCAAGCCGAAGCCGGTCATGGCCAGTGATGTGATTAGAATGACTAGAGAGAGTGTTAGAAAGTTGGCCTGCGACATGTCGACGCCGAAAATGAATGTGGCATAAATGAACCCCACCGCGATCGAGGCCATTCCGTTGAATATTTGGAATGTGGCGCGGCCTAAGAAGAGTGGGAACCGATTTGCAGGCGTCGCGATGAGTGGTATGAGCGTTCCTTGCCATTTCTCCTCCGAGGTGAGGTTGCAAACAGCGAAGATCGAGCTGAATGATGCCACTTGCATGGCATTGCCCACTGCAATGAAAGCGATATTCGACGATGCCGGAGCCACGAAGCGGGCCAGGTAGACGAAGAAAGCCATCTCGAATAGGGGCAACGTAAGAACCTGCATTAGCCACATTTCCGGACGCAGCCAAGAAAACAGAGCCTTGAAAGCGAAATTCGCGCTGCTGAAGAATATTCGGAGGGCCGGCCACTCTTGGAGGTTTGAAGCCAAAGGCTAGTACTCCACCAGGCTAGCGTCCCGCCGCGCTTTCTTCTCTACGATAATGAAGAGCCAGAACCCTATGGCCAAGTAAACAATGGTTGAAGTGACCAAAACTAGGATGTCCGGCCAGAAACCGAAACTCATCCCAGTGTAAGTGACGTCGGCGGCGTGGCGCATTGCATCAATCCCCCACGTTGGTCCCAGCGATAATGAGAGAGGATGCGACCAGAATGGAAGCAATGCTATAGGAAACATTGAACCTGACGCGACATAGATCGGCATCTCCAACCCATTCGTCAGTACCGAAGCTGAGCGGGTTAGGAGGAAAGAGGAGCAGAAGAGGACTCCTAGCGCGGAAAGTGATGCTAGGGTCAGAACCAAAGCCAACAGAAATGTGACTGGGTCGACGATGCCAAGCTGGGCTTTGAAACCGAGAACTGCAACAACGAGTACGGCCAGCGCATTTACGAGTCCCAGAACAGCGCTGGAAGCGGAACGGCCCGCAACGATCCAGACTAGCCGAGACGGTGTCGCCAGAACATATTCCAAAGTGCCATTCCAGCGGTCGAATGACAAGGCAAACCCTGCCCCGTAAAGAGTGCTGCCCCACATGCCCATCATTCCACCACCCAAGACCGCATACAGGGCGAGGGAACCTGAGGCGTTTCTGAAGAATATCAGAGCTACGGCGGTGAATACGAAAGGCGCAATTATGTTCGGTATTATCCACTGTGGGTCGGAAAAGAAATTCAGCATGCTCATCCTGAAGGAACCCCAGAGAGTTTGCATTTCTGCCTTCAATTAAGCCACCAACTTCAGGTACGCATCTTCAAGTGTGGGTTCCTTTATTCTGACATCCATTATCTTCGCTTTGCTCAGCAGTTTAGTGACCGTAGCAATGAATTCCGACCCGCGGGCAGTTTGGACTCGAATGGTTTGCCGCTCCCCTTCAAGGTTCGCGTTGACAGCGGTGACATCAGGTTGCTGACGCAAAGCCATCAAATCTGCGTCAGCAACTCCGAAGGCCTCAACCTCAATGACTGTCACGTCTTTCACAAAGCGTTTCAAGGCCGACGGCGAATCCAAAGCAACAATCCTCCCACCGCTAATGACGCCGATTCGGTGGCAGAGCTCATCCGCCTCATACATGTAATGCGTTGTGAGGAGTATCGTTTTTCCATTCTCAACCTGCCCCTTAATCATGGCCCGAGTCTCTCGAGCCGCCTCCGGGTCCAGGCCGATCGTGGGTTCATCCATGAAAATCAGTTTCGGGTCGTTGATCAGGCCTTTCGCTATGTGCAGCCTTTGCTTCATGCCCCGGGAGTATCCTTCAACCCGTTCCTCGGCTCGTTCCGCCAGCCCAACCATCTCGAGAAGCTCGTCAATCCTCTTATCACGTTTCGAAAGCGGTACCCCGTATAGGTCAGCGAAATATCTGAGGTTCTCGCGGCCGCTTACCCTGTAATAGAGGCCTCTTTCTCCGCCGAAGATTATTCCGATCCCCCGTCGAATAGCGATGACATCTTTGACGATGTCAAAACCAAGAACTCTCGCGGTTCCAGAAGTCGGCGTTAACAGTGTCGTGAGCATTTTGATGGTGGTAGTTTTCCCAGCGCCGTTAGGCCCCACTAGGCCGAAAAGTTCGCCGTAATCCACGTCAAAGGAGATGCCCTTTACCGCTTCGACAACGTTCCGAGTCTTCTTGAAGATCCCCTGAGAGCTATGGTATACCCTACGAAGATCTGAGACAGTAATTGCTTTCTCAGGGTTCGCGGGCAACTTCAAGGCTCCAATGGGTTCAGCGAAACGTGACTGCAATTTATCTACGTTAGGTCGGATTCGAACATGGTTGTTCAGTCGGGGCAAAGCGCACGCGGTTATAACGAATGCGTGGTGTGTTGGCCCCTGTCCGGGGCCATGAATACGGTGGCTTTGAATAAGTCACAATCCACTACTGCATGGACTCCGCATGCGACGTGGCCGGACATTCAACCTTTCAGCATTTGTCTTCGTTGTTGCCCTTTTTTTGCTGGCCATACTTCAAGCAACACCAATCCACGCAGCCATGCCGCCCATAGCGAAGATAGTCGCCATCGGCCACCCCGAGCAGGAGTTCCCCGGCGCGCACCTCCAAGTCGCAGTAACCATCGAATATTCAGATCGTTATCTTGCTGATGTTGGAATCTGGGACGGAAACGCAGGTTTGATGCTGCAGAGCTTGACGTTTATCAGCCAATTTACCAGCCCAGGAAGAACCACCTTCACCTTCAACCTAACCGCTCCATCCACTGAAGGGGAATGGCATCTTATCGCGGTGAACAGAGTTTGGTGGCAGAACGCATGGTACCTAGACCCAAACGGTGGAGCAGTACCCTTCAACATTACAATTTCGAACGCCCTGACACTAACCTTGAGCGCAATAGGAGCCAACGCGCCAATCAAACTCGACAGCTCAGAATACCCGCTAAATGACGGGTCCTCAGTTACCTTGGCAGTTCAGCCCGGCAGACACAACCTCAGCGCACCAAGCATCATCCAAGGTTCGCTAGGAGTGCGCTTTGTCTTTGTAGGTTGGAGTGATGGCTTGTCTTCCAGTTCACGGAATGTTCTCGTTCCCCACGACTCGAGCCTTCAAGCCGTCTACCGAACGGAGTATTACCTATCCGTAAAGTCTGACTTCGGCCAAACCTCGGGGGAGGGCTGGTATGAAAGGGGCACAGAGGCCCCCTTCGCCGCAGGTCCCATCTACGTTGTCCCTGTTCAGTCCAGGCTTCTTGCGGAACAGTACCGGTTTGCTAGCTGGTCAGGCGATAGTAATTCAACCAGCGAAGTCGCTTCGGTGATAATGAACGGGCCTAAGAGTGTCAAGGCCGTCTGGACGCATTCGGCAACCGTGGTAGACCTGACTCTACCAACTGACATATTCCTCGCGGGTTCTCTACTACTGGCCGGTGCAGCCATCATTCGTTACTCCATCTGTCGCTCCAACGGTCACCTTTCAGGTCGGGCATCAAGAACCGCGATAAACTTGCTGGTTCTCATTGTCATTGTTCTTGTCTCTTCAACGGTTCTCCCATCCTCGTCAGCCACACCGATTCAACCGAAGGTTTCCATTGTGAACGTTGCAGGCGCCCAATGGTACTATTGGAATCAACCTAGGAGTGACACATGCATTTTGTGGCTTGGAGGCGGGATTTTTGACGAGTCCATTGAAGGATACTATTCGTACTGGATCAACCCATTTGACTACGAGTCCTTTGGGACGGTCAGGTTCATCCAAGACCTCGCTAAGTACTATTGCGTAGTTGCTTTGGAAGCCGGGTCATCGCCGGTCTTCAACCCCGCGGCAAACCGAACAATCAACCAAGAACTCATACAATCCCAATCCACAGTTCTAGGGCACATCCACGATTGGATAAAGGAGCAGGGGTACCAGCACACATACCTCGTAGGGTATTCGGTGGGGGGGCAGGCCGCGGCCATGGAGGCAGCCCATACCGATTCAGAAGGTTGGACAAGTCAAGATGGGGTGGTTCTTATCACAGTGCCACTCGCCATGACGATAATCGAAAGCGCACACGAGCTACGCGCAAACTTGATGTTTCTGTACGGCGGAAACCTACCCGACTATCAGGCGACCGGACAACAGTTCTACGATAGCGCACCCTCGGAGGGTTGGCACAGCACTTACTATTTCCACAAAGAGTTCCATGTCCTCGAGGATGTTGGACACGAAGTCTGGACGATACGCCAAACGGGCGAATACGACTCCACGGCCTTCAACCTAGTCACTAGTTTCATCGAGAATTCAAAAGCCCTGCAATACCAGCCCGCCAGCTTTGAGCCGGTCGAAAACTCTACCGCACCTGCAAATACAGCTGCCACAGTGATTTCTGTGCGAGCACCGAACAAGGTTCCAGTGGGCGAACCCTTTGTTGTGGACGTTAATGCTAGTTACAGATTATCAACGGGTCAGAACGCGACGTTAATCGCGTATGATGCGGCTAACCACGCAGTCTTGAGCGCAGAAACAATTCCAACGGTCCAAGCTGACAGTCGATCTGTTCGGCTGGTAATGCCTCCGTTTTCAAATGCCTCGCAATTGCCGCTACTCTTCCTTGTACTTGTCAAGTCTGGCGAGACGTGGGTGCCATCATCCAAGCCATATCCAGCCAACATAACGGTAACAAACCTTGTGAAAGTAACCGTCGAAACTTCCATTCCAAGTGTCTCGGTATTGTTTGACGGTGCCTCGTACCAGACTGATTCGACCGGGAAGCTTGAGATAGAAACCGTGCGAGGGTTGCACACCTTCCAGGTGCCGACGTTTGCTTACTTGAACAACGTTTCTCGAGTACACTTCCTCGGGTGGGGGGATTCGACTAACGACCTCTCAAAGAAAGTGGCGTTGGATAACGATACCACTTTAACCGCCATATATTCAAAGCAATACTTCGTGAGCGTAAACTCACCCTACGCTACGACGGAAGGAACTGGTTGGCATGATGAAAATTCCACAGCCACAGTAGTTGTTTCTCCACCATTGATCGACCAACCTTCTCTAATCTTCGAGCGCTGGATGGGCGATTCAAACGAGAATAGTCCTAGAATCCTGCTCACAGTGGACTCGCCAAAGGGGGTTACCGCGAGTTGGAGCCCGTTGGGTGCGCCAAATTCGCCCGATTTGAATGGGGTCGGCTGGCTGGTAGTGTCGATTATCCTCTTCTGCGTGCTCCTTGCGTTGAACCTGAGGTGGCC
This sequence comes from Bathyarchaeia archaeon, assembly GCA_049586635.1. Classification (GTDB taxonomy): domain Archaea; phylum Thermoproteota; class Bathyarchaeia; order 40CM-2-53-6; family 40CM-2-53-6; genus FEN-987. The sequence goes on from JBAVCK010000045.1 coordinate 13,529, forward strand.
GGGCCGAAGGCAATCAGCCCATGAAGCCACCAACGAATAAGTCGGTCTGGACTCTCCAATCCCAGTTCTTCTTCGCGGCCGTTCGGTTTTCGGCGGGAAACCTTACTAGGCATATTCTGTGGACTCTTGAGTTGGCGGGGTTCTGTGAAGAAACGCTCTCGGATGGACATCTATGCTGACATACTTGAGGTCATTAAACGCCGCCCCGAGGGCGCCCTTGTCACAAGAATCTCGTATGGCGCCGGCTTACCCATCGACAGGATCAAACCGATACTAGAAACTCTCTCGAACTTCGGCCTGCTCTCAATTCGCACCGCAGGCGAAAGTCGCTTCTATCACATAACCCGGCGGGGGTTAGAGTTCCTGGACGCGTACAGGAAGGTGCAAGGGTTCATGACGTTTCTAGGAAGCGAACCCTCCTAGTCACATGTCGTACTCACGTTTGGTGACCACCGTCTGTCATTACGCAACGTGCCCTGCCCTTTAATTGGTCTGAGTCCAACTCGCCGTCCAGTGATTGAGATATGTTCCGAGAAAGAATCTTCGAATGGAGCCGAAACTTCGGCAGAATCCTTGACGCTGGCAACAAGCTCAACGCCCTTGCTGTTGCAAGACGTGGCCTGCTGCCATCAACTCGAAGCATTGTGTGGGCCGACATAGACATCAGCTCGGTCGAGATGACGCGTGAAGTGAGCAGAGCATATATGTCGCCCATCCAAGGCAACCGATGATCATTAGAGGGACAAATCACGCCTGACGTAAGTGTCTCCCGACGTTCCAAGACCACGCTCGGCCACGTCGAGGGTGATTTAGAGGTTGAGAGGGACGCCGTAATCTCAGCCGAGGACAAGGTCATAGCCGTAGATGGCCGCGTCGAAACGGACGGGGACGTAGTCTTTGAGGGTAGCCTAACAGCGCTCGAGGTTGATGGTACTGGCGGAGATTTGGACATCCGGGGCGACCTTGCGGTTCAAGGTAATATCCGCATCGCCGACGGAAGCCTACACGTCTCCGGCTCATTGTCGGCGAGTGATGTCGATGTAGATAGGCACTTGGAAGCCTCGGGCAGCGTAAAGGTTGCTGACCTTGAGGTCGGAAGCCGAGCGGAGATCCACGGCGCGCTCAAAGCTGAATCAGTTGAAGTAGGCGGCTCTTTAGAGGTCCTAGACGCTGCCGAAGTCGAGGAGATAGACGCGGGCGGCTCTGTACGCGTCGTGAAGAATGTAAACTGCAAAAGAATTGATGTCGGCGGTTCAGTAGTGGTCGGGGGAGGGAAAGTAACCGACCAGATTGATGTAGGCGGCTCATTCGATTCTACTGGCCCACTGGAGTTTAACGAATTAGACGTGGGCGGTTCAGTTCAACTCAAGGGGGACAGTTCGGGCAAGCGGATCGATGTCGGCGGGATTCTCAAAGTCTCAGGGAACCTGCAGTTCGAGGACATAGACGTTGGGGGCACAGTCGAGATAGATGGAGACGCCGCGGGCAAGGACATTGACATTGGCGGTGTCTTGAGGGTGGGAAGTAACCTGAATTTGGCCGGTTCTCTTGAGGTCGGCGGGAAATGCAGAGTGCAACAGGCACTGAATGCCGGTCGGATAGAAGTTGGAGGATCTCTTGAGGCGCAGGAAATCAAGGTTGAAGACATTGAGATTGGCGGCTCGATAGTCACTAAGAAAGGAGTAAGAGCGGAGTCGATAACAATCGGGGACCGCGGCCGAGCCAGAGGGCCACTCTTCGGGAACAGCATAAGGGTCGGTGAAAAGGCCGATGTTGAAGCGCTCTACGGCAAGAACATAGTCATCGAAGAGAACGGCAAGGCTGGAATAGTGCATGGTGAAAGCGTTCGAATCGAATCTGGATGCCGAATTCTAGGCGAGGTCCTTTATTCGGGGTCCCTTGACGCTGACAAGGACGTTTCCTTCGCAGTCGAACCCAAGAAAGTGAGTTCGCTTCCACCAGCCTAATTCCTCAGCTCGTGGTCGTTTCTTTCTTCGGGCCGTCTGCCGCGGCGACCGTGGGCTTAGGAACTGTTCCAGATTGCTGGGTAGGCCCCGGTTGTGAAGGGGCGGGTTGTGACGGTTGACTAGGCGTCGGAGGTTTTGCTGTAGCAGGGGGTACTGGCGCCGCAGGTCGCGGAACTGTGGGAACTGGCTTGTTCGCAGCTGGTACAAGAGGTTTGGCTGGAACAACTGGCGGCGGCGCCGGTGGAACGTACTTCAACCCCAGGTACTCGTAGAGCAATTGAACGCCTTCCTCAGTGGTTGCTATGAATATCTGATACTGGCCGTGTAGGTCGTCAGCGATCTTTGCAATGCCTTCCGGCTCAAGTCCTAGAGATGAAGTGAACTTCGACCATCCGCTCATCTTCTTGGCAATCACATGGGTGACCCCATCCCAAAGCATCTCAGAGAGGCCACGGGGCAATTTCGAAGGTAGGGTTGCAAACCTAACCATGATGTAACCGTGCTTGTTGACGAGGTTCTCGAGCTTTCCCAAGTCCAAAGGACTGTTAAACCGAACCCAAAACTGGTCCCCCGTACGATAGGGTACATGCTCAACTTTCTCGATGCCTTCAATAAATCTCAGTTCAACCAGTCGCCGTTCAAGGTCGCCTACCATAGGGAAACACCACGAATTTGTCGGGGGCTCTGCAGGCTAGCCCTTAAAAATGGAGTGTTTTCAGGACGCGCGAAGCCTCAACGTGCGCCAGAGTGCATTCTACTCGCGCGTATTTGTCTGAAAGTCGTTTTGCGCAGCCCGCAGTACACGCACTTCATTATGCCCAAGGGCATCGCGTGATGGAATTCGTGTTGGTGGAGGTGGTACATCCCGATCACGAGAGTTGCTCCGGTGGTTGAGTAGTTAAGGTAGCTTGGAACACTTGGAGCTAGGTTAGAAAAAGGAAAAGGTTCTACTTTTCTACCTACGGCCTGTCCCAAAACGGTCGCGTCGTGATGAATCTGAGCTTGGCTTCCAAGAGGTCCTTGTAAAACGCTTTTTCGTCGTCATGCATTTTGGCGAGGATTCGGGCAGCTGTTTGCGGGCCGATACCGTAAACGCATTGTGCTACGACGGCCCTGCGTCCGTATGATAAGACAAGGTCGGCTGATCGTCTTGCTCGGGCGAGAGAATCTCGTTCAGTCTCCTCGAGAGACTTGGCCTTGAGTTTCTTCTCCAAGATCCGGGAGAGATAATCCGTCGACCAAGTGCACACAGCTAAAAGCCCTGAGCCGCAGGCTGCACATTTTGGTTTTTGACTGAGCGCTTTCACAACCTGAGCTTGCATTAGTTCCCCGCATTCGAAACAGAGCAAGTCAACGGTCATATTGCCGAGGCTGTACCGAAGTCTGGCGATAGTATCCCTCTCGACAGTTTCGGGAGCAATCAGTTCCGGCACGTCGACGTGCTTATTGAGAAGGTGAAACCCTAACGGGGTCGGTTTATCCTTCGCCCTGAAGATGGCAACTTCCATCTCACCTTCTCTGATCATTCTGTAAATTTCTCTAACACGGGGGTAATCTACATGAAGCATCAGAGCTTCACGAATTGTTTCGTCGTAAATTGGAGTCATCCTGAAACGTAGCGCCAGTTCCTTTAGGTTGTCACCCGAGAACATCAGCCCACGCCTCAGGGCTCCAAAACGTTCAGCGATGAACTTCATGTAGTAGCCGAACGGAAAATGCCTGTGCAAAACCCCCTTGAACACACCTTCCAAAACGCCAGCATCAACGCCAAAGATGGCTGAACTAATTTCTTCCAATGAAAGGTCGTCAGTGGTGCTGGTCAATTCCAATAATATGCGGTAACCATCGGCCCACCACTCCCTAACCAAGCCTTTCCTAGAGAGCAGCTCCTCGTATACTTCCCCAAGCGTATTGTTCACGGTTTCCCCAAAGGCGGCGTGGAGTATCAGGAACCCATCGAACGCTTCGAGAACGATGCGTTTGTCCGTTGGGATCGGTGCGCCCATCTTTCTATGGTCGTCAATCTCCTCGACAACTTTGCGTATGGCAAAGCGCTCCGTAGGCCACCTGCCGCTGAGTTTAGTCACAACCGCCGGCGGCGTGTTTGTCTCGAGTAATTGTGCAACGTTCGCGCGTAGTTGGCCGACTTTCTGGGCTAGCTCAAATGGGATAGGCAACATTTCTCCGTCCCACCCTGGGACGGCCGCAGTAGGGTCCTCGACTGGTGTCACGTACACGCGGGCATCATCGGATATTTGCTCGATCTGCCAAACCCTGCCCTTCACAATGAAATGCAACCCCAACCTAGCTTTGGTCATCATGAATTCTTCGCCTAGAATCCCTACGGACTGCTGGGTAGAAACATCAATGACTTGGTACCTTCGCTCATCCGGGATCATGGAGAGATTCTCAAAGTAATACTGACGAGTTCTACTTCCCCGGAACAGGACGCCTCTGTCATTTCTGAGGTGACGCATATTCTCCATGAAGGTTGTCACCTTGTCGAACTCTTCTCTCGACAAATCTCGGTAAGCAAATGCGCGCCGTATTATCGCGTAGGTTTCGTCGGCCTTGATCCCTTCTTCTGATTCTAGGACGATGCCCGCTATCTGATGTGATAATACGTCGAGCGCTTTTTCATGAATTCTAACCGGCTCAATCAATTTCTCCTGAGCTTTCTGAACTGCAGCTACTGACTCTAGGATGTCTTCTGTCGACACAGCGACAATTGCTCCTTCGGAAACCCGGTCTAGTCTGTGGCCTGAACGTCCCACCCGCTGGATGAGGCTTGACACCTGCCGAGGTGACATGTACTGAATTGTCAAGTCCACATTTCCAATATCAATTCCGAGTTCAAGCGTTGACGTGCAAACCAGCGCCCTGATTCGGCCGTTCTTGAAATCATTCTCAACCCGCACTCTTTCTTCCCTCGGGAGTGAGCCGTGGTGCACGGCAACGTTGCGTTTCAGTTGATGGAATTTTGAACCGAGAGTTTCCGCGTTCGTGCGGCTATTGACGAAAATTAGAGTCGAATCATGATTCTCAACTAGTTCCCAGATCCTGTTCAATCGGGCGGCTGCTTCAGGCGCTGTATACAGGCTTTGGGCGACTATGTTATCTTCATCTGTTGGGTGTGGGAATTCAACGAAATACTTTGCTTCTTTAGGCGGTAAGACTTGGATTACCTCGCACGCTCTGTCACCCGCTATGAAGGCCGCGACTTCCGCGGGGTTTCCAACAGTGGCTGAGAGACCTACCCTCTGGAACTCGCGCTCCGTTACCTTTCTGAGCCTCTCAAGTCCAACCGTCAACTGAACCCCACGTCTATCTCCAGCGAGTTCGTGAACCTCATCGATGACAACCCACCGGACGTGACGCAAGTGGGTTCTCATCCTCTTGCCCGGGAGGATAGCTTGCAGAGTCTCGGGAGTGGTAACAAGAAAATCTGGCGGCTTGATTGCCTGTCTGCGTCTCTCCTTCTGCGGCGTATCTCCATGTCTCACCTCAACTGTAAATCCGAGTTTCGAGCGCCAGAAATCGAGGCGTTTCATCAGATCTCGGTTCAGCGCACGCAGCGGCGTAATGTAGATTATCGAAAGCCCTTGTCGCTTCTCCACCTTGGTAAGCTGGTCTAAGATCGGGAGCAACACTGCCTCAGTCTTTCCCGAACCGGTCGGAGCAATCAGGAGAACATTCGTACCACCCATGATCTTGGGTATGGCAACCAATTGCGGGGGCGTCGGCGCCTTAAAGCCGGACTCGGCGAGGGCTTCCTGGATTGTCTTGGAAAGGCTTGCGAAGACTTGTTCTGTCAAATGGCCAACCACCCCTCATCCAAAGGTGTACTCCATAGAACTAGAAACACAAAAACATTGGAGGGATCCTTGTTGTTAACGCCTCGACCACAGAACTGTGCCCTTTTTAAATCGAAATAACGCGTAGTACCTTGGCGGTCTTAGAGATGTATGAGTACCAACATGTCAAATTGACGTGGTTAGGGCACGACGGCTTCAGGATTCAAGATGGTCAAGTCGTATACATTGACCCATACCAAATCGAAGGCGGGCCCGAGGCGGATATAATTCTCGTAAGCCATGAGCATTCTGACCATTGCAGCGCTGATGATTTGAAGAAGATTACCAGCCCTAATACAACAATTGTCGCGCATGCCCAATCCAAGAACGAATTATCCAAGCTGAAAGCGAAAGAGATTAAGATCATGAAACCGGGCGAGAAAATCAAGCTCGGCGATATTTCAATTGAAGCCGTTCCCGCGTACAATGTGAACAAGTTCCGCGAGCCAGGAAAGGTCTTCCACCCGAAGGAGGACGGAAAACTAGGATTTATTGTAACAGTGAAAGGCGTTCGCATCTACCACGCGGGTGACACAGACCATATCCCTGAGATGAAGAACATACGAGCTGACGTCGCTCTCCTTCCCGTCTCAGGTACATACGTGATGACTGCGCAAGAAGCAGCCGAAGCTGTGAAATCACTTAATCCTAAAGTCGTCATTCCTATGCATTTTGGGGCAATAGTTGGAAGCCGCCAAGACGCCGAGGCCCTCCAAGGGCTCGTGAAGTGTGAAGTCAAGATACTGGATAAAGAACGCTAACTTCCTTCCGTTAGACTCAGAAGGCCGCGTCACGTGAGCGTAATCAGAAAATCAGCTACTACGCCCAGCAAGGGCTTTCGGTCCCGCTGAATTCACTTCGCGACTATTTTGACACCTGCCGTTCAGGTGGGCCCGTGTAGACTATCTCATCCCATCGGGCAGACTTGTACGGTTTTTCACTATACATCTGTTCATAGGCGTGTGCAATCAAACCTGGTGTGCGGCTTACGATGAAGAAGCCTTTTCCCAACCGCCAATCAAATCCCATATCCGAAATGATAGCCGCGATGCAGCCATCTACGTTCAGGATGAGGTGTTTGCGCAAGACTTTCTCTGTCGAGGACTCCATGGCCTGGGCAAGTTCCATGTGCGGCCCCAGTAGCTGAGTCTCTTTAGCGATTTCTAGCAGCCGTTTGGTTCTTGGGTCACTGCTATGGGTCGGATGTCCAAATCCAGGAATTCTTTCTCTGCGATTTGTTAGTTCCCGTAGGATCTCCTCAGCAGTTTCCTTCGGGGAGTGATGTGTGCTATTCATGTGGACGACTGCTTCCTGGAGCATTTTGGCAGCCTGCTCTATGGCACCGCCATGCCAGTCTCCTATGGCGGCAACGCCAGCTGATACGGCAGACTGCAGCGGGACGCCGCATGAGGCCACGAAGCGCGCTGCGTCAACTGATGGCGCGTTGAGGCTGTGTTCGAGGCAGACAGTTAGCAAAGCATCCATCATGCAGGAATGGTTGTGGGATGGAAGTTCCCCGCGCCAAAGAAGGTACGTCAAATCCGCGTAATTGTAGTTTCCAACAAGGTCCATCAGGTTGTAGCCTCGGACAATTATCTTGTTTGGTTCGACCTTCGAGATTGAGGTTCTCCAGAACGGTTCAGACATTGCCCTTTCCCTACTTGTTAGGCGCTACACCTTTGAGAACTTCGGCGTATACTGGAATGTGCCGTCTGCGAGTTTCGTCTTCGAGAAGTCCAGGTAAAGGAGCGGGTAATCTCGCATGCAAATCTCCGCAACCTGACCGAAGACCTTTCGGATCTCTACTTCAGCGCTGGGGTCGGTGCGCATTTCTATCACCCATCGAATGGTCCGGTGGTTAGCTGTCCAGATTATGTTCGTCGCGATCCCGTCCGGCAAGATTCGCCGCAAGGCCGACGTCACTCGTTTTTTCTGTTCGAAGGTCATCTTATCCCAATCAAAACTTGATTCCATATCGCGGTAACGCTCTTGAATGGCTTCGACGGTTTCGACAAACTTCTTTGACACTGGTTCCACGTCGGGTGGAACCCAGACGTTAACCTCTTGGGGGCGCACGTACCGGAGGCTCTCTTGACTCATCGCGGTTCCGGCGCGGTGTCTGACTAACTCGTGGGTGAAGATTCTGCTAACGTCAAGGAAGGCGAAGGTAACGGTTGCGTGTTCGAGAATGCTTCCGTCACCCTTCTCCAACACGTTTGCGAGGTAATCTTTGGGATTATCTCGAATCTTGGTTACGTTGGGGTTGAGACCGACGCCGAAACTTTTGTAGCAAGCGCGACCGGCAAGTTCGATAAGGAATTCGGATTCATTTGGTTGAAGCTTCTTGGCATTATCAAACCATTCCGTGGCCGCGTAATGTTCCGCTAACTGTTCAACACCCTTTTGGTCGAGCCGCGTTTCGGCGAGTTTAATGACTTTGGGCTCAGTATGAGTCATACTACAACCACCATCTTGCAGTGCTATATTGAGGATGAGAGGCGTCGCTGTTGAATTAGGTTTCGCCACACCACGAAAGCCAAGGGTATCGGCCGTTCTTACCGAACCGTTTGGCTAAATGGCTGACACCTTTGCATTGTTCCGACTTTATTTCGGGAATAAGGCTAAATTACGGTTACGGGAGAGCACGGGAATAGAAGGTGCCTCGAAGGGTTTGTCGTGGACTGAAGAACGATCAAAGGCTGTCGAAGACATTAAGAAGCTCGAGCCTGCCGACCGCTTAGGGCTGTACGCTTCCCTCATACGGATGAATTCAGCGCTTTTTGAGAGTGTTCGCGGGTGGGACAGCTGGCTTAGAAACCCTTCTTTCATTGACACGTTCACCGAGGAAGAATTGAAGGACATCTTCAAACAGTTCAGAGAAGTCTGCCTACGCTTCTTGGAAGAAGATGTGAAGTGGACAGGCAAGAAAGAAAAGAGCTTGCCCATGGGGTCGAAAACGCCTAAGGTTGAACGTCCCGATAGCGAGAGACGATACGCATAAATCACGCAGTCAAGGCGAAGTTCGGGAAGGCTGAATTCATGAGTATTGCACCTTTTGTTCAAACCCCACTCGAGGTTGCAAAGAAGATGTTGGACTTATCGCAGGTCAAACCGGGCGAAATGCTTTACGACCTTGGCTGTGGTGACGGTCGGCTGATCATTCTGGCAGCGAAAGATAGGGGTGCCAATTCCACCGGCATTGAGCTGAGGGAAGACCTCGTGGAGCGGGCCAGAACCGAAATCAAGAGGTTCAACCTCGAAGACAAAGTGAAAGTGATTCAAGGGAACTTCTTTGACATCAACATATCAGACGCAAACATAATCACCCTCTACCTCACTTCAAGTGCAAACGAACGGCTTAGGCCCAAATTAGAGGCAGAGTTGAAGCCTGGCACACGCGTGGTGTCGCACGACTTCAAAGTACCCGGATGGAAGCCAGTTGGAGTTTACGATGAGTTGCTCGGGCACACAATCTACACCTACAAGATCGGCGAACAGCTCTAGACAAAGAGCAAATCACCGATTGTAAATGGCCTGATTGCAGTAAGTCGGAACATCGTAGACGCGCTGTTCCCTTTCGAAATTAGCCGCTTGAAGCTGAAGTGTTTTATAGCAATACGAGAACCTAGCCAAAGACACAGGTATCAACGATGATGATGGGCAGGCAAGCGTACGTAGCCGAATTCATCGGAACATTTGCGCTGGTGTTCTTCGGCTCCGTTTCGGTAACCATCTTCCTTCCAGTCCTAGGCGTCGCATCACCTGCTGCTTCCTTCATCGGAATCGCCCTTACACACGGCCTCATACTAATGGCGATGGTCTATGCGATTGGTTCCATTTCAGGTTGCCACATTAACCCAGCCATTACGATTACGGCTGTCGCGCTAAGAAAATTAGATTTTGACGACGGAATCGGATATCTTGTCGCCCAAGTCTTAGGCGCAACCATTGCTGGGCTGGCTCATGAAATAATATTGCCCGGAAACGGTGCCCTAACCAAATTCGGTTTAACTGCGCCGACTCCTGCAATAGGACAAAGCGACGCTGTGGCAGTAGTCGTCGAGCTAATCATAACTTTCTTCCTGATGCTCTCAGTCTATGCGGTATTATACACCGATAAGGTTCCCGCGGGGGCACCAGGATTGTTGATAGGGATGACGCTGACGGCTGATATTCTCATAGCAGGGCCTTTGACGGGGGGTGCGGCGAACCCTGCACGTGCGCTCGGCCCAGCGATTGCATCTGGAACGTTCGGAAGCCTTTGGGTGTACTGGGTTGGGCCCATTATCGGAGCCCTACTCGCTGGTTTCGTCTACCAATACCTACTAACCGCGAAGAAGAGAAAATAGGGCGAACCCCTGCCCTCGCCTTGGCTAGTTCTTTCCATAAACCTCATTGACGTCTGGAATGCTGTGGATGATCTCGATCGCTATCCCTTCTCGTTGAAGAATTCTTGGCAAATTTCCTCTTGCTGATCGTCGAATTCCTGTTAGGGTTTTCATTATCGCAGATTTCGGCAAGTTCACGTGTTCGGAGCCCACGCGAATTAGGGCGGTTCCACCGTTGGTCAATGTGGCCCTGATGATTCTGGCCCAATGTCCTTCCCGACCCTTCTGGGCCTTCTCAGAAGTCATCTTTCCGTCCAGTAGTAATTTGTAAGGTTCGAAACCTTCGTCAAGAAATACCGTGCGCTTGACACTCGGCGGGCTGATGTCAGGCGGCCGAACGCCGACGAACCTGAAGGATTGTTGAAGATCGTTGGGTTCAAATGGAACGCCCTGAAGGAAGAGAACCTCTGGGGCAAGAGATTCAGCGTGCCGTTGGCCGCCATATGCGTTATACACGGCGTTCGCGATTAGACGAAAACTCTCCAGAATTGTACGCATCATCTCCTCATCGCCCTCCGAATAGACTTGAATTGTTCGCGTTGCTTCGCGGTAGTTTTTCTCGGAAGGTGAGAATTCGAAGAGAAGCTCCAGGGCTTGCTTGACGATGTCCAAGGCCGAGTATTTTGCGAGCTGCTTCTGGGGGACTCTGAACCTTTTCAGGTTTAGTTGCAATAGGGCGTTTACGGCGCGTCTCATATCTCTAACGAGTAACGCGTCGAGTGGGCAGCTCTCAGCGATTGCGTAGAGAGTCTTTGCTTCGCCCATCTATCCTAGCCCCCTTCGCCAATCGTTTGGGTAGGCCTTGCAGTAAAATCCTTCACCCAGACCTAGCCAGTTGCGAAGAACTAAAGGCTGAGTGTGCGCGTAGCACAGCGGCTGATTTCGCATTGACGACCTTAACAACAATCCAGGATGTCCCTGAAAGCGAGTTTGCCAAGCATGGTCTAACGAAGGGCAAGCTACTCCAGATGCTCCAGAAGATGCTCCTCCTGCGCCGTTTCGAGGAGAAGATCGAAGAGCTCTTCCTCGTTAAAGGGGCGTTGATCGGCCCGTCCCACCTGTACTTGGGTGAGGAAGCAATAGCTGTAGGCGCGATGGCAGCGCTGCAACCCGAGGACCTCACCGTTACAACATACCGCGGCCATGGCCACGCATTGGCAAAGAATGTTCCCACTAACCTCTGCATGGCCGAGCTGTTCGGCAAATCCACAGGCACCTGCAAGGGGCTCGGGGGTTCGATGCACGTCGCCATCTACCCGAAGACGGGCTCGCTCTATGCAACGGCGATCGTGGGCAGTGGCCTACCTATAGCCGCAGGGGTTGGGCTAGGGTTAAAGCAGAAGAAGAGCGGGCACGTAGCAGCCTGTTTCTTCGGAGACGGTGCGGTTAACACAGGCGCCTTTCACGAGGCCCTCAATCTGATTGCATTATGGAAACTGCCTGTGTTGCTCTTCTGCGAGAACAATCAGTACGCCATGTCAACGCCAGTCAACCGCGCAGTTTCAAGTCCCTCAATAGCTGAAAGAGGAAAATCTTACGGGATGGAAACCGTCGTCGTAAACGGGAATGATGTCGTCTCTGTGTTTGTTGCAACAAAGGCGGCGGCGGAAAGGGCGAGGCGCGAACCGCAGCCAACCTTTCTAGAATGCGTTACATACAAAATGAAAGGCCACGGGGTATACGACAAGGGTGACTACCGGCCGAAGGACGAGGTTGCAAAATGGCTCGAACGAGACCCTATACTTACCTTTGAGAAACGCCTTGTCGAACGCAAGCTTGTAACTCAGGCAGAAATCGAGAAAGCCGACACAGCGACGCGTCAGGAAGTGGAAGATGCTGTTGCCTTCGCTCAGCAGGGTTCTCCTTTGCCCTTCGGTGACTTAGAAAAGTACGTCTACGCGGGAGGGCAATGATGTTGCGTGAGATTACTTACGCAGACGCCCTACGGGAAGCAATGCGCGAAGAGATGCAGAGAGATCCAAACGTAATGCTTCTGGGCGAAGAAATCGGGGTTTTCGGCGGAGCATACAAGGTCACTCGGGGCTTACTCGATGAATTCGGGCCAGAGCGAGTAAGAGACACGCCTATCTCGGAAATAGCCATCGCCGGCGCAGCGGTCGGCTTGGCCTTAACAGGGTTGAAGCCTGTCGCGGAGATAATGTACATGGATTTTCTTCCCATCTGCCTTGATCAGCTAGCCACGCAAGCTGCGAAGATACGCTTCATGAGCGGGGGCCAGTTGAAGGTCCCGATGGTTCTGAGAACCCAGTACAGTCTCGGCCGACAACATGGTTCGCAGCATTCACAATTCTTCCCCTCATTCTTTTTCCAAGTTCCAGGCTTGAAGGTTGTACTCCCAGGAACGCCGTACGATGCGAAGGGACTTCTGAAGTCTGCGATCCGCGACGAGAATCCCGTGTTATTCATCGAGTGTGGTGTTCTTTACCGAACCAAAGGCCCAGTTCCTGAAGAGGAGTATACGGTACCCCTTGGACAGGCGGAAGTCAAGAGAAAAGGAGACGACGTAACAATCATCGGTGTTTCAAGGCTTGTCGGCGAAGCGCTTTCGGCAGCAAAAAAGCTGGAAGAGAAAGGTGTTTCAGCGGAAATCATCGACGTAAGGACTCTGCAACCGCTCGACCTCGACACCATTGTTGAATCCGTCAAGCGTACCTCGAGATTGGTTATCGCATCTGACGATGTGAAATCGGGGGGCGTTGGTTCTGAGATTTCGGCAGCGGTTATGGAGTCCGCATTCGATTACTTGGACGCACCCATAATGCGTGTTGGGTGCCCTGAGATTCCAGTTCCTTTCTCTCCTAGCCTAGAACAAATGTACATGCCAAACGCGGACAAAATTGTGCAAGCTGTAGACGGGATCATGGGACGGTGAGCGAGAATGACTGAGGTTGTTATGCCGCGGTTGGACCCGGGGATGCAAAGTGGAAAAATCGTCGAATGGCTCAAGAAAGAAGGGGATTCAGTTCGGAAAGGCGAGCCAATCCTCGTGGTGGAAGGTGAGAAGACCACTTTCGAAATAGAAGCTCCGGAGAGCGGTGTGCTAAGCAAGTTTCTGGTTGAAGTCGGAAGCGACGTTCAAGTCGCCGCGCCAGTTGCAATCATTGGCGAATCTAGCACAGGGTCTCAGCCATCGGTACAGGAAAGGGCGCTTCAGCAGAAGGCCGTACAGAGTAGCATGCCTTCTCCGCAGAGTTACACGCCCCCTCCACACCCAGCCAACGCTCAAACCGCAGCTGACCGCATAGTAGCTTCCCCAGCAGCGAGGAGACTGGCACAAGAGCATCACGTAGACCTAACACGTTTGAGTGGCACAGGGCCCGGCGGCCGCATCTCGCGGGAAGATGTCCTCGCGGCAGTCGAGCAGGCCCCGACGGCTTCACAGGCAGTCTCTAAGGTGCTTCACCCAGCTGTTCTGAGAAAAGTCAGGCTTGAGGGGATCAGGAAAGCTGTGGCTGAAAGACTGTCCTTCAGCGCGAGAACAGCTGTGCCCGTGACAATTACGATGGAGGCAGATGCAACAAGGCTTGTCGCAATGAAAGAGAAGGAAAGCCACATCTCCTTCACAGCTTTCGCGGTGAAAGCGGCCGCAAAAGCACTGAAGGAACACGCTGCGATCAACTCAACGATTGAGAGAGATGAAATTACAATTTACTCGGACGTAAACGTCGCAGTAGCTATCAACACTGAAGAAGGGCTTGTCGCCCCAGTCATTCAGAACGCGGATAAGAAACCCCTGAAGGAGGTCAATTCGGCAATCGATACGTTATCTCAAAGGGCTAACGAGAAACGGTTAACGATAGAAGAGTTGACTGGCGGAACTTTCACAGTGACGAACCTTGGCGCTTATGACATAGAATCTTTTGCCCCAGTCATTAACCCACCACAATGCGCAATTCTAGGGCTGGGGCGAATCGTTTACAAGCCATTTGCGTTGGGCGGGCGTGTGTCAGCAAGGCCTTCCACTATGCTGACCTTAGTATTCGATCACCGCATCGTCGACGGCGTTCCTGCTGCGAGTTTTCTGCAGGATTTGAAACGCTACCTCGAAGATCCGGAGTCTCTCCTCTAGGATTCTCAAGCTGGTGGGCGGAGGGCAATCTTCAACGCCTTGCCGTCCCCCATTAGGCGTAAAGCTTCCTCCGCTTTTTCCAGTGGCATTTCATGAGAAATCAGCGGCTTAATCGAAACCTGCCCAGAAACTATCAAGCGGAAGCCGCGTTCAACGGCTGCAGGAGTGTGGTGGAACGCTCCTTGAACGTGTAGTTCACCGTAATGGATTTTCTCTGCGTTCAAGGACACCGTGGTCCCCGATGGGCAGCCGCCGAAAAGAAGAACCGTTCCACCTTTCCTGACGAGGCCGACGGTTGATTCCCAAGTCTCACGCCGTCCGACGGCCTCGACTACAATGTCTGCACCTCTACCATCCGTTAGAGTGGATACGCGCTCGACTACGTTCTCGTTCGTAGAATCTATCGTCATGTCAACTCCGATTTTCTCGGCTTCTCGAAGCCTCTCCGGAACTACGTCGCACAATGCTACTTGGCGCGCGCCGTTAAGACGTGCGAGTTGCGCATGAAGTAATCCGATCGGCCCGCCGCCAATGACGATTGCTGTGCCGCCCAGCACCTGTCCAGCCAAGTCCCATCCATGAACGACGCATGCCAACGGCTCAAGGCTGGCGACATTTTCCAATGGGACTCCATCGGGAACTTGGAAGGTGTTCTGTCGGACAATTCTTTCAGGAATCCTGACATATTCCGCATACGAACCTGGCCAAGTGAAACCTACAATGATCTCATCCAAATGCTCACAGAGGTTGGGCTGATGCATTAAGCAGTAGAAGCATTTGTTGCAAGGCGCGGAATTCGCCGCAACAACCTTCATTCCCACCCTAAAGTTTCTAACATCGGGACCTACTTCCGATACAGTCCCTGCAAATTCATGACCCATGATTTGTGGGGGCTTGGCCAACGGATGCCCGCGTTTGAACATCTTCACGTCCGTCCCGCAAGTCAGGGCCACATGGTTCTTGACAATTAGTTCGCCGGGGCCTGCCTTCGGGATGGGGACCTGCTCTGCTTTCAATTCTCCGGGTTTGTAGAAGCGGACTGCGAGCATGGAGTTTCGCATGAGAGAACACAGTTTACGTAGTGTTATTAATTTGGTTTCTGAGCCGGCTCGTCACTTAGTCGTTTTCGACTAGAACCTTGACGGCTCCCTCGCCCTTCTCAGCAAGTCTGAAAGCCTCTAGTGCTCTTGCCAGTGGGAATCGGTGCGTGATAAGTTTCGATGGGTTGATCCGCTTTTTCTCGATCAGGTCGAGCGCCATCCTCATTTCGGTCTCAGATGTTGAGTAACTTGATTCGAATTTGATTTCACGTAGGAAAAGGCGGCTTACGTCTAGAGAAAGCTGTGCGCCTCGTGGTGGAGCGCCGAACAAAACAACTTTTCCGCCTTTGCGTACAGAGCTGAATGCTTGTTCGATAGCTCTCAAATTCCCGGTTGCGACGATGGCATAGTCTACGCCCAGGCCGTTGGTCATCGACGAAACCACCGTTGGGATATCGTCGCTTGTGGGGTTGAGAGCCTCGTCTGCCCCAAGCTTAACCGCAAAGTTTCTGCGGTTCTCAAGGACATCAATTGCGATAATCGGCGCAGCTCCATACGTCTTAGCTAACTGCAGATGCATTAGGCCAACGGGGCCGACACCGAAGATGGCTACGCTGTTTCCGGCGTTCACTCCTGCTTTCCTGAGGGCCCTTATGCAGCAAGCGGTTGGTTCTACCTGTGAACCTTCGTCGTAGCTCATCGAGTCTGGTAGTCGATACACAGTGCCGCCTTCGACGAGTGTGGACGGTACGCGAAAGTAATCTGCGAAACCACAGGGGTCGAGGTTACTCTTGGGGTAAGCTTCGCAGAGCGTCTCAAGCCCATTCTTGCAGTAGAAGCAGCTTCTGCAGGACACATGATGGTGAACTAGGACTCTGTCGCTCTTCTGGAATCCTTGCACTCCCCTACCTATCTCCATAATATCTCCGGCAACTTCATGGCCGAGGATCGGTGGCGTAATGTGTTCGCCGTGTATTTTCTCAAGGTCAGTCCCACATACGCCACAGGCTCGCATGTGAACGAGAAGGTCGCCTGGGCCAATCTTAGGTGTGGGTGACTCTTTGAGTTCAACGGTCCCCTTGCCCGAAATTACCGCTGCCTTCACCGTTTTACCAACCCGTGTTCGTTCAAAAGCCTATAGCCCTGTCTTATCAACTAACGCCATTCCCTCCGAAGGAGGGGCCCGGCCGTTGGCGTCGACAATTCGCGTTTACATTGAGAACACGCCGAAGTTACGCAACCCGATAATGGTTTGCGGGCTTCCTGACAGCGGTAACGTAGCGAAGCTGGTCATCGAGCAATTGGTGAAGCAGCTGAGGGCGGAGAAATTCGCCGAGATCTATTCAACCTCATTGCCTCCGCGGGTTAGGATACTAGAAGACGGCACTGCAGACGTGCCTAAGCATTCGATGTTTTTCTGGAAAGGTGGAAACGGGAGGGACATTCTTCTCTACACGGGGGACGCTCAACCGGCTAATCCGGAAGCTGCCTATGCCCTCGCCGATAAGGCGCTTGAGATCGGTCAATCCCTTGGAGTGGACACTGTTCTGACGGTTGGAGCTTACATAACGGGTGAATTCTCAGGTGAACCCAAGGTGTTCGGAACTGGAACCGACAAGGAACTGCTCGGAGAGTTGGACGCACTCGGCGTATCTCAAATCAGCGAAGGTAGCGTTACCTGGATGAATGGGTTACTCGTGGGTCTGTCAAAACTACGGAATATGAAAGCCATCTTCATTTCAGGGGAAACGTCCGGATACATTGTTGACGCAGGGGCAGCTCGCGCTGTTCTGCGAGTGCTGAGCCGAAAACTCGGCATTCCCTTAGACCTCACCGAACTAGATTTGAAGGCCAAGGAATCGGATGATCTGGTGAAATCGATACGGGCAATGAAAGGGCGCGCAGAGAAGAACGAAAGAGGCTACATAGGCTAGTTTGTGGGAGCTTCGCAAACGAATTTAGGCAGCTATTCTGATGAAGCATCGTATGGGCCCGTAGTCCAGCTGGTTAAGACGTCGCCCTCACATTAGCGATGATATGGGAACGGCGGAGATCCCCGGTTCGAACCCGGGCGGGCCCACCACGCTAACTGTCATGATGGTCCCGTCTCAAATAGGAAAGAAACCTCATTATCTGAGCTTGAGTTCTACGAGCACATCTTCGTGTTCTCTCTTTGTTGTGAATCCAAGTTTTTCGCAGAGGCGTATCATCTTCAAGTTCTCCCCCATGATTATTCCGTATATGCTCTCCACACCTTTCTCTTTGGCGACTTCAATTAGCATGTCAACTAGTTTGATCCCAAGGCCCTTCGCTT
>JBAVCK010000046.1:0-6222 GCA_049586635.1 Bathyarchaeia archaeon
ATGTATGATGGCGGGAACTTCTCAGTTCTCAATTACCCACAACTCTCGACAGGTGATATCGAGGAACTCCACAAAACCGCTCTCAAGAAATGGTATTCAAGCGTACTGCTTCGAGAACTGCTTCACCCTAGACGCACTCGCAAAATCATCGCAGCGGGAAGCGTAACATATGCTACAAGAAAGTTAACAAGTCATCTTGCCGGCAGACTCTGATTAGCACCAGGTTGAAACGTTTTCACCAATCCTTTGCCGGAGAAAATACTTCCCAGGTCTGCTGGCTAGCGTGAAATTACACCGTCTGGTACCTCGGACCCGTAAGAATGACGTTTTCGACGGCTCAGCTTTCATAATCCGGAGGGAACTTGCTAAGCATACTCTTCGACCCTCGAATCTTTTTCGACAACGAAACCGTCGACTTAGCTGAAAGGATGACGAAGCTCAGTCTTGTTGCTTACAAATGTCCTTTAGCGGTTGCCCAAGACGGCGGCCAAGTTTTCCTTTGTTCCGGAAGAAAAATCGTCGAGGACTGTTACTTCCTAATCTCTGGAAAGTAGAGCCTTTGTTACGCAAAGTATTGCCGGAGCATGGAGAGTTTTTGGGTTAAGGTGACAACCCTCACGTTGTTCAACTGGCTCCCCTCGCCGGAGAAGTGTCCACGGATTTAAACCACGATCGTTCAGGTTTCTTGAAGGCAGGTATAGAAGAAGAGATGTGTGGCATCAACTGAATATTGGGGCCGATTCTCGTCATCTGCATGTTGACTTTCGTAAGAACAATCGCTTTGAGTCCAAAGAATAGCCCTCCAGAGAAGGGCTCGATCAGAAGCGAAAGCAGCCGGTGGGGGTCGTATGGTATCAAGTTTGGAATGAGCGCGCCCGCCAAATATACGGAGGTGAGCAATCTCCATTTTATCCGGCCCAAGGCGTAGTAGGCTGAGAGTAATGGCGACACCCAAATGAAGTGATACCCGTTTCCCTGAGGTTGGCTAACGAGCATGATAAGTAAGCAAGCGATTGTAATGTCCTCAAGTAGCGCGCCGTCGCCGCGCCAGTATCGAATGAAGAAGTATAGCTGAATTGTGAGGAGAAACGGAGTGAGCTTGAAGAACACGTTGGCGTAGTCCAAGGGAAACCCCCAGAAGTCCTCCAACCACGGCTGAAATACGGGGATTCTCGCCAGAACTGGTAAGACAGCGCTCGGAGAACCCAAGGCGTGTGCCACGCTGAGAAATACAATGCCGAGCGGCGAGAGCAAACCACTCAACATTCTTCCGGCAGGCCGCAATCCCTGCTTGGCCGCGTATACAACGAAGAACGGGAATAGCGCGAACGGAAACAACCTTAGAATGGCCGCGAGTGAAGCGCAGAGTCCGCTCTGAATCCATTTACCGCCGTTTCCGTATACAACCGCGAGTAAGAGGATGGCGGTTGGAATTACGTCGAAGCCGCCGTAATAGTACATCCAGTATATGTTGTAGGGGTTGAGATACCATACAAGAAAAGCTATCCAACCTTTACGTTCCACGCCTGTTCGATCCCGAACTAGCTCATAGAGCAAGAAACCCGCGAAAAGATCGAATGCAAGTGCCGGGATCTTCATCACGAACACTAGCGCCAATTCTGCTGTCGAATATTGCCCGACCATTTCGTTAAGTGCGGGATGAGGGATCGGCAGCACTGTCCACAACCAGTAGAAAGGAGCCAATATCGCCTCCAGACCAGCGTATGCGTTTGGAGTGGGCAACTGTGCCTTGCTGAAAAGCAGGAACGAGTAACCTGCCCCCCTCACCCAGTTTGAAAAGTCCCCTGAGTACGGGGTCCAGAGTATCAAAGCAACTTTCAAGGCTGTCGTGATGATAATGAGTGAAAGAAATCGCCGCGATAGCATAACCAGATATCTCACTTCAATTCGGGGTTAGATAATGTTGTCGTGAACCATCCGCGTATGACTTCGAGAGCGTAGATGAAAGTGATTCCGTAGAGCGTTGCCTCTATGACGGGAAGAACTACTACACCGACGGCGTTCGCCTTCAGGAAAGAGTTTAGCGCTTGTAAATACCATGGCAAGTTATTTCCGCTCAAAGGAAATAGTAGGAGACTGTAACCACTTGGCGTGAGGAAAGCCAGCGATCTGATGAACCAATATGCGAAACAACAGGTCAGTAACAAACCCAGCAACAATACGCGTCGGCGTTTCACCAGAACTATGTCCAACGTGAGAAACGGAAGAGCCCAGATAACATATTGCGGATAGAGAAGCGTGAATGTGAAATAGGTCAGAAACACCGGCAAAATAAAATCCGTTATGTTTGAACTGTTAGCGAAACGCCATATGGCGAAGTACAGTAGAACGAGAAACAAAGTGGCCGCGCTGACCCGTACGCCTGTGGGCTGATATGGGATGTACAGACTCAAAGTCTGGGTTACAGGGCTATACTCGTAAAGGAAAAGGTTAGCGACCCCGCTAGGAAAAACCCAACTTACGTATGCGGCCAAGCCAACGAGTGCAGCTGCTACTATTATGATTCTTCTTGAGATTGGGGTTCCAATTTTCCTGTGAAGATAAATGAGTATTGGCGGCAACAGCAAGATTGGGTAGAGCTTCAATGCAATGCCTAGCGCGAGAGAGACAGAACCAATAACTGTTCGCCCACGGACAAGGGCTATTATGGCACACAAGGTGAAGAAGGCCGCAGCAACGTCCGGGACCCCCAGCAATTCGACCGCGAAAAGCGTATAGGGATTTACATACCATAATAAACACGCTAGCCTGCCAAGGCCCACTGAATGCTGTCTAGCAACACTGAAGTAGAGTACGATCGCTATCGCTAAATCAAAGATGAATGGCGGCAAACGGAAAAGTAGAGACAAGAGTTGCAAATTTGCCGACATTGCAGGGGGAGGTGTATTCCACCATTGACCTGGGACGATTGGCGTGGACGTTATGAATTGCCAAAGGCTGAACAAATAACTATCCAGAGTCATCCACGGCCCAAACGGTATCGGGTTCGCTAAAATCACGTACTGTACGGTATCTCGCAAATCCATACTCGCTGGTGCCACAGCTGAGATCAGAAGTTTCACAACGGATACCGCGCCCATCAAAAGCAAGAACGCCGTTTGCCGCCTAACGAAAACTGATGCTCCCGAACTAGCTTTATTGAAAATGGTTCGAAGTTGGGATGTCAAAGAAGTGCGCCTTGGATGTATTCAAGATAGGACACCGCCAAGCGGGCTATTTGTTACTTTCTAACGTTCTTAGTCTCGACGAGCACCGATTACGGTTTCGTTTTGTAGAAGTTTGCTTAGAGGTGAGGTTGAACCGAAGGTCCGAGACTTTGATGGAATTCCTAATCCTTGAAGGTTGATTTTCAACAGGTAAGCCGCCTTCGTGCCATAGAAGATTCCCGCGAAGAGTGGCTGGAATAGTGTGATGGTGGAGTTAGTTGTGGAATAGCCTAATGAGTCGAAATATGCGCTTGCAAGAATTATGATGAAGAGCGTCGGGGATTGTTCTGCGAGTGCAAAATAAGCTGTTAGGAGTGGAATTACCCAGGTAAAGTGGTAGGAGTGATGGTAAGAGGTGAGCAGCAGTGCCATAAGTGTGGCTAGAACTGCATTCGGAATACCGGCCATCTGGGCGCCTCTCTTCCAGTATGCCGTAACTAGGTAGATTTGAGCGACTACTGCAATAGGCGTGAGCGAAATGTATGGGCCGACCTCGAACGTAATGAAGTCGCTAAGCCACGGTTCTGCAACGGGCAAATGAATGATTGAATTTATGACGGAATTCAGCGAGCCGATGGCGACACTCTCCAACAGCAGGCCGACGAGAATTAAGGCCGCAAAAGAAAGAGCCATGCGCGCGACAGAAAATCGCCTACGTGCCCTCCAAGCGTAGAATAAGAAGACGGGGAACAGCAGCACGGGGTATAACCTAGCGACGCTGGCGACGGAAAGGGTGACTCCGGCCGATGCCCATCTGCCTTTCATCGCGAAAACGACTGCCGCCAGAACAATTACGGTTGGAACTATGTCGAATGTCCCCGAAACCACCATGAGGTAGAATGCGTAAGGATTGAGGTACCACAGAAAGAAGGATTTCAACGCTGCCTCTCTTGAAGAGAAAAACGCGACGATTGAAGCAATCAATCCACCCGCAATCAAATCTGAGAGAATTACTGGGAGTTTCATCAGGAAGACAAGCAAAAATCCGGTTTCAGAACTTGAGCCGATGGCTTGGCTAAGCGGAGGATGGGCAATTGGTAAGGCGGCCCAAAGCGCGTAGAATGGAGCTAAAAGAAGAAACATTCCCGTGTATACTCCGGTCCTGGATATTGCTGGCAAGGAGCCTTCGCGAAGCAGCGAGAACGTATATGCGGTTCCTCCCACCCAGTGAGCGAAATCCGACTTTGGGCCCACTGGAACAACGAAAACAGTGAGAAGAATTTTCGTTAGAAAGGCGACCGCAATAACGGCCAAAGTCAACCTTGAAAGTTCCCCACGCCTTCTCATACACATCACAACTTGCCACGGCTAAGCAATGCTCGGGCGACCTCGAAGGCGTAGACAAGTGTCGTGATGGCAAGGGCATTACGCAAGATTGGCACGCTCAACTGGAAAAAGACGTTCGGGGAAGGAACAGGAAGTATCTCCCAAATGACGACCAAAGCAAGCAGAATGAACAGGAGTACGAGGTTGCGTTTCCGACCGACTATTACGTCCAAGGTAAGAAACGGAACAGCCCAAAGAATATACTGTGGATAAACGTCCGCGAACGTGAAGTATACAAGCAGAACTGGCAGCAATAGGCTGGACAACATTATGTTCTTGTCTTTCACATATGTCCACGTGATGAAATAGACTAGGATAAGGGCGACGGCCGTTATGCTAATCAGGTAACCTGAGAAAAAGTTGATGATCGTTTCTATCGGCGTCGTGACTGGCGTGTAGGATATGAGGGTTATGCTGAGGTACTTGAACCCTAGCAACACAGCCCATGAAATGTATCCCACTAGCCCGATAAGGCCCAATGTCGCCAAGATGATGCGCGAGACACGACGCGTGCGTGCTGCATAAAGGAGAAACTGCGGAAGCAACAAGATAGGGTACAACTTCACCGCTATACCCATCCCGAGCGCGAGACCGGACAGAGCCGTTTTTCCGCGCACAATTAGGACGAGGGCCAGGACTGTTAGGAACGCTGCGGCAATATCGGGCACGGCCGGCAAGTCACCTGCGTAGACAGTGTAGGGGTTAAGGAACCACAACAGACAGGTCAACCGGCCCAGTTCGGTCGAGGATTTGATTCGTACCGCCGCATACCGCAGCGCCAATCCTATTCCAAGGTCGCATCCAATGGATGAGAGGCGCAGCATCAACAAAAGTAGGCGAAGATTCGTAGGCATGGCGAGGATTGAATACGCCCATCGGGTGGGCAGGGAACTACCAGTTATCCACTGCCAGGCGGTGATAGTCATTGCGTAAAGGAAGATCCACGGGCCCGAAAGGCCACCGGGTTCCGCGATGAGTGTGGCCCTCTGAACGCTGTCTATGATATCTTGATTGGCCGGCAAGAGGGCTGAAATCAGTAATTTAACGCAGAGTGCAGCAACCATCAGGCTCACGAACCCTTTCCTTCCCACCGTGGAAGAAGCGGCCGAAACCAAGCGCGCTCTAAAGCCTTGTTTCACTTGTATTGTCCCATCTGCAGCAGGCGGTGGCTACTCATTTGAGTAATAAAGCAAACTGTCCCTGTGCGAGTTAGCGGTTACATGGTTCCATGAAATCTTATTTCGATTTAACGGATCACTCTTGGAACTACTCTCGCTGCCTATTTTCTGCATACCATTTGAGAAAGTTGCTAACTCCTTCGTCAAGCCGAACTCTAGGTTCAAAACCAAGGATTCGTTTGGTAGCGGTGTTTTCCACTTGGCTAAACTTGATTTCCCCAGGCCTAGGCTCCTCCCTAACGACTCCTAGGTGTGTCTTCTTGAGGATTCTTGCCATGAGGGCTGCAAGGTCGTTGATCGAGGTGGGCACGCCGGTTCCGATATTGAGAACCATCCCGGTGGAGTTTGGATTCTGCGCGGCCAAAACAGACGCCTCGGCGACGTCCGTTGAATAAACAAAATCTCTCGTCTGTTGGCCATCGCCGTAGATCAGAGGAGGATGGCCACTCATGAGGCGTTCTGCGAACTGCACCATAACTCCACTATAGGGA
>JBAVCK010000047.1:0-2846 GCA_049586635.1 Bathyarchaeia archaeon
CTACTATACGTAGTCTTGTACGCTGCTACTTGTCCGGATGGTAATCCTGAGAGGTCTCGTTCAAAAGTCTGGTTCAACTGCACAACGACATCAACATCACTCTCTCCGTAAATGTTCGTATCATTCTTGTAGGAACCTTGCAAGAACACCTCGAAGTCTCTCTCACGCACGACAGACTCCCCACTCTTCAACGCAGTACGAATCAATTCGTGAGACGCCTTAGCCGTTGTAATCGCGCCTTGGTGCGACCAAACTTGTAACTGTGGTTCGAGAATAGTCAAAGCAAAACAACTTCAAGTGAATTTTGGATTAGAATTGGCCATGAATCTGTAGGCTATTCACTTCTGATCACGATAACACATCATATGCTAGACCAAAGCCTAATTGTCTTCCTTAGTTCATCTCCATGAAGTCCTCTTAGTGATTCAAGCAACTTGTAACTTCCTATGTAGCCAAGGGTTTCTTCACCTTCGAATAAAACGATCAAAATGCTGTTCGGCCTCCCGGTTAGTCCAAACTCATAGTCGCCTATCTCAGGATTTAATTTCAATATGCTCAGAAACCGGTCAATGCCCAACGCGTGACCGGCAATAAGGAGTCCGACCTCCCTTGCTGGGTGACTATCGTAATAAATCTCGATGAACATCTCCGAGTCGTCCCGAAAAACCATGAATGCTACTGTGTCGGCGTAAACCTTTCTTAACTCCGGCGGCAACCGAAAGGACCTAATCGGCACGAGTCTATTCGCCGGCTTCTTTAACGGGGTAATGTATCGCCGTTGTGCATTTGAGGCTGCAGAGTTGACTGCATTTTCCTTCTCTTTCCTGGATTGTGATATAAGCTGATCAATGAGGTTCCGAAAGTCATGATCAACAAACTCGGAGTCTTGCATCATTCTTTGACCATCCAGAAGATCCCCGTGAATCTTTTTACCTTGTTCTCTTTGGGAAATCACAACTTTTCCAAATTCTCTGACCATTTGGATATTCGCCAATACCTCACGACTCGCAACAGCCAGTTTAACATCAGCAGTTGACTGTTGCAGCATATTGATGTCGCTAAGGAATTGCGTCTTAGACCAAATAATCTCAACGTAGACGCTAACACCTGTTGTGGTCGTAGCAAAAACGTCGAGCTCATGGCCTGATGAAGGGTATTCATCTACGGCTGAGCCGTACCAAGCCTTGAATTTCGTGGCGAGAAGCTGCTTGAGAGCGATGTGCGAAGAAGATTCAGGCATCGTCATCACCTCTCCGCTATTAGTTCAGAAGTGGGGCTTGCACCGAGATATCCTTAGAGTGCTTTGCTATGATGTCCTGAATATCAGAAGTCCTGAATGAAACGGCCCAAGCCCACTCGCCAAATCTGCCATCAGAATTAACGGCCTCTATCCACTCACTCAAGTATTGCCTTTTGGTTTTGTTCTGCTGATCATCTCTTCCTTTGACCTCGAGCACCAGCATTTTCCCATTAAGCAGCCTTATCAGAAAATCTGGGTAGAATTTGTGGATGACGCCCCTGAAGACGTATCTGATCACAAATCCTAGATGATCGTTCTTGACCCACGAGACGATTTCACTATTTCGCTCAAGCTCGAATGCCTCGGATGCTTCCCACGTGCTGTCGAATACCACGTGGCTAATGTGAGATTTCTTGGTGATTTCGCAAGGTCTGCTGGTGTACCACGTCGTCATTCTTGCAGTTGACCTAATTGGGGCTTCTTTGTCGAATATGGGAACGAGTTCCAGAGTATTTTCGAACCTTATGGCATTGAATATGTGTTGAACGATCTTGTTCATATTGAGAAGAATCAGCAATCTCTTCTTCAGGTCTTCCTGGTAGATCCTACTCGCAATCACCAGCTTCTTAGAATCAATGAAGTTTTCGATTATCTTTACTAATCGCATTAGCAAGTATTCTTTGTTTCCCGTCCACGTTGGCTGAATCTGTTCATAAACATCTCGTGATATTTCGAAAATCAATCGCTGCTTTCTCAGGACCAGAAGTATATCCTCAACCTGCTTATCTGCGAGGTTGATTTCGCTCAGTTTTGTGGCGTCTGGCTTACCCTCGATAAATGGAGCCAGCTCTGCTCTCAAGGGTGTATCCTCAGGCCTCAGCTCGAGTCGCTTGACTTTCTGGATGTCCAAAGACAATTCAGGAGTGTACACATGGTTTATTCGTACCACATTAGGCCATACGATTTCACGGTCGCGTTTCGAATCATCAACGTAGATTCTTGTTTTTGGTTTTGGTGGAGCAGGAGGAGTGTCCTCGCCACCTTCATGGGGCAGGAATGTGAATGGCACGCCGAAAATGTTGACGTACTCTGCCTCGAACAGGCTTGTTTCGGGATCTACCTCATATGATGTTCTTCTGAGTCCTCTGCCTACCACTTGTTCACAAAGAAGCTGGCTTGTAAAGGCCCTAAGGCCCATAATATGGGTTACAGTCTTTGCGTCCCAACCTTCAGACAGCATCCCTATCGAGATTATGTTTTGGATTTTTTCTCCGGGCTCCCCCACCTTACCAATTGTGTCCACCTGCAATCTCAGGTATTCTGCGGAATCTTTCTTTGACAATTTCCTGGTTGTTTCATCGCTTCCGTTTGTAATCTCGGAGACTTCTCTGCTCTCTGCCTGAGCTAGAACTTCAGAATCTATCCTCAACATTCTTTCGGCATCTTTCAATTCGTCGATTCTGACCTTCCCGTGATTGAACGCATATTCGAGGCGAGCAGCTGTTTCTGTTCTGTTGCAAACTGTAATCATTACGGGTGGGGTTTCTACTTTCCCTTTCCATCTCTTCTGAGTTTCAATCC
The DNA here is from genome assembly GCA_049586635.1 of Bathyarchaeia archaeon. GTDB lineage: Archaea > Thermoproteota > Bathyarchaeia > 40CM-2-53-6 > 40CM-2-53-6 > FEN-987. The sequence continues at coordinate 2,822 of JBAVCK010000047.1, forward strand.
AATCCAAACCCAGATAATAATAGGC
>JBAVCK010000048.1:0-16979 GCA_049586635.1 Bathyarchaeia archaeon
CTTCGCCGTTTGTCTGCTCCTCGATGCGCTCAATGCAGTCTGGGATTGTTATTCGGTATTTCTCTCGCTCGGACTTGCTCAACCGGCCGGTCAATGAGACTGGTTGGAAGTTGACGGCGTGAATGACATCCATGTTTCTTTGGCCGAATCTTATTAGCCCGCCTAATTCGTGGTCGTTGATGCTCTTGATAACCGTCGGAACCAGTACAACGCCTAATCCCGCTTTTCTGCAGTTCTCAATTGCGATGGGTGCTTCCCAATGGTTCTTCGGGTTTGTTCGCGGCGTGACGCCGTCGAAACTCATGTAGACGGTGTTGACACCTGCTTCCCTGACGCGCCTTGCGCAATCAGAATCCTGGGCCATATTGATTGCATTGCTGTTCAGCTGGATGTGCTCAACGCCCTCTTCCCTGCATATGCGGATGATTTCGGGCAAATCTTCCCGGAGGGTCGGTTCTCCGCCCGTGATTTGGATCGCATTACCCGGTACAGGCCTCTCAGCGCGAAGGAGTTGAACCATCTCACGAATCTTTTCCTGGGTGGGCTCATACACATAGGCGCCTTCAACCCCTTTCTTGGCGTAGAAGAAGCAGTACCAGCAGGTTAGGTCGCAGCGGTTTGTGATGACAAGGTTGGTTAGCCCTGAGTGGCTCAGGTGGCTCGTACATAGCCCGCAGTTTGTTGGGCACGCACATTTCTCGAGTGGGACGTTCGGGTTTTCGATTCCTTTCCCGTTGTGGGAGAACTTGGCGAACTTGTAGTACATGTCGGCGGACCCAAAATAGAGCTCCTCAATTTCGCCGTGCTCTGGGCAGGTTTTGCCTAACCAAATCTTGCCTGCACGCTCATAGACGTTTGCTGGGAGAATTCTGTTGCAATCAGGGCAAATGCTTCTGGTTTCCCTGATTAGCTTAGTCTCAACCCTTTCCATCTGAACTGTTTCCGTATTAACCACCGTACTTGGTGAACTAAGTCGGGCGCTTCGCTTTTTCGTATATTAACCCTTTCCAAACCTGAACGAAGGTGAAAGAGGGGGCACCCAGACGGGCAATTACCCGTCACCCACCCATCGTTTGGGTGGAGCCACCCTCAGATTCCCTTATGGCGCTTGGCGTAGCAGGTTGGATATTTTTGTTCAGACTCTTCGAAGCCGCCAACTCCAGAGAAACCGTTATTCAGGCTGACAGCAGGCTCAACGCGTGTTGATGCGTATGGAGGAGCAGGGCAAGTCGCCAAGCGAATCCTCGACTCGGATGGTACGAATTATGATGCCTATGGATGCAAACGTGGCTGGTAACGTATTCGGGGGCAGTATTCTGCGAATGATCGATGAGGTGGCGTCAATCGTCGCCTTCAGGCACTCACGTAACAACGTTGTAACCGCATCCCTTGACCGGATGGATTTCATTTCCCCAGTCTATATTGGCGATATACTTCGGATGATCGCTTCCATCAACTACACGCACAGAACATCGATGGAAGTTGGAGTTCGCGTCGAAGCAGAGAACCCGCTAACCGGCGAAGTCCGCCACACAGGCACGTGCTACCTCACGTATGTGGCACTCGACAAGAACCGGAAACCGACACACGTGGCCATCCTGAGACCCGACACTAGCGAAGAAAAGCGACGTTGGGCTGAAGCTGAGGAGAGACGAAAGCGCAGGCTTAAGGAAATTGGTAAGCTCAAAGATTAGGTCGAATGCAATCCAACCTGAGCGCTATACCTGGTTTCGGGAAAACTTCAAGAAGAGAAGCACAGCTACCTAGCATTCCGGAATTGGCTGAATTGATCGGCGTAGTTATCACATTCGACGACACGGAGAACAAAGCCTGGATAACGGTCTCAGAAATGGACCTAGATCGTTTCATAGGGCACGACGCGGCTTTTCAATTCTCGAAGACCAAAGATTTCAAGGGAAAAGTTGTCGGTGTTGAGACCGATTTTCTCGTAGTCAAATTCGAGGAACAACCCCTCGGGCTCGGTCAAGGCAGCCAGGTATCAATAGCCGATTAACTCCCGCCAAGCTGCTCGATTAGCTACGTGTAGTACAACGCCTAGGGGAACTTATAATTCAGGGCGTGAAACCAGTAAGTGCATTCCCTCAGCCACATGCATGCGCGGGAGCCGCCGAGGTTTAGCGTTTGATTAGAAACATGGATAAGGATTGGCGCGAGCGGGTTGTGAAGAACAACCTTGACCTAATCATACTTAGGCTCTTGCGCGCGAAGCCTCAATGGGGCTACGAAGTGAATATTGCGATTCGGGACAAATACCGGGTCTACTTGAGTGCAGGCACCCTGTATCCGTTGCTGCACTCACTTGAGGAAGAGGGTTACATTCAAGGTGAATGGGAATCTGAGAAGGGCCGTGGCCGTAGAATCTACAAGATCACTGAAGCGGGGGCCAGCTTCTTGGAGGCAGGGGAACGTGCCACACTCGAACTGGCTCGACTCATGCAAGGCCAGCCGTCGGTAACAAAGACCTGAATCGAACTCGCGGGGAATTCGAAAGCAATATCAAGGATGAACGGTTTCGAAGCTGAGACCTGAACTTGCCTAAGAACAGCGCTTCATCGAAGGTCATTCGAGCGTTGAAGAATCCGACGGTACGCGTCGTGATACTCATCGTCATACTATTTGCGGCAACTTATGGTGGGGTCGAGGTTATGCGGTTGGCGCTTCACTCCGAATCCCCGTTAATGGTTGTTTCATCTGGGAGCATGGTACCTGTCCTCAATGTGGGAGACATCATAATTGTTCGTGGAGTTGATCCACAGACCGTGACTGTGGGGACGATAATCATCTTCCACAGCCCGTACGAATACGACATGCCGATCGTGCATCGGGTAATCGCCGTGCTCAACGAAGGGGGCTCACTATTCTTCCAGACCAAAGGCGACCATAATGAAATTCAGGATGGTTGGAAGGTGCCCGCTGCGAATCTCATGGGAGTATACGTAATGAAAATCCCTTATGTTGGGCTCATAAGCTTAGAACTGCGCGGACCCCTCGGGGTCACTCTCATAATTCTACTGGTCGCGCTCATTATCCTAGTTGAATATAGCGAATCGAAATCTCCCAAGAAGAAAAACTAGTGCATGCTTTCGCGGAGATGTTCCGCGAACCTCCGAGCACGTTTCGGTTCTCAATCACCTGTAGTCACAAGTTCGCCTACGATCGCGGTGTGCGTTCGGAGCACACCATCCAATGTCTGGATACGTGTCCTCACGGTCCCAGTGAGGTTGTTGATGTCTGTGGCTTCAAGGTAGGCGATGATATCGAACATTCCGGTAACCGGGTGCGCAGTCTTGACTCCTTCAATCTTCGACATTTGTTCAGTAATACTTCTTGACTTCCCCGGGGCGATTTTGATTAGAATGTAAGCCCCTATCTTTCGCTTCTCAGTCATTGCCATCTAGGGCGATGTAGTCGCGTGCTTTGCTTATTTTCGCTTCCGCCTACACACTTGGCGTGGCTGCGGGAGCCGCTTCGTATGTTATGAGTGCCTTTTCCTCAAGGGTCCCTTGAAGGGTCGTAACGGCTCTGTGAACTTCAGTTTCTTTCTTCGCTCCGGTGCAGACAAGTTTTCCGCTAGCGAATAGGAGTATGACAACTTTCGGATCGTCCATCCTGTAGATTAAGCCCGGAAATTGCTCTGGCTCATACATTGTCCGTTTCAGCGAGTACGTGGACTTTTCTAGGTCGATGGCTCCGCCGAGGCCAGCTGACGCAACGATATTCTGAATCATAATTTCCGGCTTGCCAAGTATGACGATGCCATTCCTCTTCAGTTCATCGACAACTTTCATTACAGCCTTTCGAGCTTGCCGCTCCGACTTCGCACCAGTGCACACCATCTTTCCCGAGCTGAAGATCAGTGTGGCCGTTTTCGGTTTCTTCAGCCGGTACACGAGGCCAGGGAATTGTTCAGGTCGGTACTCGACACCGGGGAAAACGCGAACGATTGAGTTTAGGTCGATATTCTGGTGAAGGGTCGCCGAGGCGACTACGTTTTCGATATTGATGAACACCTTTTTGCCCGGCAGATTATTCACCTTATATATGGGGGAATTGGGCACTCGTAACGCCCTTCAATATATAAGCCCTTTTTAAGCCCGGCTAGGGCGACGGTGTCGCCTAGAGCTAGTTAGGTTGGAGAACGCTAACGGGGCATGTTTCTCCGTGCTGATTGCGTAACGGAGCCGTTATGCAAGTCGAAACGGCATCATCTCGCCCGCGAATAGGCTACATTTCAACCTTCAGAAATAGCGGGGGCTGAGGCGCCTACCCTTTGCGTACGCTGCGGCGGCTAGCACTGTGAATAGGCCGATTAATAGGGGTAGGCCGTAGCTTGGGTATTCTGGGATCGGTTGAACCCAGTTGACAGTGACGAATGCGTCACCAAAGTTTCCCATATTATCGTAGGCCACGACGACTACTGTGTATGACCCGGGTTGGGCGTAGGCATGGTTCTGTACCTCACTAACCTGGTTCTGGCAGCAGTAAGGAGAATCAAGGAAGGCCCCGTCGCCGAACTCCCAATGCAGCCGAGTGACCCAGAACCCTGGAAACGTTTTGGCCTGAACCCCAAACGAGTAAACTTGGGGCGGGACAGTGTCCACCTGAACTGAGTTGAAATTAACCTGCAACACCCCGCCCGTCTGGACCTGATAGTTCGTTGTAGTCGTAACGGTGAAGCTGATGCTTGTCGCTTGAGGGCTGTTGGCTGAGGCGGGCGCACTAAGGCTTAACGTACCGACTAAGGCGGCCACGATGATGCATGCTGTTACCAGCGAGTGAAGCCTCAACTGAAATCATTGGACTTGCTGGAAACTCGGAAGATAAACCTACCCGCAAAAACCCCCAAACATGTGTCATTTTCCAGCCACCTCTGAACTGAGGGTTAACAGCCCACTGCGTAGGCCCAGCGCGCACTGAAACGGAAGATGTAAGACGGTTGCCCGTCTCGGGGGTTGTCCTATGGTTTACTTTCTGCGCCGTCTCAGAATCGCTAATGCCGCCATGCCGATAATTATGCCTGCGATGATAGATTCCCACGGGAAGCCTGGGATTGGTGGTAAAGTCATAGGCGTCGAGACAGAAATCGAATTAGAAGTTGACGTCGCTGTCGTAGGTGTACTGATGGCAGCAGTAGTCGCCGAGCTGACGCCACTCGTCTGGGACGAGCTGGTCGTGCTAGTAACCGGCATTGAAGATGTGGAGCTGGTTACACTACCTGCACTTGTGGCGCTCGAAGTCGAAACTATGCTTGTCACACTGCTCGCTACACTAGTGCTTGTCGGGGTAGGAGTTGACGACGTGGATGCTGTGGCATATACTCCTCCCGGCGGGTCTAGGTGGAACATCATTCCCAGTGAAGCTATTCTATTGCTGGTTATGGAACTAACTCCTTGAGCGGTACCAACCGCAAACCCATTGGTACTCGAAAGCAGAAACATGCTCTGAATTCTTCCTTCTGATTCCGTTGCGAGCGGAGGGGGCGGGCTGATAGAGACGGGATTCCAACCTGTTCCATCATAATGGAGAAAGATTGGGTAATAATTAGAGAGGTCCTGTCCAACGGCCCATCCGTCAGACGACGAGTCAACGAAGATTGAAGTAAGATTGTAGTTGCTGGATGTGGATGTCGGAGTAATTGTCTTCGTATTCCCGTCAATCATCAGGATTCTGCCGTTGCTTCCAGCTATCCAAACACGGTTAGTGTTGTCTGCCTCCGTCGAAACAGAATTGAGTTGAGTGTTGGCTGGCAGGCCGCCCGGAAGCGAGGCCGTCCCCCATCCGGCAGGAGCGGCGCCGCCGAGCATTGAGCATCCGTTAACATAACAGTCGAGAAGAGGGCCAGCTCCTGAGAAACCTGCGGCAAACCCCTTGGTCGAGTCACCCCCGACGAACGTCACGGACCGCCAAACTGTTCCCGCGGTAGTCGATATCACACCCCAGTTGGGACCGCCAGTCCAAAGCGCAAAGACACCGTTAGTCCCTACAGCCCAGACATTACTTGAGGATGTACCAAAAACAGATAGAAAAATGCAATTCGCCCCGCAACCGATACTAGTAAAATCGGTACCAGCGAAGCTTGTAGATGTCATGCTTGTCAAGTGAAGGATATACGGAAAATTCGATTCACCGCCGCCGACGGCCCACCACTCGCTCGAACTTGCTTCCCAAACGCCCCACAGATCGGTCGGAGCGGCTGTGCCCTGTGGCCTAACCCACTTTACGCCGTCCCACCGTGCGATCGTTGCTGTAGGAACGCCGTTGATCACAGTCCTGTTGCCTACTGCTGCGCCGTCGCTTGAACCTGTCATGTAGACTGAATTGAAGTCAGTTTGTAACGGTGAAGTGATGGAGCCCCAGACTGAACCGTCATACATCAAGATTGAGCCTGTCTCACCCACTGCCCAAACATTGGACCCACCAGTACCATGGACGCCCATCAAACCTCTGATAGTTGGGACTTGAATCACGTTAAGCGGCGTCCAAGTTCCACTTATGTAATGGACGATTGTTGCGCTGTCTCCGACCGCCCAGCACTCCGATGACCCTACGCAAGAGACAGATCGCAAAGTAGTGGTTGTGCCGCTAGGGCTATAGGGGCTCTGCCAAGAGCCAGAGAAATAGTGAGAGACCTGTCCACCTGTTCCAACAGCCCAGCCCTCGGTAGACGAAACCATGAAAACTGATTTGAAGTCGACTGAAGGTGTACTGAAGGTATACGGGTTGGTCCACCCGCCTCCGAAGTAGTGGTAAATCTTCCCACACTTGCCAACTGCCCAACCCTCGTTCGGGCTAACCATATACACCGAGTTGATTTGGCAGTTCGTCGAACCTGGGACAGGCACTTGAGTCCAGCCACTACCAGGGGGAGTGCCAGTGAAGCGGTAGCTTGTGCCCGCTGTGGCATTCAGTCCAACAGCAAAAGCATCAACCTGACTGGAACCGCAAGCACTGTTGCTGCCATACGCGCAATCAACGAAGACAGATGTCAGATTCTCGGCTTGGCCAACGTCAAGACCAATGTTTGCCGGGAACCAGCTGGCACCGTTCCAGAACAGAGCAATTGCCTTTGGACACGTGCTCTGTGAGACATTTCCGCCAACAATGAATCCGGCGCTAGAGCTGATCGAACTCATTGGAAGAGACAAGGGAGAACCAAAGTTCACGGAGTTCAGATTACATGGGGTCCCGGAGGAATAGTTCTTCCATGAAAAACCGTCCCACTGAAATATTGTTCCGTTATTTCCAACAGCCCAACCCATCCCAGAATTTATTCCCCCAGTTCCACCGCTAAGCATGTAAACCGAATTCAGTCTGGCGTCAGGAACGTTAGTGTATTCGGTTGGGTTGACGTTACGCCAATTCCCGGCGGACGCTTGCGTATTTGGAATAAGGGCTATTCCCGCTATCAGAATTGCAAGTAAGACCGCTGCGGTTACGGTTAACGAACTATTGGCTCTTAACAAAACAACTCTCTCCAACTTTACAGACAAAGTGAAATGCGTGATGCTCCAATGAGGCTTTGTCTCCACTCGACGTTTTGCTTATATAAGCGTTGCTCAGTGGCGCACATCTACACTTCATTTTTGCTCAAACTCCGTGATATATTTCCTGACAGCCTCACGAATCACAAACGACCTGGAAGGTACCTTGTCTCCCTCGACCATTTCGTCGATCGTGTCCAGTAATTGAATGGGGAGTGTGGCGGTTATGTTCGCCATTCTGTTCGATTTCTTACCTGTCATTGCTATGGCCTTCTTTGAACTGGGTACAGTACTGCAGGTCTTGTCCCCGGCCTTGGCGGTCTCCGACCTAACAATAGTAGAAGCACTACCAAGATGATTACGAGTGCCACACCGATCCCTAGAATTATCGGAATCAAAGACCCACCAGAGGTAGGTAAAGTGAGTACAATAGTTTGGCCGTTGCTGACGACATTAATGCTGGGACTTGCAGAATTTGAACCCTGACTGATGCTCACAACATATGATCCCAGTGGAACTGTAAAGGTAACCGTGCCCTGTGAGTCCGTTACGCCCTGTAAACCGAGGGATGCGATAGTGACGTTTGCTCCTTGAACCGGGTTTCCTGAAGTATCTACCACCTTGATTGTAACCTGAACATTACCGGGAACTGTGACTGTGGAAGTGGTGACGCTTGTAGTAGACGCGATCGTAGACGTTGACAGTGTCGACACTTGTGTGACCGTCGTCGTCTGAGTGAAGATTCCGCCAAACGGCGCGAATCTCAAGATTGTGGACAAGGGTTGCTTGAAGCCAGGCCCGCTGTAATACGTTGCACTCACGGGGAGGGGAAAGTCCGGCGAACCCCCAACTATCCAACCGTCAGTCTCGGAGGTCATATAGACTGAGGTTAGGATTGGGGGAATTTCTCCAAGCAACGATGGTGAGAGTGTGACGAAGTTCCATGCGAAACCATCCCAATGGAGAATCGTTGCGACCAATTTGCCAGGGTATCCTACCGCCCAACCATCCGTTGGCGACGTGAAGTAGACTGATTTCAACAGGCCGCTCGTGTGGCCGGTTGGAGTGATCCCTCCTGGAATAGAGGGTGTCGCAACTGGAGACCATTTGGTTCCATCCCAGTAGATGATTACGGGACCATCAGTGATCGAAGACACCGAAATGCCTCCGACAGCCCAGCCACTAGTTGGACTAAGCATGAAGATTGACGTTAGATTAGCATCAGCAGATAGGCCCGGAGTCCCGCTCACTGTCACAACGTTCCATGTTCCGACGCCCCCTGTCACAGTATAGTGCAATATTGTGGCATTGTTACCCACAGCCCAGCCTTCGTTCTGGTTGAGCATGAACACCGAATTTAGACCCGGTATGGGGGTAGATGGCGGGCTAGACGGTGATGGGAAAATTGCCCATGTCGCGACACCACCAGTTACAGTGTAGTGCAGGATAATGCCAGAAGGAGTAGGGGTCGAACTCTGGCCGACAGCCCATCCCTCATTTGAACTAACCATGAAGACCGAATTGAGCGAATAAGAGCCTGGTGGTGCGGTGATCGTGTTCCAAGACCCACCAGTGAAATGCAGTATTACAGGGCACGGAGCGACTGAACATGTGGCAGTTGGGTGACCGCCGCCGCCGACCGTCCAAACATCGCCGGTGTTAACCATAAACACTGAGTTCAAATTGTTCAACGTGCCTATCGCCACTCCTTTAGTCCAAACGAATCCGTTCCAATGGTAGATCGTTGGTTCGAATGTGGGCGTGACTGAGGAGTTGCCGACCGCCCACCCATCGTTCGGGTTTACCGGTCCTGTCAACGGTGGGCCGAATGAAACCGATGTGAAGTTGTTGATTGTCGGGCTTGTTACAGTTCCGTAGTTAGTCCCGTCGAAATGCAGAATGACGCCATCGGTGCCCACACTCCAGCCATCAGCTGCGCCGTTGAAATAACCTGAGTTGAAGTTCAGTGACGCGACAGGCGATGTTGGCACGAGATTTGATGGCAACGCAGTCCAAGTACCACCGGTATAGTGAAGGATAATTCCACCCATGCCGAAGGCCCATCCCTCAGTCGAGGAAACCATGAAAACCGAGAACAGGTTGTTAGTGGTTGTTCCCGGGCTGACCGGACCAGTCCATATGCCGGTGCTGTAATGAATTATAACACCACCGTCCCCGACGGCCCAACCCTCAGTCGGGCTCAACATGAACACCGATCTTAACGTGCTCGTAACGGGTGATGTGACAGCCGACCAAGCGCCGCCGAAATAATGGTAGATTGCGCCGCCAGAACCGACCGCCCAACCTTCAGTTGAGCTCACCATGAACACTGAGTAGAACGCCACTTTCGGGACTGGCACTTGTGGAGTGTTCCAACCACCTCCGAGGCCAGGAACGCCAGTCCAGTGCCAGAATACTCCGCAGACAGCCCCGGGGCATGCACTTGACGTTAAGTTCTGTGTCTGTCCGACTGCCCAGACATCAGTTGAACTAACCATAAAGGCGGACCACAGTGGTCCTGCGTTTGCTCCAGACAACCCGGCATTTTGTACGCGCCATGTCGTGCCGTCCCAATGAATCGCCACGGAAGCGTTCGCATTCAGAATTGCCGGATTATACGGAAATGTGTCGTTGAATCCGACGGCCCAACCGTCGTTCTTACTGATTGGGTTGTTAGGTGGACCGAAGGTTACGGAGGTCAAATTGTAGGCGTGTTGCTTGCTCGGGAAACTCAGAAACTTAGGTGCAGGAACCAGATTCCAGGTTGAACCGTCATAATGAAATATTGCCGGGAGAGCCGTCACAGTATCGTTGGACGGAAGAGAGCCTCCAACAGCCCAGCCTTCATTGGGGGATAGCATGTAGAGCGAATTTAGTTGCGGGTTTGCGGGTGGGCTGATGTATGCGTCTGGGTTGATGTCCCTCCAGACTCCCATCTGGGCAGTTGCAGGAACAGCCGATACCGCTAGGAACAACAGTGAAAACGCAATAATTCCGATTGATAACTTCGTCTTTCGCATCGGGGACTACCACTATTCTTGATACCGGTAGCCGTGCGGGCGGATGCTTACATAACATTAAGTATGCATTACGTGTCAAAACTCGCATTGCAATTTTCCCCTTTCTTATCGCAAAAATGACTCGATTATTCGCCGAGCGCGCTCATGGAACGCCCAATAAGCAAGGCGCTAAGAGGTGGCTTGTGCGTGGAAATTGACTCAGTTGTGGCAATAATCCACGACGCGTGCAACCTTAATTCGCTCATTTACGAATTTGCCTTATTGCGGGGAAGCCCAACCATATGGCTTGGAAAGGGCGGAAAATCCTGAAAATTCACATCAAGTTTTACGGGGTCTTCAGAACAGCTGCGAGGACCAGTGAAATCGACTTCAATGTCAGTGGCTTAACCCCAACTGTTAGATCACTAATATCACAACTCGTGGCCGGGAATGAATATGCAGACCTGAAACGACTATTATTGGAGACCGCGTCGGAAGACCCAAGGCCAAATGCACTGATCATGGTCTCGGGAAGGGAAATTAACTCCTTGGATGGGCTAGAAACCTCACTTTCCGAAAATGACGAACTAGGGCTGCTCCCCGTGGCACACGGCGGTTGAGGAGCCACAGAACGAAAGCGACCGCCTCATTTCGACTTAGGTTCTATTCGGGGGATTAACCTTTCATTCATGCTTCCAGTCCTGTACCCGAACAAGTCGAAGGAAACATACTTGAAACCGAACTCTCGCAACGCCTTCCCGATTGTATCAAGCAATTCCTCACTAAAGAATAGATTCCGCTCATCTTTCCCAACCTCAATTCTCGCCAAGTCTCCGTGATCTCGAACACGTAACTCCTTCACGTCGGTCACGGAACGAATGAAGCTCTCGGATTTCTCCACGCGCATGAGCCTCTCCGGCGATATTGTTTGACCATACTGGATCCTTGATGAAAGGCAAGGCATCGAGGGTTTATCGAAATTAGGCAAACCGAGCACTTTCGACAACTCTCTAACTTCAGGCTTGGTCATGCCTACCTCCGAAAGCGGCCTTCTCACGCCTTCCTCCGCCAGGGCCGCTGCGCCCGGCCGGTGTCCGAACATGTCGTCCGCGTTGGTCCCATCCACAATAGTGGACGCGCCAAGGTCCGCCGCCAGCTGCTTCAGTTTCCCGCTTAACTCCTTCTTGCAAAAGTAGCATCGGTTAGCTGGATTCGAAACATATCTCGGGTCATCAAGCTCCTCGGTCCGGATCACTATGTGAGTTATCCCAATTTCCTTTGCAAGCCTTCTTGCATCTTCCATCTCGGTTTGGGGAACGCTTGGAGAGTTCGCGGTCACCGCGATTGCATTATCACCAACTGCAAGTTTCGCTAGGTAAGCGACGAGCGTGCTGTCTACCCCCCCTGAAAAAGCGACAAGGATCTTGCCAAAGCCTCTAAGCATCTTCACCGCTTCTTCCATTTTCGCGCGAAGGGCAGAAGACATTTCCGGAGGAAGCCTGTCGATTTGTTGCGATCCGTCAGGACCCTTTGCTGGTAACATTTTATGCTAGGTCTCATAGCATAGCTATTTGTACTTAGGCGTTTCCACGCTGGCGAAATTTCTTGCGAGACATTCTTGAGAAACTGCGTAGAGGCGAGATTTCTGTAGACGACGCGGAAAGGGCTTTGAAAATCAATGCCATAGAGAATGTAGCGAACATAGCCCGTCTGGATGTTGGAAGGGCTGTTCGGCGCGGGGTCCCAGAGATAATATTCGCTGAAGGTAAATCAACTGAGGACCTGATTCGGATTTGCGGCAGAATGATTGAGAACAGTGGCCGTGCAATCGTTAGTCGTGTTAGCGAGGAGCAACTCATCAAGTTGAATGAGCACTTCACTGGCCATGAAATGAAAAAACTTCCTCACGCATCAACAATCGTTATCAGAGGTGTTGCTTACAAGAAGATCGAGACCGGTGGTCGAGTTGGGATCATAACCGCCGGAACGGTTGACCTTCCCGTCGCTGAAGAAGCAGCCACGATTGCGGAAGAAATGGGCTGCGAAATTTTCCTGGAGGCAGACGCAGGGGTCGCGGGCATTCATCGTTTGGTCGAACCGCTGACCGCTATGGTAAGGAAGAATGTTGACTGCCTAATCGTCGTGGCGGGACGTGAAGGCGCGTTACCAACAGTGGTTGCGGGGCTCGTTGACATGCCCATCATCGCTGTCCCTGCCTCTTCGGGATATGGCTATGGCGGGGGTGGGCAGGCAGCGTTGATGGCTATGCTTCAGGCGTGTTCTCTCGGCCTTTCGGTTGTGAATATTGATTCGGGGATCGCTGCTGGCGTGGTGGCTGCACAGATCGCAAATCGGGTAGCAGCGGCGCGTAATCGGACCGAACTTAACCCTTAACCGTCTTCAGGAGGCCGCACGCGGTCTTCACGACCTCAACGGACTTCTGAAAGGCTGCCGATTCCTCAGAGTTCAGCTTCAGTTCGATGACGCGCTCAACGCCGCGTGCGCCAAGAACCGCTGGAACATCCACATAGACGCCCCTGAACCCGTATTCGCCGTTCAGATGTGCCGTGAGGCACAGGACCATCTTCTTGTCCTTGATTACGGTCTCCACCATTCGCGCGATTCCGTGTGCGGGTGCATAGATCGTTGCCCCCTTCAGGGCGATAACCTCAGCGGCAATCTTTCGGGTATGATCAATGGCATCATTCACCTCAGCGGGTGAGAGCAAGTCGGTTATCGGGACGCCGTTGACAGTTGAGAACCTCGGTAAGGGAACCATGGAATCTCCATGCTCACCAATGACAACGGCTTGAACAGAACTCGTCGAAACTCTCAACGCTTTGGCGATGAAATATTTGAAGCGCATAGTGTCGAGCATTCCGCTTTGACCGAAAACTCGGGAGGGCTCGAAGCCCGTGACCTTCCAAGCCAAGTAGGTCATCACGTCAAGCGGGTTAGTAACCATCAAGACCAACGTTTTAGGTGCGTATTCCAGAATCTTCTCGCCTATGCCTCGGATTATAGCTTCATTCTTCTCCTGTAGGTCGAGGCGGGTCATACCCGGTTTTCTTCCCAAACCCCCGATGACAACAACAAGTTCTGAGCCCGCGATGTCTTTGTAATCGTTCGAACCAACAATATCCACGTCAACTCCCTGTTCGGCAGCCATCTGTCCTAAGTCGAGGGCTTCGCCTTGCGGAAGGCCTTGGATGATGTCGATGAGCCTTAGGTCGCCGAGCTCTCTTTGGGCCACTTGCAATGCCACGGCGCTTCCGAGTTTGCCAGTGCCAATAATTGAGATTAGTTTTCGTGCGGGCATTCCATTCGCCATCAGACTGCTAAGGCTTGTACCTGCTTATGGTTCCATCGTTTTTCGAGAGATTCTTTTCAGGATTGCTACTTACTAATCAAGACTTACATACTTCGATGAGAGTTGTTGCAAATTTCAGGCTTGATTAGCAAAGGCTTTTATGGCCTCGCTATCCGCTAACACCAAGTCGATTCAGAAAGGGAGGGAATGTTCATTGGCCGAAATGTTTTGTGTGAAATGTAAGGAAAAGAAGACTGTGCCCGACGATCAGACCACCATGGAAAAGACTGCGAAAGGCCGCAATATGATGCGTGCAACTTGCCCGACCTGCGGCACCAAGATGACGAAGTTCACGAAGTAGAATCCATCTTAGTACACGTCTGGAGCGGGTCGACCAGTTTTCCCTACTCTTTTTATTCTTCCTACTTACCGCCCTTTTCAAAACATACACTCGTCAGTAACCCTTAGAGCCTACACCAATCCACGTCCCATGCCTCACGAGGACTGAAGATTGGAGATTAGCTCGTCAAACCTGAGCTTTCGAATTTCAATGGTAAACCTCGACGAGCTGAAACCGCACGAAGAAGTAATAGATCCTGCCGTTGGATCACTGGCGAATGATGTTCTAAGCGAAGGCATACTTCGAGACCCATTGGTCGTCGACCAAGAAGACTATGTAATCCTGGATGGTATGCACCGGTTCAACTCGTTGAAGTTGCTGAAGTGCCGTCTCGTACCATGCTGCCTGGTTGACTACGACAACCCCCAAATCAAGGTAGGGGCCTGGTTCAGGCTATTCACCGTAGAAGAAACCGATACCCTCGCGGAGAAATTGCTGAAAGAGGCCGGGTTGAACTACTCAAGGCATAGCATTGACTTGGCGAGTCCGAGCTACAGCCCTCAAACAATCATCCTAACCCGAGGTAAGTCAGAATTCTCATTGCCAGAACCAATCGACCCAATTCAACGAGCCAGAACAGCCGTGAGCTTGGAAGGAGCTATGGTCAAGGCGGGCCACGCTGTGACATACCTGTCAGAAACTCGTGCCCTGCAAGAACTCCAGTCAAACGAAATGAACTTCATCATATCGGTACCCATTTTCACAAAGGAACAAATTCGCGAATTCGGCGTAGAGGGACGGCTACTGCCCCACAAAGTGACACGCCACGTGATGCCTTCTCGTCCACTCAGGATAGACATTCCACTACCTATGCTCACTGACCGCACAATTTCACTTGATGAAGCGAACCGAAAACTTGGTGAACTACTCGCGCAAAGGCATATTGACCGAAAGCCTGCCGGTTCAGTGGTGGATGGGAGGCGGTACGAAGAGGAACTACTGATTTTCACGCCTTGACACCCGTTCAGGTTTATATTCCCCTGACTGTTCTTAGCGGCGAAAGAGCTGAGTGGGAAATGCCAACCGAAATTTCTGACACAGAACAGTTCGTCAGGATTTCAGAGCGGGCCACGGAATGCCGCGTGAAACGGCTGAAGGATATTGTGAAACTGAAACTCCGAACCGCAAGTCAGCTCTATACGATTAAGATTGACCCGGAACAAGCAGCCGTCCTACTGAAACAAATACGATGCGAAGTCATCGAAACTCCCTAAGCTTTTTGTCGTAGCGGGGTTCGCCCCTGTCCCCAGGAGAGGTCACTTACTCTTTCTTCCTCGCGGTCGGTTTTCTAGCTGTCGCTGCCGCACTTTACTCCCTAAGCTTGGGCGTACAATTCGACCGCGAAGTCTCGAAAGCGCTAGCCAAACCTAAACACGGTTTTCGCCCTCGAGTCTGCCTAATCATGCCCTGTAAGGGCGACGAACCAGGCCTAGAGAGAAACCTAAAGGCTGCCTTACAGCAAACGTACGGAAATTACTACACTCTCGTTGTAACTGACTCAGTTGATGACCCCGCCTACGCCATCGCGGAATCCGTATTGTCACACTACCCGGAAAATGCCGCTCACCTTTACACCTCGGACACTGCAATCACTGCAAGTGGGAAAGTTGCAGCACTTCTTACCGCTCTGTCACGAGAAGGCGGCGAAGCCGAAGTCTATGCAACCATCGACAGCGACGCATTAGTCTCATCCAAATGGCTTGAGGATCTGGTCGACAACCTCAAGGATGAGTCGGTGGGGGCAACGACTGGTTTCCGTTGGTACTTTCCGACGCGGGGCGGGTTCTGGTCGTATGTGGAAGCCGCTTGGAACGCCTCCGGAACAAATCTGCTCTTCAACGACCGATACAACTTCCCATGGGGTGGGGCAATGGCGGTGAGAGCGGAAACTCTGGACAAGATTGGAGTCAGGGAGGTGTGGTTAGGTGCGGTCAGCGATGATATGACACTCAATTCTGCGTTGAGGAGACATGGCTTCAAGATCTTGTTCCTGCCTCAATGCACCGTCGCCACCTTTAATCAGACTAACCTACGGCGTTTTCTGGGTTGGGCGACACGTCAGACAATAATAACGAGGATCTTCAACCGCCGGCTATGGAAGTACGCGGCGGCAGCATACGCATTCTTCGACTTCGTGTTTCTACTCGCCGTCCTCAGCCTCGTTTTGGGGTGGATGTTTGAGCGATTGTGGCTGGTTCCCTCAGCTCTGCTATTCGTGCCGGCTGTTTTCGGCGTATTACGAAGCGCCCAGCGCAATTCGACCTTCAGCCGCGCTATGCCTGAGTTCAAGAAAGAATTCGAGAAGACTCGATTCAAGGAAACAATCGCAAGCCTTATTGTCCCTTGGATTATGACATACTGCATAATTAAGTCGGCTCGAACATGCGAAATCGAATGGCGAGGCCGAACCTACAAACTCACGGAAATGAACCCGCTTGCCTCACCGCGAAGCTTTCCTTAAACCGCTCCTCGTAAAACAACTAGACCTCGTCATCCTGTTCGTGACCTCAATCTGCAACGCCCGATGCCGAACATGCTTCTACTGGCTCGAACTCAACCGCAAAGGCGACCTAACCTTTGACGAACTCACCAGACTTTCCTTAACCATGCCCGAATTCCACGACCTGTGGATCTCGGGCGGAGAACCCTTTCTTAGAAAGGACCTTGCGAAAATCATCCAACTATTCTACCAGAACAACCACATTCGGGACCTGCGCATCCCAACTAATGGACTCCCGACCGTACAGACGATTCAGACCGTGAAAGAG
>JBAVCK010000049.1:0-9712 GCA_049586635.1 Bathyarchaeia archaeon
ACGCGGCCGCGGAACTGACAACGTTCTACTACTATACAATCTTACGCTGCAACCTAATCGGCTTGGAAGGAGAAGGAATCAAGCAACTCGCTGAAGTAGCTCGAATCGAAGATCGCAATCACTTCGAGGCATTGACCCCACGCATATACGAGCTTGGAGGCAAGCTCCCGGATGATATGAAAGTGTTCCATGACATGTCTGCATGCCCACCAGCTAGACTGCCCAAAGACCCAACGGACATCAAAGCAATGTTGACGGTGCTGGTAAATGCGGAAAGATGCGCAGTCGCTGGATACTCACACATTTGCAACCTTACGGCAGGTAAAGACCATCGCACATACGACCTGTCCTTGGCAATTCTGAACGAGGAAGTGGAGCATGAATCATGGTTCAGCGAATTCCTGGGAGAAGGACCATCCGGACACTTCATGCGGCAAGGCGAAACGTCACCATTCGTTTCAAAATTCCTAAAGTAAAGGTCGAATCAGCATGCCCACTTAAACCTCTTCTTTTCTCGACGATTTTTTCTTGTCATGTTGTGCGTGGGATAACGCGCTCCCACAATTGCAGTTGGTTGATGTTGTGTGTAAAAGATGCGCGAGACTATCCGCTTCCTCGAAGGAGATAGCTATTAAATACAACTTGACCCAGCGGGTCTCATCATGAGCACCATGCGCAGCTCAAAGAAGTATGTCGCGGAACTCGTCGGCACCTTTGTGCTTGTTTTCATTGGTTGCGGAAGCGTAACACTCGCCGGTAAGTACATCGGAGTCGTCGGAATCGCGTTTGCATTTGGCCTCTCACTGCTGGCAATGGTGTACGCTATCGGCAACATTTCTGGTTGCCACATCAACCCGGCCGTATCTATATCGATGCTCGCTTCAGGGAAGATGAAACCAAAGGATGCAGCGATCTACGTGGTAATGCAATGCTTAGGAGCTGTGATCGCGGCGACAGTGGTCTACGCGGTGGCTTTGGGAAATCCAGGATATAGCCTCGCTGTGAACGGTTTGGGTCAAAACGGATACGGCGCCGCCTCTCCGGGTGGCTTCTCTATGATTTCAGGTTTCGTCGCTGAGGTCTGTTTGACGTTCATTTTCCTGCTTGTGATTTATGGTTCAACTAGTAAGGCAGTGCCGAAGGGTTTTGCAGGTATCCCGATCGGACTCAGCCTCGTCCTAATTCACTTGGTGGGTATACCCATAACGGGTACGTCAGTGAACCCGGCCAGAAGCTTCGGACCAGCAGTCATAGTCGGGGGCATTGCTTTGAGCCAGCTTTGGCTGTTCTGGGTTGCCCCAATTATCGGAGGGCTTCTCGCCGCGGCCCTATGGCGATTCCTCGGATCCAAGTAGAGAATAGGACGACCTCTGCGAATCGTGAAACGGATCACCCGCCACATTCTCAGTCTACGCGACATAATCCCGGTGGTCCAGTCAGTCGTGCGCGCATATAGTGATGCGGCGACCCACGATTTAGGATGTCCTTCTCATGCTACGATTTCCATCTTCCTTTGCTGGTTCGCATTCACCCTAGCATAGTGAGTGAGTTATCATCAGCCGGTCTGTGAATTATTTTCCTTCCATTGCGATTGTCGTTAAGGTTGACCTTATCCCGTCGAGTCCACGAACCTCCCGCGTAATGACCTCTTTCAAACGATCCATTGAATCCGTCTCAACTCTTGCGACGATGTCGTATACGCCGTACGCGAGGTATGCTTCTTTGACCTCGGGGACCTTACGTAGGCTCTTCAGAACTTCTTTTTCAGCACCTGCGGCCACGTTAACAAAGACGAAAGCCTGGGCCATCAACTCCCACCCGTCCTACACTACAATCGTCGAGCATTATGAGACTATCCACGTTGCTACTTGATTCACGTGGAATGGTACTCGATTTGATTCGCAGGCGTTTATCGAACAATTTCACTCAAGGCTGCTCTGGCTTAAGCGACCTTCCGTATCTGTACGCAACGATCTCTGCAATTATGCTCAACGCTATTTCGGCAGGAGTTCTAGCGCCTATGTCGAGCCCTATTGGCGCCTTCACCTTGGCGAGAAGTTCCTGTGAGATACCCTGCTCTCTCAGGTTTGCGAATGTTCTGGCAATCTTATCTCTGCTACCAATCATACCAATATATCCTGGAAGTCTGGCCTTCGAGAGGCATTCCTTCAGAACTGTCTCATCGTGCGCATGACCACGGGTGATAATGACAACGCAGTCTCCTTCAGAAAAGTCCATGGATTTGGCTACATTAGCAAACTCGCCCACCTTCACTTCATCCGCTTGTGGAAAACGTTCCTTGTTAGCAAAATCCTGTCGATCGTCTACGACGACAACAGCGAATTCGAGAGTCTTGGCGAACTGGACGAGAGGAACAGCGATGTGACCGCCCCCAAAGACGTACACCGTGGAAGAACCCTGAATGGGTTCTATGAAGATTTTCACCTGGCCGCCGCAGAGTACTCCGATGCTGTCAGCGCTCTCATCATCAAGCGCCAGCTCGAGTAGTCTAGTTTTCTTGTCAGATATGCAGCGTAGCGCTTCCTCGCGAACTTTCGCCTCGAGAAGACCTCCACCAACTGTTCCCGAGATTTTGCCATCAGGATAGACTAGCATTCGGAACCCTGTCTTTCCGGGCGAACCTTTCTCGCCCCCAACAATTGTTGCAAGGGCGGCGGCTTTTCGTTCTCGTTTGACGGCGATGATCTCTTCAAAGATATCGAGCATATGCCCATCTTCAATTAAGGTTCAGTCTCAATCTGTGGTTCGACTATAACCGGTGGCTTGATTGAGTTGGCAATGAGACTATACTTTCGAGCCCACTCCAACGCTTTTCCCACTCGCCCCACAGACTCTGCCTTCACCTTAATCTTGGGTCTGAGAATGGTTTGAGTGAACATGGAAGTCCGATCTAGTAAGTCGACCACGTGACCTTCGGCCTCGCATTCGTAAGAAACTAGCTGAATTCTCAAGCGTTCAGTAGCCCAGATGAACATCATGTGAAAGCACGTATTCAAAGCTGCAACGTATGCATCTTCCGGAGTCATGACGCCAGGACGACCTTGAAGAGCTGGGGGTGCAGAGAACATCATCTTTGCGCCATTGCCACAAGCCAGCTCGCCGTCATGGCCTCCAGCCCAGACAACCTTTGTTCTGTATTCGGGCAATTCTTTACACCCAGTGTCTTAGGATCTCGTCAACTTCTTCTGCAATCTTGTCAGCAACTTTCCTCGTAACAGTCAAGGTTTCGTCGTTCAACTTGCGTCGAGAGCTAAGTTTCGGACATTGCCAACCCTTAGTCAAGTCGGTTACGACGATGGATGACGCAGGTTTGCCGCTGTGGCGTTCCGTTGCAACCTTTGCGCACATCTTGTCGCATCCGTCAACCGTTACAGTTGGGTAGTCTCGCGCGAACTCCCTCTCCTCTCTGCCGCCGGCGAGAAATAAGGGAAGGCAGATGGTCACAGTTTCGTTAGGCCTTAGTTTTCCCAAGACCAAACGTGTCGCCACCCGTGAAATTGTTCCTTCCACGCATTCTTCGCCACTGCACGAGATGATACCGACCTTCTTCTCCGGCGTTTCCGTCATTATTGCTCCCTCAGCAGGTTGTCGACTTTGTTAGCTATTTTTTCAGCAAGCGCCAGCGCCATTTGCTGGCCATCGTTATCCAGGAAGGTAACGCCCCTCGGCTTCAGATGCCTGTTCTCCTTGTAAGCGTCAACCACTCGGAAACTACTGGCCAAGTCGCCGCCCGCCAGCTTGACGTTCTTTTCAGCGCACTGAAGTGGGCATCCGTCAACCGTGATGCATTTGTTGTCACGCACAAGTCGCAAAGATTCTTCGTCCCCACTCACAAGCAGAGCTAGGCAAAGAGTCTGCGTAGTTTCTTTTCGAATATTTTCAGTGACTTCGTAGGTTGCGTCTCGGCTTATGCTGCCAAATGCCTTACCGATTCCGCTGCACGGTATAATAATTACTTTCTGACTTGGGGCATCCAATTTCATCTAGACTCCAGTTTTCCATGTTCGGTTTGCAGTTTTTCGAGCATCAGCTTGTAGTAGTCATCAGCACTCAACAATGCCCTCAGATCATCGTTGAGGTTGCTGGGTGCGATGATAGCTAGCCAGCCTTTCCCATAAGGGTCCGAATTGACCAGCTCAGGTGTGGCGATTAGTTCATCATTCGTCTTGTCGACTCTTCCTGATACGGGGCAGAGCAGAGCGATAGTTGCCTTTGCGCTTTCCATAGTTCCGAGTTCCTTGCCTTTCTCAACTGTCGAACCAGCTTTCTTGACTTCAATGAATGCTATGTCGCCAGATGTCTTCTGGAGGTAGTCACTAACTCCGACTTTGGCTTGGCCATTCTCGATGCTGACCCATAGGTCGTCCTTTGTGTAGCAGAATCCTTTGCGCACTTGCAGCTCAAACTTGTCGTAGGTAGTTCTGAGATATTCGTTCAAGTCGAACCGCTCTTTGAAAATGACGGCGGGAGGGGGTGAGGCGCACAGTCCATGCAGTAATCGGTTTCTTTATTCGTCCAGTAGACCTTCCCGCATCTTGGGCAAGTTGTTTTTCTGAGCCAGTCTTTCTTCGGTGGAGGCGCTCTCATAAGATCGGAATATCTCGAACCGCAGGCGCATCCCCTAGGCTCATCAATTTGATCCATTTCTATTCCAACTTTCGGGGTAGCTCAGCCGCGACCTGGATGGGTTTGGGTTCTGCGAAGAAGCGTTTCTTCGCCCATAATGAGACGTTGACGAGGCTGATTAGGACAGGAACCTCAAACAATGGTCCTATGACCGCTGCGAAAGCTTCTCCGGAATTGATCCCGAACACGCCAACGGCGACTGCTATGGCGAGCTCGAAGTTGTTGCTCGCAGCCGTAAAGGAGAGCGTAGCCGTCTCCGGATAGTTGAACTTCCAAGCCTTGGACATGACGAAGGAGACTGTGAACATAATCAGAAAGTAGCTGACGAGAGGTATTGCGATTCTCACAACATCCCACGGTAAAGCAAGAATATACTCACCCTTTAGCGAGAACATCACAACAATCGTGAAAAGGAGACCAATCAATGCAGTCGGGCTTAGTTTCTCCACAAATGTGTCGTCATACCATGCCTTTCCTTTCTTGCGCACGAGCGCGAATCGGGTTAATATTCCGGCGATGAATGGAACGCCGAGATAGATGAAAACTGTTTTCGCAATGTCCCAGATTGAGATTGCAACTGTAACACCAGAACCTTGAGCAACCCAAGAAGAGAGGAGAGTGACGAAAAACCATGCGTAAACGGAGTACAGTGCGACTTGGAAGATTGAGTTTAGCGCCACAAGAACGGCTGCGTACTCATTATCTCCCTCAGCCAGCATGTTCCAAACCAGGACCATGGCGATGCATCTCGCTAGGCCGACGATGATAATTCCGATACGGTACTGAGGCATGTCGGGGAGAAAAAGCCAAGCCAAACCAAACATTAGGAATGGGCCTACAAGCCAATTCTGGAAAAGCGAAACGCTGAACATCTTCCACGCCTTTCCAACCTTCGGGAGTTCCTCATACTTCACACGAGCCAGCGGCGGGTACATCATCCACAATAGTCCTACTGCTATGGGAATCGATATGGTGCCGACGCTCCAGCTATCTAAGAAGGCTGAGAGCTGTGGAAAGAGCGCTCCTGCGCTCACTCCAATAGCCATCGCAAGGAATATCCAAAGTGTGAGAAAGCGATCGAGAAGAGAAAGTCGCTTGGAACTGCTTTGACTCATTCTAGTCGGAGCCCCTGACAGATGCTACCCCTCTTGAATACAGAGTTTTGACGGAGCGGCTAGGTCGATAGAACACCCATTTTCCTTCTCGGTGAGTCTCAACCAGTCCTGCTCTTTCCATAATGCCTAGATGATGTGAGGTATTTGGTTGAGTTAAGTTCAATGCAGCCATGATTTCACATCCACATAGCTCTTCAGTCGTCAAGAGGTCAATAATTCGTAGGCGGGTTCTATCGGCTAATCCGAAGAAAAGTTGCTCCAGTCGTCCAATCATCACGTCATCAACTTGTTCTACTCGTTTCCTTAGATCAGAAACCCTTTCAGCCGATCGACACATACCTCTGAGTCCCGAACCCATCAACCTCTTGAGCCTGTCCTGCTGCGTTACAGTAGCGCTCATCTTCGATCTGGCGCGTGTTTCAGATTTATGTTCTTAAATATGTTATCTATGTATTTCACTGTCGGAGCTGATTTATGATATCTTCATTTGGTTCGAATAGGCTGACCTCAAAGCCTTTATGATGAACAGATATGGCATCACCATACTGTATTGTCAGACTACTGACCGGTATCAGCCTGCCCATTGTCATCATTCTTTAGAATCCTCCTGCAAAACGCGATGCTTTGTAATCAGATCCTGATTGAGCGTAAATGAAGTGTACTTGCCGCTTTCTACCCTTGTGATTACGCCAGCGTCCTCCAACATGCTGACGTGGTGGACGACAGTTGAAGCTGGAACCTGCAACGCTTGGACTATGTCGCAAAGGCATAGCTCTTCAACTTCCAGTATGCCGAGAATCATTAATCGAACCTCGTGGCCCACCGCCTGAAAGAACCGCGCCCGCTGGGCAAGTACTTCCGGGTCACCGAGAAAAGGGTGGTTCGTACGCGACTTCTTCAGTATGCTGCGCAGTTCCTGAGGTTTCCGCTTCGAGAGGGCGAATTGAGGCACTAACCTAGACAAGTCGTATCATAGCTAGGCGTGCGCCGCATACTTATAAAACTAGTTTTATAGTTTTAGACGCGAAAGGCAGGGTAAGCCATATACTCGTTCCGAGACTGACCGGAGTCTTGGTTGAAGTAAACATGAGATTTGACACAACTAACAGGAGAGCGAGAAGATGACGACACAGCTCATTCCACCACCATGGGCTTGGGAGTTTCATGGGCACCAATGTCCGTTTATGCCGATTGGGTACCGGATGGGGAGGTTGGCGATGCAACAGTTGGGCGTGGAGCATGAGGCTGACCATGGCTTTTTCGTCTTCCCCGAGGTGGGTGAGGGCCACCCTCAAACCTGTATGTTGGATGGTATGCAGGTCGCAACAGGCGCGACTTACGGCAAGGTGCTGATGGCTAAAACGTTCTACGGTAAATTGGCGGCTACCTTCTACCATCCTAAGAAAGGTGCCGTGCGCTCCTCGCTGAAACCGGAGTTCGTTGATGCAATGGGCAAGTTCGAGTTCTTTGCCTACCGTAAGAAGGGAATTGAGCCTTCCAAGATTCCGCTGGCGGTGCGACGAGAAGTAATCGATTGGGTCAACAAGCAACCCGACGAGGCAATCTACAAGGTGGAAGCCAAACCGGACTTCGTGTATACTCCGCCGAAAGGTTCGTTCAACAAGACGAAGTGCAGCGTGTGCGGCGAATACGTGTTCGAACGATACGTTCGTACAAAGGACGGCCAGCCGATGTGCATCCCATGTTCCGGTTTCACGGAATCAAGGCTGGATGCGTTAAAGGGCATGCAATGAGACAATCGATATGGACATCACGCTTCTACTTCTGGTCACCATTGTCTTTGTCTTTTTGATAGGTTTTGTATTCTCGATGTTCGGCCAGGGTGGAGGGTCGGTATACTCCCCGACGATGTTCCTGCTTGGTTACGCAGTATTGCTTGCTACTTCCACATCCCTTGTGTTGAACCTAATAACATCGGTCTCTGCGGGTTACATTTTCTACCGTAACAAGATGATTGACTTCAAAACGTCCCTCATATTCGTGCCGGGTATCTGCGTCGGCGCCTTTATCGGAGGAGCTCTGGGCAATTTTGTTAATACAGCCATTTTGCTATGGCTGTTCGTCTTTTTCCTGGTCGGTGTGGGAGCCAGGTCTATCTACACCTATTGGGAAAGGGGGAAGGCCGAGAGAGAGCAGCCTCCAACAGGGTTCTCCGCTGCCATGTACGTGCTCATCGTGTCCGTCAGTTTCGCCGTGGGATTCATCTCCGGCCTGCTGGGGGTCGGCGGCGGCATACTCATTGTTCCTTTCATGGTCTTCGTTTGTAAGTATCCAGCGAAGTGGGCGGCTGGATCGTCGCATTTGATTATATCCTTCTCAGCACTTTCTGGAATAATAGGTCATTCGGCATTTGGCAGTCTCGATCTCCCATTGATTGCGGCGACTGGTGTGGCCGTTCTCATCGGTGGAAATCTCGGGGCGAGAACTAGCATGAAGTTCAAATCTGGAGCGATCAAGGCAGGGCTGGGTCTCATAATGTTGGCGCTTGCCGCCCAGCTCTTAGTGAAGCTCCTATGATATCTGTGAGGGGCACTCAATGTGCTGCGAATAATATGATCAATCATGATGGAACCGGACATCTAAGGTATTCAACGAAAGGAGGCATATGGTGGCTACCCACTTGGCTGGGAAGAACGATGCGGAAGCGTGACAGGTAGATTTGCTGAATTAGCGGACTCAGATGGCGTACCTGCCCAGTTTGCTGATGCCATCCTTCGTTTGCGTCGACAAGCGGAATGTCTCCCTGAGTCAATTCCTCCGGCGTTCTGGCTGCTTCGTTACTCAGGGTTTTCTCGTCTTTCTCGCCATAGTTTCGTCTCATCTTCAGCAAGCCCTTCGTGGCGGTGTTCCCAAGCCATGTGCTTCGGGTAATCGTCCTCGCAAAATAGTTGACCGCAGTACGGGCATTTCTTGAGCTTCTCGAGCGGAAATTCATTGCCGCACATTGCACATTTGGGCAACATTCAATCCCATACCAATTCGTGGTGCCCACATTAGAAGGAAACGGTAGACAAGCCACACGTGTTTGAGAACATTTCAAAGTCAACTGTCTCGTTACATTTTCAGACTATCCGAATTAGCGTACTCTGATAGCATATCTACCGGGCTTAGTGATGCCTAGTTTCTTCGCAACTTCGGACGCAGTCGGGTCGATTATGACGATTAGGCCGCTCCAGTCATCGCTTAGGTTCGTTGAACCACAGTTGGGGCAAACGGACCCATTGCTTATGAATTGCAGTTTCTGCAGGCTTTTTCAGTCAAGTAATGCTCTCTTCTCAGCCAAACTTTCCTGAATCAGTGTGCCCGGGAGTCTGCTCTACAGACCAGTCGTTACTATCGGTGAATTCGCTCTGCATGATCTTCGAGGCGTCGTTCAACATAGGCCTTAACCGCATCGTCGGTCCCAGCTTATCACGGACCTCGCGATTAACTTCGTGGCCGTTCTCCACGGTCACAACCACATAGTAACGTGCCCGTCCAAAGTGTTGACTGACGTTCTTTCCATTATCAGAAACTAGTGCTACTTTCATCCTTCGCTACACTCCGTCCATTCATTTGTCTCTACTGAAATGCTGCTCTGTTACATGTCCTTCCAGACGGTTCTCATCCATTCCAAGCTCTCTAGTCCTTCTCGTTTCACAGTTCGATACTCTTTCAACGCAGCCAGCCCCTTCGCAGTTATCCTGTACGGTTTCCGCGCCTTCTCTCCTCTAACCTCGACTACGCTTTCCACGTAGCCGTTCTCCTCCAACCAGGAAAGAGTAGGATAGATTGTGCCTGGGCCCGGTCTCCAGACTCTCCCGGTTCTCTCGAAGATTTCCTCCATGATCTCAAATCCATGCATTGGTCTCGCAGACAAAAGGCGGAGAACGTAGGGTTTCAGTATGCCAGGTGGTATGAAACGAATGTTGAACGGACCACAACTGCAT
>JBAVCK010000050.1:0-1957 GCA_049586635.1 Bathyarchaeia archaeon
ATACAGGACCGCATTCGAATCGATGAATGTTCCCTTACCGGTTCGTACCCGGCCAAGCAGCCTAGCGCCCGCGCCAACATGCGTTCCAGGGCCAAGCGTGCGCTTGTTCTCAACGACTGCTGTTCGATCAATCTTGCGTGAATTCAACGGTATCTTAACCGTTCCTTCAATGATGTTCAAGGACTTAACTGCATTTGTTTGAGGGCTATTCTCTAACTCTTCAAACAACCATAATCGAATAATATGAACTGAGGGTAAGGGCCGCCGCGAGGAAGCGGAACTTGTCGAGGGCTCATCCGTACATTCCCAATAGCGACGAATCAATCAAGCGCCAGATGCTCAGCGATATTGGCGTGGGGGTAATCGAGGATCTCTTCAAAGACATTCCTTCACCCATACGAGCGAAAGCTTCCCTCGCGATACCGTCGAAGCTTTCGGAGATGGAGGCAAGGCGCCATGTCGAAGCGCTTCTCAACAAGAACCTCTCAACGCGTGATCTCTTGTCTTTTCTTGGAGCGGGTGTCTGGCCTCACCATGTTCCGGCAGCGGTCGACGCAATAACCAGCCGCGGAGAATTCCTAACCTCCTATACACCCTACCAGCCTGAAATCTCGCAAGGGATGCTTCAGGCCATGTTCGAATATCAGAGCATGATCTGCGAGCTAACCTCAATGGACTACGCAAACAGTTCGTTGTACGACTGGTCAACCTCGCTAGGAGAAGCGGCCAGAATGGTATCACGCGTTACCCACCGTGACGAGTTCATTGTACCGCATTTCATTCACCCCGAACGCCTCTCAACGTTACGAACGTTTTGCGAGCCCGCAGATATCAAAGTCGTTGAGGTCGCACAAGATAAGCGGACTGGAGCCGTGGATCTTACTGACCTAAAGAGGAAATTGACGGCGCGGACCGCAGGAATTTACGTAGAATATCCTTCGTTTCTGGGGTTCGTGGAGCAGTCGTGTGAAGAAATAGCCCAACTCACCCACAATGGCGGAGCTCTCTTTGTTGTTGGAAGCGAACCAATCTCGTTAGGCGTTTTGAAAGCCCCCGGCGAAATAGGGGCGGACATAGTTGTTGGGGAAGGGCAGCCGCTGGGCAACCATATGAACTATGGGGGACCCCTATTGGGCATCTTTGCCTGCAAAGGCGATGGGCTTCTCCGACAAATGCCAGGTCGAATTATCGGAAAGACAACAACTCAAGATGGCAAACAGGACGCCTACTGTATGGCGTTACAAACAAGAGAGCAACACATTCGACGGGAGAAGGCAACCTCAAACATTTGCACAAATGAAGCTCTCTTGGCGCTAGCCGCCGCGAGTTACCTGGCCTTGCTGGGCCCGAAAGGGATCGAGGAACTTTGTGCGACAATATTGGATCGGACCGGTTACGCCATGGGTCAATTGCGAAAGGTCCGCGGAGTTTTAGTTCCATGTTTTGACGCATTTCACTTCATGGAATTCACAGTGAACTTCGATAAGTCCGGGAAAAGTGTGGCCGAAATAAACGAGTTAATGTTGAACGCAGGGATACAAGGGGGCCTAGACTTAAGCAGGTATTTCCCAGAACTCGGCCAAACAGCGCTTTACTGCTTCACCGAAGTTCACACACGCCAGGACATTGACATGCTCGCCGACAAGCTTCAACAAATCTTGGGGGCCTGAGATAGTTGGTGTATGCTCAAGCGAAATGGGACGAACCGCTTATCATCAAATTATCGCAGCCGGGGAAAATAGGCTTCCATCAACTTTCCTCCACTAACGAAGGCGATGCCGCCTTAAGGAGCATCCCATCTAGAATTCGACGCGCCGCTCCTCCAGCGTTGCCAGAAGTTACAGAGATTGAAGTAATTCGCCACTTTACCCGCCTCTCACAAGAGAACTTCGGGGTCGACCTCGGCATCTACCCGCTGGGAAGTTGCACAATGAAATACAACCCGAAACTCTGTGAC
>JBAVCK010000051.1:0-2804 GCA_049586635.1 Bathyarchaeia archaeon
CCGGAGGCGACGTCGGCTATAATGTGGCAGCGCAGCTCCCAGACAACCTTCGATCTCAACTCAGGAAGCTAGGGCTGAACGTGGAAGAGTTCGAAGCAGGTGGGAAACTGGAGATCTGGGACTGGCACTCTGCAACACTGGGCCAAAAATCGAAGGAAAAGTTCGTCGGGGCCAGTACCGGTCTGAAAGCAGCAGATCTCAGCATAGACATAGGGAGAGAGGAGTTGAAGCCTGCGATGGCTGGAGAGACCTACCCTGAATATTTGAGAATCTGGGACAACTGTTCGGTGATGGCTAGATTCAATGACGACAAGGCTTGGGTTGAATTTCTAGTCACCCGAGTGTTTCCGAGCGGATTCCATTCAAAGTCAACCATTATCGTTGGAGTGATCCGGGGGATCCACAGCGAGTGGGTCTACAGGCAATTGGAGGACGCAGCAGACGGCGTAATCGACTTCAAAATTGATGAGATAGGCGAGGAGACTAGGGACGTCTTCAGGATTAGAAGTATGCGAAACGTCGCCTTTGACCGGAAATGGCATCGACTAAACATTGGCGAGAACTTAGAAGTTACAATCGAAAAGTAACCGGCGTATACATATCTTGCAGGATAGCTCTCGATGATATTTGCAATTGCTATGTGCATGCTATGTTGGAATCCCGGATAAGAGTGGGCAGACTCTGAAGCGCGCAACAACGAGTCGGATACCGGGAATGAACAGGGTTCGCATTATACGGCAAGTTCCTACGTCGAAACGCGGTTCTAAGACGAGACACAGTTTTAACGACTATTTCAAAGGATTCGAGGAAGTCTCAGCGGTTCGTGAGATCTTTGGTCAAGAAACTGACGAGGTTCTGGCGGGCCTCCGAGTGGAGTTTCTCAATGTTCGATCTGACTACATCTGGGTCAGCGACGTAGACGGACACTTGATCGCCAATGCAAATTACCTGAAGGACGGAGATACACGAGCAATCTACCTGGATCTGATTCACGAACTTGTTCATGTGAAGCAGTTCAGAGATGGCAGAGAGATATTCTTGCGAATCGGTAAGAAGTTTGAATATGTTGATAGACCCACTGAGCTCGAAGCGTACAAGCACACGATAAAGGAAGCACGCAGGTTTCGGATGACTGATGAGGAGATAGTTGACTACTTGAGGGTAACGTGGCTAGATGAAGAGGAAGTCAGGCGCCTGGCCAGGAATCTGGGAGTAAAGGTACCCCGCAAAAACGGTCCCGTGCGCCGAGCGCGGATTACGTAGACACCTAGTCCTAACGAAAAAGAGGTTTGAAGGCACAAACTAGTTTTGTGTATGCGCGCCATATGACCCACACATACAAAACCGAAATCCACAACTTCCCGTTCGCAGCATCTTGACCATGTGAACCGACCCTGCCACGTCTCGCGTTGATTCAGGACTTGCTGTTCGAACCACTGTCTCCTCCATCCAATCTTCTAGTGGAGTACGATGCTGCCTCCCAATGGTACAATACCTCGCTGACCATGGTAGCGGAATGGATCAAGTCAGGAGGGACAGTCTCGTACAACGCCTTGGCTCAATCACCAAGCAGCATTCGCTCAAAACTTCTACGTCTTGGACTGGATGTGGAGCAACTTGAGAAACTTGACTGGGAGGGACTCAGAATATTGGACGGACACGCTGCAGCGCACGGAAAGAAATCAACTGAAAGACTCACGTTCGATTCCCTGAAGGTTGCTGATCTCAGCATTGAGACCAGCCAAGAAATGAAAAGCGAAGATTACGGACCGGCTCCCTCGCACCTCATCGTAATGGACGACCTTTCAAGTCTTAGCAGATTCAACGATGAAAAAGCGCTGGTTGAATTCGAGCTTACACGCGATTTCCCCTATACGGTGCAGTATCAACTGACTAATCTGATCGGAGTGATAGGTGGGATTCACAGCGACTATCTCTACAAGCGTCTGGAAGCTGAAGTCGACGGCGTAATAGATTTCAAGGTCGAAGAGAGCGCTGGTGAAGTTGTCAATTTCATCCGAATCAGGGTCATGCGGAACGTCGGGTTTGATTCTCGATGGCATCGACTGAAAATCGCCGAGAACTTCGAAGTCACCCTAGAGGAGTAATCATTCACCGTCGTCTTTCGTTTTAGTGTGTGTGGTCTACTGGTGCGAGCAGAGCAATTTGAACTCAACATTGTCCGACGCTGACCCAAACATTTTCTGTAAGATATTCGATATACAGAGCGTGAGCCAAGTGTCTGACGAGAAAAGCTCCCCTCCCGATAATCATCCGGTGTCCGCGGAGCCAATCACAAAAAGTGCGGGGGGTTCAAATCCAGCCGTGGGGTGTTTCGGACACACCCACGGGGGTGAAAATCCCACCCCCGGCGCCAACTCTATTCGGCAGTCAGCTGTGACTTTGCCGAGTAACCCTGTATTGAGATGTGGACATCGTCAAGGTTCTGTGCGTTCGGTTATTTCATGTCCACCGAATACGAAGAGTCTGGGCTTTCCATCGCTAAGCTCCACATAGGTGTTGTGGATGGCAGCGTCTTTAACCCAAGAACCGGTGTTCGCTACGTTTTCCGCTTTGTTGACGAACGGAACGTGGGTATGACCAAATATGAGAACTTCCCCAGGCTTGACTGCATTACAAGCAGTCAAATTGATTTTATTGAGAGAGCCCTTTAGTCTATCCTCAGGACGCCGTTGAAGCCGCTCAGTTATCGCTGCTAGATCTGCTTTCATGAAAGAGGGCTCAAATTTCGAGAAAATATTGTTCAGGCTATTGAAATCTGTCCATAAGTTAGTCTCTAGGGC
>JBAVCK010000052.1:0-15225 GCA_049586635.1 Bathyarchaeia archaeon
CCTCCGCACGCACCGAGGAAAAGCGGGTTTCCGGATCGTGGCCTTGACGGGTTACACGCAGAGCGGAAAGACGACACTGTTCAACAGGTTGGCGTCTGAATCAAAAGAAGTGGGCTTGGGACCATTCACGACATTATCCAGCTTTGCACGAAAGATTCCCGTGGAATCGGGGTCCTCGTTCATTATGGTCGACTCCATCGGATTTATCGAGGAATTGAACCCACTACTCCTAAACGCGTTTCGTACTACGTTAAGTGAACTCGCAAATTCGGACCTAGTTCTCTTGTTCGTTGACGGCAGCGATGATATTGAAACGGTGATCAGAAAGACGTCGGCATCTCATGAGGCCATGCAGAAGGAAGTCCCTGGAGTTCCAATTCTCGTCTGCGTCAATAAGATAGATATCGCAACGCGTGAACACTTGGACAAGGTCCTGAAGGAAGTTCGCAGAGTGTTCGAAACAGAGGAGATAATCGAGATTAGCGCCAAGACAGGGGCTAATGACTCCGTTCTCCTCAGCAAGATTGCAAAAAGGCTAGCTACCACCCACCCGATTCTCAAGCACGGGTTGACGCAAGGGACCGTTTCACGAAAGAACTGAATCTATCCTAGACTGCGAATCCGCGCACGTCATCGGGTTGCAGGGTTCAGTATTGTTGCAGGTTCTGTATCTTACGTGAGGTTAGGTTCACCGTTACGGTGAAGAAGAATTTTCTGTCTTCGTTTCTTATTTTATAGCTGCCGGTAACTCCCACATCGCCCGTTGCGTCAGGAGACATCTGGCCTTCAATTGTAAAGTCCTCCAGAGCCGAGCCAACTTTGGATTCTAAGTAGTTTTTGATTAGCTGATACAATTCGCTCGGAGGTGTTTTGGTTTCCAAATATTCCACCTCGATTCCTGTAAGGTTGAACTTTAAAAAAATAGGGGTTTGGGAGAGATTCTCCCAGAGGTTCTATTGGACGACTTCGCCTATGGCGAATCGTGGACCAACGGAGTTGATCTTAACCTTCACGTGGTCGCCAGGTTTGGTTTGGGGGATGAAGACTACGAAGCCTTCGATCCTAGCGACTCCGTCACCGCGACGGCTCGTCTCTTTGATGTCGAGTTCGTATTCTTTACCTTCCTCAACTGGCTTGTTGATGGAACGTTCAAAGCTCATGCATTTCACCTCATTCGGTTTCGTTCAGCTAGTTCTTCGGGAGAAAACAAGGACGCCAACGCGGATGGTTACGGAAGGACGTTCGCTTCAGCCCGTATACCTAACTGATGAGCACAGTGGACCCGAGGCTAATAACCCTGCTTGTTGCGGCTTTCGTGTGATTCTTTCTCGGAAAAGGAAGCAGATGTATCGAGTCATCTTCGCTGTTTAGCTTTCTTGTACAAGTAGGGTCAGGCTGTTTCTCAGCGCGTCTTGTCGCGAACTTCGAAATAGTGTCGGTATCCTTTCGCGTCCTCCTCGTAATCGTACTTCGTTTGCGTGCGCCGGTCAATGTACAAACCCGACCCGAGGTGATCCATCTGCATGTTTCTCATGCGAGCTGTCAGAGCGTCGAGAATGTTCACGTAGTTCAGGCCCTCACTCGGTTTCCACTCTGTTACTGGGGAGGGCTCACTCATCGTTATGAGCTTCACGAAGTGTCGGGGAGAACGCTGTTCACTGTGGCCACCTCGACAAGTAAAGAACTTTGAGTCCATGAAATCGTTGAATTGCTCATAGCTTCCATCGAACTCAAACTGGAGGCCGCATTTTTGGCAGCAACACAAGAAGACGCGATTTGACATGAGCCTCTATAGTCCGCCCACCTAATAGACTCCCCTATCAGCAATCGCACAGGACTTTGGAGTGCCCCAGCCCATCACCAATACTCCATACCAAAACTGCTTCCAATCTTGGAGTTGAAAAACCCAAGCGTCATTCAACCAAACACCGACGATGAACATTTGTTTACGGAGGCTGTGGAAACAAAGCTTGGTCGTGATATGGCGGGCCCGCCGGGATTTGAACCCGGGACCCTTGCCCAAGAAGGCTTCTCAGCCGGTTTCTTTTCGGGTGGCTTCCCATGGGTTCGAAAAGCCCAGGGGTAAAAGCGTCATCGACACCAGTCCGGCGTCTCCGATGCTCTACCTGACTGAGCTACGGGCCCCAGCCAAGAGAATCCCGGGGGCTATCAAAAGCGTTTCGTAGGGACGAAGATTTACGATGGTGCTTCCGCGAGAATCACGTTTACTTTGCCTCGGTCGGCTCCGCGCCCAAGCGAAAGTTCAAGGTTTTCCCCGACCTTTCTGTGCTGAATCGTATGCTGCAGGTCGTCCCAACTCTTCAGCGGCTTCTTATCGGCTTCCAGAATCACGTCGCCGGCCGATACACCGCTCTTGTTGGCAGGGCTTCCTCTACCGACTTTGACGACCAACACCCCGTTCTCATGTGGGATATCATACGATTCCGCGATATCCCTGTTCAGAGTTACCCCTGAGATTCCTAGGTACGGTCTGACAACTCGCCCGTTTTGTATAATCTCCTTCGCAATCATCCTAGCTGTATTGATTGGGATGGCGAAACCGATGCCTTGCGCAAAGGGTATGTTCGCAGTGTTGACGCCGATTACGGAACCCGCACTGTCAACCAAGGGGCCGCCGCTGTTCCCTGGGTTAATCGCTGTGTCGGTCTGAATCAAATCCTCATACATGTGATCCTCGATGTGTATGTGCCGTCTCAGAGCGCTGACTACGCCAACGGTTGCCGTTGGGCCTGGAAGCAAGAAGCCGTACGGGTTTCCGATGGCGATGGCAATTTGCCCAACGACTAGGCTGTCCGAATCCCCCAACTTGACTTTAGGCAGGTCCTCGCCGTCTACGCGAACCACGGCGACGTCGGACGTGGCGTCCGAGCCTAGAACCTCTCCTTTGAATTTCTTGCCATCGGTTGTTACGACTTCAACGCGGGATGCGTCTTCGACTATGTGGTGGTTGGTCAAGATTCCGCCGTTGGAATCGAATATTATTCCTGACCCTAGGCCACGGAGGGGTATGGTGTCGAAGAAATCCTCGCGAATCACCCGTAAAGTCGCCACAGACACTACGGCTGGGCTGACTTTCTCGATGGCAGCAATCACATCTTTCTCGGTACCTGGTAACATTTTCTAGACCTCGAAGGAAATTGAAAGCGACAGCGGTCTATTTAATGACTAACCACAGAGACAATTAGACAAGAGGCGAACGAGATGGATGATGCTAAATATTTCAAATGCGGAAAATGCGGGTACGAATTCCTATCCAAAACAGGCAACTCAACCTGTCCCAAGTGCAAGAGCCAAACGCTTGAGGAGAAAGACGTCAAAGGCTTGTTGGGGTTGGACGAATAGACTCGGGAACATCCTCTCGAAATACACGAGCATTGGGTTAGCCTTTCTTGTAGAGGAGTGACGACCGCGGGTTGGCGCCCTTCGCCAGGAGAAGCCTAGGCTACTCCTTTGGGCGGGATTCGAACCCGCGTCGACGACGTGACAGGCCGTCATCCTAGACCACTGAACGACCAGGGCATCGGCAACTCAGAAATCCGAGTGCCAGCTTAAAGCATTGCTGCAGCATGGGCACTAGACACATCTCACTTGTGTGAGGATGGGATAAGATACGGACTCATTGTTGATTGTTCTCCTAACCATCATCGCGTTGCTGATCCTCGTCCCAGTGATACTAGCCTACTTTCGTTTTCGTCAACGCCTACTGCAACGAATTCTCAAAAACTCCTGATCTCACCGATGGGTTGTAAGAACCTGTGCGAAATCGCTCTCGAAGTATTCGTCTCTGTTCCTTGTTGCGGCGCTTCTCAAATCGGTTTCGAATTTCCGAAGGTCTGTCCTCTTAATTTTCCCACTCACAGTCTTGGGCAACTCGTCAACGAATTGTATCATCCTCGGCCGCTTGTAGGGCGCCATTCGTTGCCTGGTGAAGTTGAAGATCTCTAAGGCTGATTCTCTGGATGGAGTTTGGCCCGGCTTTAGCATGATATACGCTTTCGGAACAAACCCTCGCAGTGGGTCTGGGCTTGCAACGACTGCGACTTCCGTTATGGAAGGGTGGGCTAGAAGTTCGCTCTCTACCTCGAAGGCGCTTATCCTGTAATCTGAGCTCTTGAACACATCATCTGCTCTTCCGATGAACCAGAAGTAGCCGGCGGCGTCGCGTGAAGCCAGGTCGCCAGTAAGATACCAATCACCGACGAAAACTTCCTGATTCTTTTCTCGCGGATCGATGTAGCCCTCCATCACTCCAACGGGTCTTCGCGGCTTAACCCGAATAGCTAGGATACCATCTGTCTTCGGTGGAACAGGATTTTGATCATCGTCCAGTATTTCGATTTGAAATCCCGGGGCTGCAACTCCCATTGAACCCAACTTGACTTCCATGCCTGGGAAGAAACCAACCGTTACGGTCGTTTCGGACTGCCCGAAACCTTCTCGAATCGTAAGCCCGGTACCATCGTGCACTTTCTGGTTTATTTCGGGGTTTAGGGGTTCGCCGGCACTGACAAGTTCTCTAAGCGAGAAATGGTAGGCCTTCAAGTTCTCTAAGAGTAGGAATCTCCAGACTGTTGGAGGGGCACAAAGGGTCCTTACACCATAGCTTTCAATCACGCTTAGAACATGTTTGGGGTCGAATTTTCCGGCATAATTGTAGAGGAAGCTTGTGGCTTCTGCGTTCCAAGCCCCGAAAATGCTGCTGTATGCGTATTTAGCCCAACCGGGCGCACTTATGTTGTAGTGCACATCGCCCTTTCTGGCCCCAATCCAATACATCGTGGTTAGGTGCCCAACAGGGTAGCTTCCGTGGGTCTGCAGAACAAGTTTGGGTTTGGCAGTGGTTCCTGACGTGAAGTAGATGAGAAGTTCATCTTGAGGACTAAATGCGTTCTCGCTCCGGAAGTATGCAGACTCGCCGTCAGCCTCAGCGTAATCAATCCACCCATTCGGCCCCCCTCCAACACTAACCCTAGACACGGAGTCTGCTATGGGAGCAGAATCAATTCGACTAGTTAGCTCCCTGTTGGTGAAGACGCACTTCGCCTTCCCTCTCCCAATTCTGTCTCGAATATCGTCAGCCGTCAAGAGAGTGGAACTAGGTATGATTACGCACCCTGACTTCATTGCCCCCAGAAAAATCTCGAATAGCTCAACCGAGCTAGACATCATCAGCATGATGCGGTCCTTCTTCATGAGTCCGAGGTTCCTCAGAAAGTTGGCCGCCTTGTTGGACCGCTCTTTCATTTCCTGAAAACTAGCCTTCCTCTCTGCCCCCTTGTCGTCTACGTAGATTAGGGCGGGGTTGGAGTTTCTTCCAGCCAGTGTGTCGAAGTAGTCCAGAGCCCAATTGAACTTGTGCAGTTGCGGCCACTCGAATCCTGCCTTCGCCTGCTCATAGTTGTGTGCGTTAAGAAGAAAATCCCTAGTTGCAATGAACTCCTCTAGGCCTGCCAAACCTATCGCGCCCGAGTCAAATGGAGCTTCTTCTAAGGGTTATTTCCCATTTCTCGCATTAACAAGAAGCGCTAAGCAGCGCTAAGGGTCACCATCGCAAGCGGCTAAATATTTCAGTCGACAAGAGCAAGAATGTCGGGTGATGCCAGGCCTGCCAAGGAAGACGCTAATCAGTGAGGGCGCGAAAGCACCCGATTTCGCCCTGAAAGATCAAGATGGCAAGCGGGTAAGGCTTCGCGATTTCCGGGGGAAGAAGGTTGTTCTATATTTCTATATTCGCGATGACACGCCCGGATGCACTAAAGAAGCGTGCAGCTTCCGCGACGGCCTTGCAAGATTGAAAGATATTCCAGTGCTCGGCATTAGCCCGGACCCGGTTGACTCACACAAACATTTCGCAGATAAGTACAGCCTCCCGTTTACTTTGCTTTCTGACGAGAAGGCCAAGGTCGCCAAGAAGTTTGGTGTTTGGGGTAAGAAGAACATGTACGGTAGAACCTACTATGGAGTCATACGCTCAACTTTCATCATCGATGAATTCGGTACCATCAAACAAGAATACAGACGTGTGAAGGTAGATCGCCATTTGAGCCAAATTGTCAAGAATTTACGGTGAGGGCAACAACCCCTAGCTGGTCAGATCCTGTGGTAAACTTGGACGTTGCCTACGTCCCAACACCCAAGGACCTCGTTCGCAAAATGCTAAGGGTGGCAGGCGTGCGTCGGGGTGAGACCGTTTTCGACCTTGGGGCCGGGGATGGTCGCATACTGATCGAGGCCGTGAGAGGGTTTGGGGCACGAGCCGTAGGCGTCGAGATGGACCCGGAACGCTTGGCCCGAATACAAGAACGATTAACCGCGACGGGCACAGAGGCAACAGTGCTTGCAGGAGATTTGATGCGGGTCGACCTGTCCTCTGCAGACGTGGTCACGATTTACCTTTCAGAATCGGTGAACGCCAAGCTGGCCGAAAAGCTGAGGAACGAACTCAAACCTGGGGCGCGAATAATTTCCCTAGACTACGTCCTCCCGGGATGGGCCTCGGAACGAGACTTGACCGTCGGGAGCGGTGGTATCACACGCAAATTATACTTGTACAGGGCTTAATGATCCGACTGCGCTACACGCGGAATTACACTGCTAGAAGGAAACAGCAAAATCAACCCCTTTTGACCCCGAAAAACACCCCCCCTTGGGGCACCTCCAACCGTGCGCGCACCGCTGAATCCAAAGATTTTGATGTTGGTCCCGCGGGCCGGAGTTTCATAGGGTTTGGCCCTATTTTGAATTCGCCGGACCGCGAATAGTCCTCCAGCGACACTCCGGTTTCCGTTGTTAGCCTAGTAGGCTGACATGGGCACGCCTTGGGCGCACACCTACAGCGTCTCCGTCACTCCGTATAAGAGGGACTCGGAAGCTCTACCAGGCTGAGCTACCGCGGGACCGAGTCAAAGCCTTCGCCCTGTAGCCTATAAGGTTTCACGAAGTATCTGCCGATCCAGCTATCTTCGTTGTGAAGGAAGCGCCCGGGTTAAATCCTCGGAAACATTGTCCTCGTCCTTAGGTTAGTTTCAATGCCTTTCAAGCGATCTTTCCGTGTTCACTGGGTCGACACCGACATCGCAGGCGTCATGCACTTCAGTAATTTCTTTCGCTACTTCGAAGCCTGCGAAGAAGAATTTTACCGTTCACTGTCTCTACCTCTAACCGAGATTCGCGAGAAGTTTGGCGTGATGTTGCCTCGCGTTGAGGTCCATTGTCAGTACAAGGCTGCGTGCCGATTCGATGAACAAATTGATGTTACATTGAGAGTTCGCGAAGTCGAAGAGAAGACCATCACTTACAACTTCCAAATATTCCGTCAATCAGACGGAAAACTCGCGGCCGAAGGCTACGTGAAATGTATCGCAGTAAATTCGGAATGGAAGGCCGTACCGTTGCCCGCTGAAATCGCAAAGACGGTTCGCAGCAGCATTGGCTAGGGCAGCCTGTTATACACACTCTTTCGCGGAGCCAACGGAGCTCGCGTACAGAACTAGAAAACGTACTCTAACGCTGCGACCGTCCACAGTGCTCACAGAACGTTTGGTCGCCCGTGTTCATTGCGCTACAGAATCTACATTTCCAACCTAGAGCTTCGGCCGGAATGGTTTCACGCTTTTTTCCAGTCCTGATTCCGAACAGGGACAAGATGAACCCCACGAGAAAGAGCTCGTAGCCGGCGAACTCGACAATTGGGTTCAGGACAGTTAGGTTCTCGACTGCGTTTAAGCTGAAGATTACTACGCGGCGAGTGGTGTCTTGATTGTCGAAGACGAAGAAGTAGGTTCCAGAGGTGGTGGGGGTGAACGTGAAGTTGTAGGATATCGCCGTTGGTCTAGCTAGAATGATTGCGCTAGGGCGCCCCGCCCGCCAAAGTGAGAAGTTTCCTTCATCCATCACGTAGAATGCTATTTCGCGTCCGTCAGTTACTTCCAAAGCCCCCTCCACTTGAACGTCCCCTCTCAGATCTGAGGAGAGGAAGGTGTAGTTTGAAGGTGGGACGGCTAGGAGTGTTGGGGGGAGGATTAGGTTAACAGTCTGAACGTGCGACGCGAATCCTACCGACTGAGCAATCGGGCTGAGAAATTGGGGGCCCTGCTCAATCGTAAATGCTCCGGCCACGATTAGGATTAGACCTATGGTCAGGATTTTTCTTCGCGTCGTGCTCACCAAGTTCCATTCAGATTGGTTTGATGCCTCCACTAAGGTTGGAGGGATGGCGGGCCCGCGGGGATTCGAACCCCGGATCCCAGGCTTTCCCTGCTAACGCTCCGAAGGCTTACACGAATTGGTTGCATCTCTGTGTCTTAATCCTGGCTCGACTACGGGCCCATCTTGTCGGCAGCCATAGGCGAAGATTGGTGTATATGGTTAGCGAAGCGCCCTTTGCCTGACCTCCGGAAGTCTATTTGACCGTCACCCTCGCCTTGACATGACACTTGGAATAGCACCTGACTGACATCAACTACTCTGCTGCTTAACCTGCGACCGCCGGTTTGAGCTTCGATTAGACGGGGAAATTGTTCCCAGCTGCCCGGCCGCGGCCATCATCGGCAACTGGGAGGATGTGAGGATGGTCGGTATGCTTGTGGATAATTCGAAGCCATTCTGGATGGCTGCTACGCTGTCCCTGGTTTGTGAAAACAAAAAAGGTTGCCAATTCATTGCCGAGATCTAGCAGGTTTAGGCTGGCGTCCACCGCA
Organism: Bathyarchaeia archaeon; assembly: GCA_049586635.1. GTDB lineage: Archaea > Thermoproteota > Bathyarchaeia > 40CM-2-53-6 > 40CM-2-53-6 > FEN-987. Next base: position 8,721 of record JBAVCK010000052.1, read on the forward strand.
TTCACCACAGAATTTTGCGCCTTGGGGAAGTCTGGTTCCGCAGCTCATACAAAACAGCCCAGATTGCTTCGAGGTGTTTCCAACACTGGTTGCCTGCGAAGGGGTTGCGTCCGTCGGTGCTACGCGGTTCTCTTGCAGAGAATTGCTCGGTTGGTTATGTGATGAGGTTCCGCGCCTCATTAGAAGGAATATAGCTGCTAGGAATAGCCCTACTAAGATACCGGTTAATGCGCCAAGCGCCGTAACGAGTGTTGTGTCCGTAGTGGTTGTGATACTTGTGAAGGTCGATATCGCAGTAACTGCCTGAGGAGTTTCCGTCGATGTTATGAAACTTGTCTCCGTGAAGGCAGAGTACATGGTGGCCGTCGTAGTGGCCGTCTGATATTGGTTCGGGTAACCGTAGTTTGGATTGCAGTTGTACGGGTAATTCGGATAGCTCGGATTACAAGTCGGGTAGCAGTTGTAATAATTCGTGTAGCAGTTGTTGTTGTAGCAGTTGTTATAGTAACAATTCCCATTGCAGTTGTTGTAGTAACAGGTGTATTGATAGCAGTTCCATTGGTTTCCATAGTAAGAGTTGCAAGTTTGCCACCAGTCGTCGCTCGATGCAGTCCTCAAGCTGGTGACGACAACCGTTGTAGTACCTGCAACTGTCGAAGGCTCAGGCATGGAACTTGTAGATGTTTCAGGTGGTTGCGGCACAGTATGCGTACCCATCAATGGAGCTATACTCAAGGCTGATGCAAGAGGCGAAACCGCCGTCGTAGACACATCCATTTGATGGACCGTAGCAGCCGATGCTATGGAACTGTTCGAGATCAGCCCAAGAACGGCTAAAAGGATTATTGCGCCAAGTATCATCCACCGCATGTTCATCGACACAATAGCACTCTCCCGCCAATGCACCAATAATAGTTGGTGCATGCCTCACACTTAACTATGGCGCGTAGTTAGGTCTAATGGATAACTCATCCTCTAGCTTAATTATGGAACTGAGAAGGCGGCTAGGCTTTGCAGATGTCTGGCGGCTGGAAAGACAATTTTGGCGTCTGTTTGATCATATGGTTATAGGAGACCGTATCCAGACCTTGAAGCGGCACCAGGAATTACAGCTGTGCAAGGTGCAACGATAGTCAGCCATAGATGGAGCTAGTTGCGTGTTTTGAAGGACTTATGCCCACGCCTTTTTTCGAGAAGAATGCCTGAATGAACAACCGAAAGAGCGCGGCATCTTTCGAATAGGAACACTGTTAGGCACCGTACGTTCACTGTCTGGGACGAACTAGGGTGGAAGCATCTGCCGATCTTATCTGGTGAGGAAATTGAGAGGCGCGTGCAGAGCGGCTCGCTAGTCCTCACGCCTTTTCGCCATGATTGCCTGAATGGGGGCGGTTACGACCTGCGCCTTGGGATGGATGTGACCATTTCGCCCGGCGGGCATTGTTTGGTAGCGACTCTTGAAAGAGTAGAAATTGGCGATGATATAGCTGGAACATTGCATCTTCGCTCCTCACTTGCACGGAGAGGAATAATCGCTAGCCTAGCTCTGGTCGACCCTGGCTTTCGCGGGCAACTAACGATTTCACTCTTGAACGCCGGACCTGAACGCTTCGAAATGAGAAGGAATAGCAGGTTCGTGCAGTTGGTGCTTCATGAGCTTAGCAGCAAGACACACTTCGTCTACAGTGGGAAGTACCAAGATAGCCAAGGAATTGTAGATAGCCACCCTTAGTCACCCTACTCTTTGTGTCAATTCGTGTCGAAACCGTTATTACTGTTCGGCATGGGCATGTGCATATCCCTACTTGTCAAAGCGACTAAAGAAGGCGGCATATTGAAAGCAGGTTCACGTATATCCGACCTGAAATACAAGCTCATGACCATCGAGCTCCTCAACCTGGCCAAAAACTACTACACATACAGAGAACTCGCACAGATTATCGGCCTCCCTGAGACGGTTCTAAGCAGGTACGTGAAAGGCCATGTTCTACCAACGATAGACAGAGCACAGAACATCAACAGAACCCTCCAGAAAATAATGCGACTTGAAGGTGAGATTCAGCAAAGAATCCGTTTCGACGAATCGGGATATTTCGACAACACCAAACTCATCTCAGACACACTTCTACTTGAGCGGGCAGTTCAACATGCGGTAAACGCATTTGCTGGCATGCGGATAACAAAGATCCTTGCCGCCGCCGTTGACGGTGTACCTCTGGCGGCGCTTCTTGCACACAGACTTGGCGTTGGCCTCGTAATTGCAAAGAAGAACAGGGAGGTAGGAGTACGAGAATTCATCGAGGAAGTTTACATCCCCAACAGGACTGCGATAATGGTCAGCCTATACGTCCCACGGGATGCGCTAAGGAAAGGAGACTGCGTACTAATAGTGGACGATGTCATCGACAGCGGTGAGACACAAATCGCTTTGACCAGAATCGTTCAGAAAGCCAAAGCGGAAGTTACCGGCATGTATGCGCTCATCAGTACGGGTTCAGAGTGGAAGAACAGAATCGAAGCAGTCACTCATTGCCCCGTAGAAATCGTTTTGCAAGTAGGTAAGAAACCGCTGCAAGAAGTCTGAGTCAAGGCCGGGCTTCGTTCAGCATCCCGCCCGGATACGACTAGCTTTGCACGCCCATGCCTGTTAGCCTATCTCGGCAGCCAGCTGCTGGTTTCATTCGCTAACTCTTGGGGATAGACATCTCAGCTTCGAGCACATTTGGCCTTAGCACGCCTCTCTCGGTAATGAAACCCGTCACAAGTTCCACGGGTGTCAGGTCGAAGGCTGGGTTGAAGGCGGAGACACCTTTCGGTGCAATTCGTTTTCCTCCTATGTGGGTAACCTCCTGCGAGTTTCTTTCTTCGATTTTCACTTCAGACTGATCGTTCCGGAGGTTGAAAGTTGAGGCAGGGGCCGCAACGTAGAATGGAACATTGTTCGCTTTCGCTGCCAGCGCAATAAGATAAGTACCTACCTTATTGGCCACGAATTTCTTCGTGATCCTATCCGCGCCCACAATCACTTTTTGCACCATACCCATTTCCATCACGTAGCCAACTGCTCCATCAACTATCAATGTGACCGGAATTCCATCCCTGAGTAGTTCGTAAGTGGTCAGTTTGGCTCCCTGAAGCCTAGGCCGCGTCTCAGTGGCGAAAACTCGAACTTTCTTGCCCTGTCGGATGGCTGTGCGAACAGGGGCAATTGCGGTCCCGTAACTTACAGTTGCGAGTGTTCCAGCGTTGCAATGGGTTAGGACTTGATCGCCATCATCAATGAGGCTGGCTCCGTGTTCGCCGATCCTGTGGTTTGCTTCGACATCTTCCTGGGCCATTTGTTGAGCTTCAGCAACGACTTGCGTGGCTATCTCGTTCGGTCCACCCTCTGTTTGTTGGGCTTTCCGAAGAACCCTGTCAATCGCCCAGAATAGATTCCACGCGGTTGGGCGACTGTTTCGAAGTACTTCCGCTGCAGCTTGAAGGCCCTGCATGAACTGGCCTTTGTCTTTGGTTCGGTTCGCGTTCGCTGCTAGCGCAAGCCCCATTGCAGCGGCAACGCCGATTGCTGGCGCCCCACGCACGGTCATGTCTTTGATGGCCTTTGCAACCTGCCGGTAATTTCGGAAGGATACGTAGGCAAATTTGTTGGGCAGCTTGGTTTGATCTATCATTCTCACTCGGCCGTTGACCCATTCAACAGTTCTCAGCGCGGACATGGGCTCCAAGTAGGTCGCCTGTTAAGGAGTAGGGTTACCTGTTGGATTAGCTTTCCCATGTGATTGTCCTAGTTGAGCCTTCGCCGGGTTCAGTGCTGACCAATTTCGGAAAATTATAGGGCACACCATTGCTCTTCCGTATCCAGTCACAAAAGCATTAAGGGATGACGCGTCAGCGGTGAGCCAAGTGCTACTACATGGAGAACAGCCCCGCCCCCGTTCCTCAAACCCCTGCGCAGACCCAGGAAAGGCCACAGTTCACTCCCTGGAACGCCGTGTCCGAAGGACGTTTGGTCTACTTACCATACAAGTCTGAACTTATGGAACTGCGAGACCGGGGGTTCGGCGAACTCAGAAAAGGGAAGCTTCTCCTGTCTTCATACGAGTCCTTCTATCTTGTAGAGAAACAGAAGATTCGCGTTTTCACCAAGAAAGGCAACCGGGAATTGGAGCTTCGAGACCTCGTCCGGACATTTTCAGTTGGCAGACCCGAGATCTGGATAAAGTACTTGGTCTACAGGGACTTGAGGGACCGTGGTTACATAGTTCGCGAGTCCACCAATGCTTTCGATTTTGATATTTACGGAAAAGGGCCGCTAAGGCGTTTGATCTCGATCGTATACGAGGGTGGCGAGGCGAGCCTCAGGAAACTGAGGGGACTACTTCAATATTCTGACAAGGAGAAGAAGGAACTGATACTGGCAGTTGTAGACCGACGCACAGACATAGTCTACTACACGTTGAATTCGCTAAAAGTCTAGAGACTGTACGACGACTTATTGGGGCTGCCGAGCGTTGCAATGTGGGCAGATGAGTTCTCCACCGTGCAACTGAGCACCGCACTGAACGCAATACCTGACTTGAGCAGGGCCAGTTCCCAGCGGCGGGATTGGTTGGGGTATTGCTGATTCGGCGCCGCGGTGATGAACGGCGCCTCCTATTGCTCCGCCGAATGCGCCCGCAACTACGTTCGTTAGGAGAATGAAAACGACTGCTTCCTGCAACTGCGACAAGGGCGGCGTCGGGCCAGCGGGGTTGGCGACCACCTCGAAAACCAGGAATATTTCTAGAACACCTAGAAAGAACGGTATTGCGAGGATACTGGCCAATGCTCCTGTTGCAGCAGCCTGATTGATCTTTCCGTGGAGGACGTAGGCTGCGACTGCCCCACCAATTAGAGCTCCAGTCGCCGTGGAAATGGGCGGATCAACCACGATGCCCAAAATCGCAGCGAGTACACCGCCAACAACTAGGCCGCTGAAGGTTGCAGCCCAAAAATCCTTACTCTTGGCGGACATAGCAACTCTAACTCCCAGAATTCCAGCCTCGCTATAAAGGGATTGCACCTAAGTGGTCCACATTCGACTCACAATGTTATAGGAGGGGGCTCTCGTAGCTGCAACCCCGAACGTGAAGAAGCTTGGCCGCTAAAACCTTCACCCTCCCGCGAGGGATCCGAGACACGGACTCTAATGAGATGAATCGAAGATTATGGCTCTACGACAAGATACGCGGCGTTGTTCAGAGGTATGGGTTCCAGATGGTTGAACCTGCAACGATTGAAAACTTGGAGACCCTTGAAGCCAAGAGTGGGCCAGACATACGGAAACAAATCTACTGGTTCAAGGACAAGGGCGGGAGAAACCTTGGCCTTCGCTTCGACCTCACCGTCGGCATAGCAAGGATGATCGCGAACCGATCCGACCTACCCGAGCCCATAAAATTCGCCACAATTGGAGGGAACTGGCGCTATGAGGAGCCACAATACGGGAGATATCGCTACCACACCCAATGGGACGTAGAAATCTTTGGCTCAGAAAGTCCTTTGGCAGATGCAGAGGTGATCTGCGTCGGGGCAGACATCCTAAGCAGCGTCGGGTTGAAAGACTGCATTATCAGAATAAGCAACAGGAAACTCACAGAAGCTTACCTCAAGCATTTGGGCATCACGCCGGGCAAGAGGCTTGATCAGTGCCTTAGGATCATCGATAAGCTAAGAAAAGCTAACCGCGAGCAACTGGAAAAGGAATTCCAAGCCGCTAAGATCGGGAAAGAAGCAGTGAAGGGAATTTTCTCGTTCATCTCCCTGAATGGGTCCCCAGCGAGTGTCCTTGCAAAGCTTGAAAGTTTCACCTTCAATGAAGAGAATGCCAAGAAAGGTTTGGAGGAGTTGAAGGTTCTAGCAGACGCCTTAGCATCATTCGGGCGTTTGGAAAGCTGTGCCTATGACTTGAGCATAGTGCGCGGCATCGGTTACTACGACGGAATCGTCTTCGAAGCTTTCGACAAGGGTGGAGAGGACGTGGGCTCAATCTTCGGAGGGGGGAGATACGATCGCCTGTGCAAGATATACGGAAAACGCGACATACCGGCAACTGGCGTGGCTGGTGGAATTGAACGCCTCATGATCTCCCTAGAACGGGGCAACCTGTTTCCGAAAAGCCAACTCGGTGCTAAAGTCTTCATCGCAACGGTTCAGGAGAGTCTTAAGCAGGAGGCCATCAAGCTAGCCCAGAAACTTCGCGAGAACGGTGTGGCAACCGAAGTTGACTTGAAAACACGACCTTTCGGTAAGCAGCTAGAGTATGCGAATGCGAAAAGGATTCCATACTTGATAGTGCTCGGTCCACAAGAACTTCAGTCGCAAATGGTCAAGGTTAAGGATATGGCCACTCGGAACGAAATGGAAGTTCCCTTGACCGGTCTAGTTGAGAAACTTCAGTCGCTGAATTAGTCGCCGCCTATGAAGACTTCTTTCTCATGAGACTGTAGTATTGCAGTTAGGG
>JBAVCK010000053.1:0-29130 GCA_049586635.1 Bathyarchaeia archaeon
ACCGAAGATCGAGCTATAAGCCACCAGCCCTAGGCCAATTATTCCTGTGCCGAGCGCGAGGCCGATTGAGGCTGCAACCTCAAAGTCGGCCCACCTATTTCGAAGCACGAATAGTGCAATAACGGCGAAAACAACAACGAGGCCTGCGAACCCCAGGTATGAGGTCGAAGAACCCAATGCAGCTGCTCCGAAGAGTACGTACAAACTGTAGACCAGCGCTAGAGCGTAAGCTGGTTGAATGATCAGGCTCAATGATAGGAGGAGGCGCCTGACCAACGGTCGGAAATCGTGGTTCGGCAACCAGCCTATGATGAAGAAGCCAACAAAATTGGATGGAACGCCGACGAGCAGACTCAACAGCGCATCGTGGTGTCCATAGATAACGTCTGCAAGAAAGATACCGATTGCAGCTCCCACGCCACCTATCCACGGACCAAAGAGCACGCTGAAAGTAGCTGGTACAAAGACCTGCGGCCAGAACCTTACTCCGAAAATTAGCAGTGGAAAGGCTGTCCAGAGAGCACCGATCCCTGCGTAGACAGCTGCGTTCATGGCAGTCATGACCAGCCGAAGTGACATCGGATAGTTTCTGCTGCGCATTGTGAACCTATTCCAACTCAGCACTGTCTGCTTATTCTAGCTTATCTTCAGAGTGAATTAGATAGTGTGGCTCTCCGCCTAACCCAACGAAATCTTAAGATAAGCCTGCTCGGCTCGCTTGTGCCCGGTAGCCCGGTGGTGTAGTGGTCAATCCACACGCGTGGGACTACGCATAGCATTGGCGCCAGAAAACAGCCAATAGACGGCTCTGGATCCCTCCACCAAAGGAGAAACCTGCCGACGGGAGACAAGCAACACCCGAATTCGAATCTCCCCCGGGCTACCATCAATGCTTGTTAATTGTTCCGTGGTACCGACCTCGGAGACTATGTTGCCTCCAGAATCGATTGGGAGCAATCAAGGCGCACAAAGCGATCACGAAACCTATCTCGTCGGCTACCACAATTGACGACTCAATCGAAATAACTACATCAGTCTCAAATTCTCACGCTTAGTGACGGTCACTGACATGTGGAACTCGCAGTAACACCCGACCTATTTTCAGGACACAGTCTCTTACTCCCCTACAGTTGGAGAATGCGAAATGAAAATTCCTAGCGATTCTAGAGCATTCAGAGCCTTATCGCAATCAAAAGATCGCCACAGGCACTCAGGGAAGGTCTGTCGAATTGATTAATGTCAACAGGAGAGTTGCTCTTCTAATCCCACTATTATTGTGCGTTTTCTTGGCGTTCAACACTCACCAGATTGTGAGGGCAGACGGAGCGATTAGCGTCTTCGTGTGCCGCAGCGGCGGAGCTACAGGATGTGGGGAGGTTATTCCAGTGGGTCAACCTTTTTCCGTCGCTTACATTCTTCAAACTGGATATGGGGGCAGGGGGACCATCTATGTTAGGGCCACCTCCAGCTACGCCCACGTCTGGGAGCAGGCAGGAATAGATCTGGCCTGGTGTGTGCCCGGTGGCTGTAACGGTTGGGTTACTGCTCCTGCCATAAGCACACCTGGAAGTTACGTGGCCGGACTCTTACTTACACTGTCGGACGGTGCTGTTGCGGTAGGAGAGATGCCTTTCTCGGTGGGCACCTCAACGGGTTCTTCGTTCGATTTCAGTCTCATGCTCTCGCCTTCTACTCTTACGGTTACGCAGGGTGGCATCGCGAACTATCAGATCTACATAACCTACAGTAATCCCTCGTACAGCGGCACAACTATTACGGTTCAAGGAGTAACGGGTCTAGGCCCGGGAATGGATTATCAGATAATCCGAAGCCCGCCGGACTTGAGCATCTCGACGGCCCGGTCGACTCCGACGGGTAGCTACATGATCACGCTAATAGGTTCCGCAATGGGTGTGATGCATCAGGCCACTGCTGTTCTCCTTGTACAGGCGGCTGAACAGGCATTCGACTTCTCAATCTCCGTTTCACCTACCGACCGGACGTTGACTTCTGGTGGTTCGGCGACTTATGCTGTTACGGTGAACCTTGTAGCGGGTGCAGCGCAGAATGTGGCCTTGAGCGTCCCCGATGCGCCAGCCGGTGTTACCGCTGGATTCAGTCAAACCTCAGGGACTCCATCCTTCTCCTCCACCCTGACCGTCTCAGCGCTCCAATCTGCTTCCCCAGGCAAGTATGCGCTGACCGTAACTGGGATTGGTGGTGGTAAAACTCACACGGTCCCGGTTGCCCTGATTATTGAGTCATCTCCGGACTTTCGAGTTGAAGTGGACCCGCCATCCCAGAGTGTGCTTCAGGGGCAGACCGCATCATACTCCGTGAATGTTGTGGGTTTGAATGGTTTCAACTCGCAGGTTTCATTGACGGTTAACGGCTTGCCGGCTGGTGTGAACGGGGTCTTCAGCGTTCCATCTTCCTCCCCTGACTATTCCTCCACACTGACGCTGACTATCCCAGGTAATTCGCCGACCGGATCATTCGCATTAACCTTAACCGGATCCGGAGGCGAGGTCACACGAACAGCGAATGTCGTTTTGGTTATCAATCCAACACAGACACAATCCCAAACGGCAACCACTCAGATTGCGCCTGATGCGGTCGGCGGATTCACGGAGACATTACAGCAAAACAGCTTGACCATAATTGGTGCACTAGTGGTTTTGGTAATCCTATTCGGAGCACTCGCCATCAGGGGCCGACGCGCGGTCGCACAACCGATCGGCGCGCCACGCACGTTCTGCGCCAAATGCGGAACAGAGAACCCAGCATCAAACAAGTTCTGCGCAAGCTGCGGAAACAACCTGAAAAGCAGCTAACCCCGAACCAAGAGAGAGCCGGCAGAACACGTCCGATTCTGCGTAACTACGCAGCTCAGCGAGCACACCGAACAAAACAGACCAATGACACTTCTTCAATTTCCCCAAGCTATCAATATGCACCGTCGTTATCGCCGTGTCATGGTCCAAACATAGCATTATGTCGTCGTCGACTAACTGCAATGTTACTGGGCTGCCAAGAATCCCCCGTCATGCCGTACGGCAGGAATCAAAGTTGGGGGCAAAGATAATTGGAAAACTCTAATACATAACGAGAGTCGCGGTGGTTCAAGGAATTGAGTTGAGCAAGAAAGATTACGAACTCGGCATCAAAGTTGGTGCCCTGTTTGGTGTCCTATGGGGAGCTTTAGAGGAGCCATTCCAAGCCTTAGGATTTGTTGGATTGTATGATGTGATTCATGGAAAGATGATTCCCATTGTGGAGTGGTTGAATGTAGTCAGCAGTGTTTCAATCATCGAATGGATAATCTATATTCTCGCTGGTGTGATGGGCGGAGTGATCTATGCACTTATCTTCGTAAGGGTCAGAGACAGAATTCCGACTGAGCGAACTATTACCAAATCAATCGTCCTGTTTTCAGTTGGTTGGCTAATAGTAGCTCTGACTCCTTCGTTACTCACTAAAGTGGGTGATATCGTGAGATATCCGTGGGCGCGTGAGCCTTACCTCGAAAGCGTCGTGGTTAGTTTTGTTTTAACTTTGTTTTGGGGAGCATTATTTGGTTGTGTGCTTCAACGAAGTAGACTTGGTAGGTCGCAAGACGCAAAACGATGACCAAACGGTTTGCTATAGCGCCGTAGGATTGACCGACCAAGCGACTAAGTGACTTTACGCAATACGCTATCTCCCTTACTACGAACACTAGAACCGCAAAGAAATTCGCTGAGTTACGAATCTGATTCGAACATTGTCTCGCCAGTTTAGGCCAAGATGAGTGTCCCATAAGTTAACAGAGTCCTCTAGCAATTTGCGACGATAACATCAGTGGCCCTTATGGGGCCGAGGCTTCCGATTCCAAGTGGAAGTGATGCATGAACCTGTGGATGATCGGCGCGAGCAATACACCCGCCACGACCAAGAATACCACCCCCGAGTATATTGCGTAGAAAGAGGCGAACAATTTCCCAGCCCTCGTGTGCAACTCATTCACAGGTCCCATGCCGCCAAGTATCATCGCTGGATTAAGGAGAGAATCGAGCCATGAGAAACTTCGAAAACGTGGTATCCCACCACGCCAATTACCAGGGAGCCTCCGTCGATTAGGAAAGCGATTAATGCATACAGAGCCACGCGTTTCAAGAAAGCCGAGCGTGAAATCATGGCGTCTTTGCGACGTTCGAACGAGGCCGTTCCACCCACCTCATGTATCCCTATTTCTTAAGCAGTAGCCTTTATCATTCTGCGACGGCTCCAGTTTGACTGAACGTTATTGTTGCTAATAGTAGGCCTCTCCTCCAAAGCCGAGTCTTTCCCAGTCCAAGCCCTCGACCAAGTCGACTCTGCTTTGGCGACGGCCGGTTTCAAGAAGGAAGTCCGTTCCGTGGTGAAACCGGGAAAAGAGTTCTCGGTTACGTATGAAGGCCCGACTTTGGACAGAAGTCGACTCGAAGAAATATTGAAGCCAGTGGCGAAGCAAAACCAGATTGGATTCTCTGTTGAGGTTGAGGAATCAGTAAGATTCCCATAAGCGAGCTAATCAGCTAGGACCCTCATATCGTCGAGATGAAAAGCTGAACGATCCTCGCTCAGTAACCATGCCGCAAAATCCTTCGGTTCGCCGTTTTGAACCGACACGACCAAGTATGTGTATCCTGGCCAAGCGTTGTCCAAATCCACCTTCGACGGCTGTGCCGGCGCATCGGGGTGTGAGTGGTAAACTCCAACCAAATCTAGATTCGAGCGACGGGCTTCTTCGTCGGCCCGTATGAACTCCGTCGGGTCGATGTTGAATCGCTTCTTTCGCGAGCTACGGCTCGTATTCTGAGCGGATAAGGCGCGGTGTATTCTGCGGCCGTCGGAATCCGTTCCGAGAAGGAAGCCGCAGCACTCCTCGGGATAGGCGGCGCGGGCATGGTTTACTATTAGCTGGAGTTGGCCAGCGGCTATGTATACGACCAATTCGGGCCCTTATCGAGCATGGAGATGGCAGCGTGCTTTAGTTTTACTCAGCTCACCACCCCCGATTCTCCTCGGCCTCGTTAAATCCTCGAACAAAGGCAGTTGGTTTGCATTGTTGATTGCATGGTGAATTATCGGATGCTCGAAGGTTATGCAAAAATCATCCTCCCGACGGCCGACAACCGCAGCAAAACAGGAATACTCTACATCCCCGCCGATATCGTCAAAGACTCCTCCTTCCCATTCAGCCCTGATCAAGAAGTCGTCGTGCGGATTGACGGCCGCCGCCTGGTAATAGAGGTGCCAAGAACTTGACCGCTGCCGGCGATTATCGGAGCCACTACACGTTTGCGATGGACTTCGGGACAAGCGATTTCAAGTTTGGTCCCATAACTTGCGGAGAGAACCCGAGAATCGTCAACAACCGCGGATACTTCCCAGACAAGAACTCCGTCATGTACAAGGCTTTTGAATCGACAGCCGACATCATTGTAGGCGAAGACGTTCCACTTTACCTCCAGTCCACCGAAGACTTGTCCAGTCGCTTAGTCTATCCCATGCGTAACGGGATGATCGAAAAGGGCGACGACACTGCCTGGCGAGTCGTAAGCGCTCTAACCAACTTCAGCCTGAACGCTTTCATACCGAAACCAAACAACGGGTTCAACGGATACTATATTGTGGCCTCACTCTCATCGGTATCGCCACGCTACATGTACGAAAGGCTCCTCGCGCTTTTCGAACAAAACAACGTTAGCGGATTGATCAAGGCAGTAACAGTCATACCCCAACCATTCGCCGTCGCAATCGGGCATGGAGTGACAACTTGCGTAGTGATTGAGTCCGGGCACGGAAATAGCCAGGTCTGTCCCATCTCCAAATATCCTATCCGAGCGGCACAAGTCGCGCTCAACCGAGGCGGTGGAGACGCGAACGCGATTACCTCCGAGATATTGAAAGATGCTGGGTACGGAGACCTCGCCAACGAAGAAGCGTTTGTCAGGAAAGTCAAGGAAAACATAGGGCTTCTCCCCGCGGACCTTGACACCTCCATCAACGAAGCGAAGAAGTCGCCCCGAAGGTTCAGGGCGAGATACAAAGTGCCTGGAACAAGGGTTGAAATCGACTTAGAGAAAGATTCGTGGACTAGGTTCTTGATAGGTGAGTACGTGTTTAACCCGAACCATGAGATTTTCAAGAGCTACTTCGGCCGCGGGATGCCGAGGCCAAAGGACGTTAAGATGGGCGAAACCACATTCAGCGGAATGCTCGACTTCGGCGACGCAATTGTTGCCTCAGTAGAACGCTGTCCGGTTGAACTGCAACCCATGCTTTACCGCGAAGTGTTGTTGTCCGGCGGGAATTTCAGCTGGACCGTCCCCGAACGCCTCGAAGATACAGCGGTTGATGCTCCCACGAAAATCAAGTTGCTGCTTCGACAGAAGGGAATCAAAAACGTGTCCGTCAAGATGACGAAATCCCCACAATTCTCGGTTTGGCATGGCTGCATAATCTATGGATTCGCAGTTCCAGAGAACTACGAGTGGGATTGGCAACGCTTGGAGGGGTGGATGAAGTTCAGTGGCTAATCTACCCATCGAGGACAGGTTGCTCCATTACTTTCTGGCGATGGGTGCACAACCGGCCGAAAGGGTGGAAATACCGAAGAATAATCTCGCATTCATCTCGGGTTCTGAAAAAACCCAAGTTGTCATTTTGAGGAACGAAGATCTTCTTCAAAGGAACAAGGTAATTGAAGCCATACTGAGCCTCACGTCCCTTCGGAATTCATCGCAATTACTCTATCTAGCAGCCCCAAGGCTTCTCGGAGGCTCTATTGACGCCGCGATTTTCAAGCCCTATGGAATAGGCTTACTGCTCTTTGACGAACGCAGAATCGATGAAGCAGTCCCCCCGCAACCATCACAACGCTCAGAGATGAATCAACAAGTGCCTCAGAGCCCCGACCCAAACGTAATCACTGAACTAGCTACCTTGAGAACGATGTACGCCGAAATGGAGAGAACCATTGCCACGCTCCACGAGGATCTAAAGTTACTCAGGCACGACTCAGGAACTCACATGGATCCAACAGAACCTACTTCGCCAACGCGCATTACTAGACCCGAACCAATGTTCGCTAATCCCAACCGTTCCGCGGGAGAGCTTCCATCCTTCTTTGCGAATAACCCGTGGCTGGACGTTCTATCTAAGCGCGGCAGATCGGGGGACGAGCTGATTGCCGGTTGAAGTGGTCGTGAAGGTGCCGATACGCAGAATCCCCGTCGTCATTGACCTGAAGGATCCACTCGCACCTGAATTGGGCTTGGAGGATTTCAGAAAACTGTTCAACAAAGACCCCGAACAAGACCGCTACAGGGTCTTGAATATTGAAGTCCTCACATCCCCCGACGACCTTCAGCCCATGCTCGTTTCGGAATGTGGAAGGTACGCACGCTTTCTCCGTCGAGAATCCGATTATGCCTATTTCCGCAAGACAGTGGACTAAAACAAGGCTGCGAACGGGTCGGAATGGAGCCGGATACCAAATTCCAGCGTCCAATGATGACATATCCAATACATCTTCGGCAATCAGCCCCCAATGGCCGAAAACGTCTCATAATGTTTGAATCAAATTAGAAACGCTAAAATTCGACATAAGACTTAAATACGGTGCAACCGTGGTTATTATAGCTTTCGGGCCGGATGACGAAGTTCTGAAGCAGAACGACGCCGCGTTGTTCTACTAAGGAGAGATGGTCCGAGCGTAAAGCATCGAGCAGGTAAAAAGAAAATGAGTACGAGCACAGCGACAAAGAAAGTTGGAAAACTAACCAACTGCCCCGAATGTGGAAGCACGAACCTGGTAGAGGACTACGACCAAGGCGAGATAATCTGCCAGAACTGTGGTTTGGTTATCAGCGAACATGCCCTGAACCAAGGGCCTGAATGGCGAGCCTTCACGAAAGAAGAGAAGGATGAGCGTGGACGCGTAGGCATCCCAACGTCATTCTCGATTCATGATAAGGGCCTTTCGACCGTTATCGACCGCGTTAACCGAGACGCGTATGGTCGCCAACTTCCGCTGGCAACTAGGCTAGAAATGCTTAGACTTAGAAAATGGCAGATTAGAACCCGTGTACACTCCTCAGCGGACAGAAATCTTGCGCAAGCGATGGCCGAACTTGACCGCTTGACAGACATGCTGCATATACCGGCGCCAATTAAGGAGCGCGCAGCCATAGTCTACAGAAAAGCCCTGGACAACGGCTTAGTCAGAGGCCGCTCCATAGCCGCAATTGCTGCTGCATCGCTTTATGCAGCGTGCAGAATTTCGGAAACACCGAGAACACTCAAAGACGTCTCCGCAGCAAGCAGAATTCGAAAGAAGGATGTCGCGAGATGCTACCGGCTCCTCGTCCGCGAATTGGACCTTCGAATGCCAGTTGAGGATCCGGTTAAGTGCATTTCGAAAATAGCCACCAAGGTCGAAATCTCAATGCCCACGCAGCAGCGCGCGATTAGGATCATTAACGAGGCGAAGAGGAAGGGCATAGTTGCCGGAAAAGACCCCATGGGCCTTGCGGCAGCGTCACTCTACGTCGCGTGCGTCCTAGAAGGGGAAAAGAAAACCCAGAAAGAGATAGCTGAAGTAGCTAACGTTACCGAAGTCACCGTCCGAAACAGGTACAAGGGACTTAAAGAAGCACTGAAACTCGACATCTAAGCCCGTTGAGTTAGCTTCGCAGCTGTCTCAAACCTTTCTTTTATTTTTCCAATCAGTTCCTGTTCGCTAGCGCTGAACACTGTGTCCAAGCATTCCGCCGCATTCCTGATGGGACGGATGCGCACCCCTTCCTCCTCTAGAATTCTCATTTCATCATGTGCGACCTCGAAATTTGCAATAGGCAACACCAGGTCTGTAATTCGTATTCGCCGTGACTTCAGAATGCCCACGATCTTTCCGGTCTGAGTTCCGTAGCCTCCAAGGCCGCCTACTGGGCCAACATCAAGCTTAACTCCAATAGTTCCCGTCGCAACAATTGCAGGTGAAATCGGAAGGCCTGCAAGTTCTGAGAAGAGTGCGAGGACCATCGCCAGGCCAGCGCTGGGCCCTGAGACGCCTTGGCCGGGCGCACCTTCCAGTAGGCTTCGAACTTGAAAATGTATATGCAGACGGCTGAGGTCTATGTTGCAGGTGGTCCAGAGCCATGACCTAACCGCTTCCGCGGCATTCTGTGCGCTCTGGAGAACTGACTCGTCCGGGACGACCGCCTGTCCAATAACGAGTGATGTGGAATTACCTGTTACGGATACGAGCTTTTCACCCGGGATAATCGGCCTACTCGAACACTCTACGGTGATGATTCCACCCGTTCCATCATCAGCCGCGTAAAGACCGAATGAAGCTCCTGCCGTGGGCGTGGTCAAAATAAGGGCCTCCTCTAGTTCCCTTCGCTGTCTCTCTTGGCTAGACTCGAGAGCTTGAATTGCCTTTTCGAAGTGGTAGAGACGGATTGGGTAACAAGTCTCGTCGACCTTCTGCAAAGTCAGGTTATCGTCCGTTCCGACCACCGATTGCAACCTGTCTAAGTCCGCTTCGTATCGCTTCTTGACGAAGATCTTCTCGTCGTCGGTGTGAGCCTTTCGTAACTCGTCGACGGCGCTCAATTCCGAAGCCCATAATCGATGCGATTCTGAGATCGTTTCAGCCGCGGCCCTTGGGCTCAGAATTCGCTGCATCCTGAACAATCGTGTGATTTTCGCTGCGTCGACCTCTTCGTGCAGAAATCTTCTGAATTTCCTTAGGTGAATCTCCACAACTTCGTTCCATTCACGGTCGTTCATCGGTGGGTGCACGTAAAACACGTTTGGCTCGAACCGGTCTCTTGTGGCTTGGTCGATTAGGTTCTCTTTGTTGGATGCAGCTATGACTACGATTCCTTCGTCAGGTTTGATCTCGCTCAATTCTGCCTTCACTTGCGCAAGAATCTTATTGCCTGCTGGGTCAGCACCCCAAAAAATCGCGTCAGCTTCGTCGAGAAAGAGAATGCACGGCGTTCGTTGCCTTGCCAGTGCGAATAGGTCTTTGATCCGTTTCTCAGGCTCGCCGATGTAACTGGCGCCGCTCATCAGCTCACCTCCCCTGACTTTGATGAAGGCGACACGGTTCTCAGCAGCAGCCACCAGCGCCAGGAGCGTCTTACCTGTCCCGGGAGGGCCGAAGAGCAAGAATCTACAATTGGAGGCGTAACCGAGCTGCGACATTTTCCGGTTGAACGCGAGGGAAATGTGGTTCAGCACTTTGTTCTTAACGTCGTGAAGGCCGCCGATGTCTTCCCTGGAAACCTTTGGGGTCACAATGTATACTGCGTCCATTATTTCCTGGGACTTTTCCCTTTCAGCATAGAACTTCATTGTGTGCGCTGCCTGGGCGAAATCCTCCAAGCTTACCTTGTACCTTGGTTTGGTCCACTTGGACAAGGGGCCAGGCACGGACCTTCGGATCGCTTCGAGTAGTGGTACTTCCTTGGCGCGCTTCACTTCCCTGAACACGCTAAGGATGTCATTAGGAGTGATCGAACCGTGCCTGCGCAGTACAGCTTCTCTTTCCAAGATTTCCTGTATCTCTGTTGCCGATACCCCGCGCCAACTCTCGTCCGACAACCCGTGCGTGATTATAGCTAACAACATATCGTGGGTAACGCCCGAGTCAAGGTCGACTCTCGAGAGGCGACGGCGAATGTCTTCACGGGTTTGTTCGTAGGAATTTGTGGCGACTATTACCAAGGTGCGTGCGTCGCTGCTTAAGATCTTGTCCAGCCACCTGTTTATTTCGTCCTGCACGCGCGTGTCTTCGAGCTCAGTGCCCGTGTCTCCCCTTACCTTCCGGCCGAAGCTCTGGAATTCGTCGATGTAAATGACAGAGGGTGTGGAGGCAGCACGCTCCAAGAGACGACCTAACTGTTTGGTGCTTCTCCCGTAATACTCTGAAAAAACGTCGGATCCTTTGATGATTATCGGTGAGAGCAGTACACCATTCGTGTGAGCTTCCAGCAACATTTGCTTTAGAGAAACCATAGTAAGGAAAGTCTTCCCAGTCCCGCTTTCGCCCGTCAGGCAGATGGCCTTCGGGAGCTCGTCCTTATCGAACCATTTCCGCAGCATTGGATGCTTCAGGACATGAAGCCTGAATGAATCCAAGAGGAGATTATACTCCTTTTCGCGTCCGATCAACTTGACTGGTGAGAATTTGTTTGGCGGATAGAGCTTATCCAAGTGCTGTTGTATCTTTCTGAACTTTCTCGGCGATATTCGCGATTTTCGCCATTTCATGAAATCTCTATCGACGGCTCGTAGTGGGACGTAGTTCAGCCAGCGAAGTACGCTGAATTCGCGCCACCATTCCACGTCTGCCTGGGGCTCTGAGTCCGGTTGTTCGTATCGCTCCATATCCTCGAGTTGATTTGGCATAGTCATTCGTCCTCCACTGGTTTCAGGTCGAAAGCCTTCTCAAGAGAGAATCGGAGGAGGTACACGATTATAATCGCTCCAACTGCGAAACCGATGACGAAAAGGTCCCAAAGAGAGAGTAGGTCTACTGATGCAAGGAACATGAAACGAAGTACGAACAGTAACAGGAGTTCTCCACCCATGATGGCAACAATTGCAGCGAATGAAACGACCAGAAACTTGTAAACTACATCGAGCCAGAGGTATGCCTTATCCCCGACATCAAACCGCTGCCCTGCGGCCTCTTTCCTCTTAGACTCGCGTGCGATCCATATTCCGCCAACAGCAAAGAACTGTATACCTAGCGCAAAGTAAAGTGCCTTCACCCATAGCGGGAACGCTTGTCCAAACTTTCCAATCCATCCTACAAAGCTGTCCCATGGCGACACGGATGGGATAACAGTTACATGCGTGTCCGGACGAGCGTTGAAGATGGCGTTTACGTCAAGTTCAAACGCGCCGCCCGACATGTAGTATGCTGTGTTGTTATTCCCAGGCGCGCTCACATCTGAAGGCTTGGTGAGCAAATTGACCCGATACTCAGTAGGGTAGTCGAAAATGAACCTAAGTTCGAAGTTGCTTGCGTTGAGTGCTTGAATTTCAAAGTCTGCGGTCGGATAATTTGCAGGTCTGGTCAGGTTGGTAGCTGAAAGGTTGCCTTGAATGAACACCTGCTGAATGCTTGCTCTGTCACTTTGGACGACGAGGAAATCGCCCGTGTATAGTTGCACATCTTGTGTCCGGGTCACGGTCTGACCTGCGACCGTGGTTTGCAAGCCAGCGAACACCACTGCAATGAAGAGGATCGCGATACATGGCAAAATGCGTGGTCCGATCCTTGAGTTCAACGCTAACCGCTCTGAGTGAACTGTTACTTCCGTCCTCAACAGACGGTTGGTATATTAACGTTCTGTTAATGGAACACTAACGTTTCAACGTTTCTCTGTCCCTTCACCCTCATCATCGAGCTCAAGAACTACCGGGCCCACGTAGCCGCATTCCTCGCACGCGTAGACTGCCGGCAACAACCAGCCACTCAACGATCCCTGCTGCTTCACCTTCATACTTCCACATACCGGACATATCTGTGGTGCAGGGCCCGAATGTTTGAGATTCTTCATCGTATCAAAGAAACTGCTCATCGCAAACGCCATCGAATTAGGCTGTCAATGAATCTCGATTGAACTTTCCGGAAAGCCAGTCTGTACCAGCAGTTTCTTGACTTTATTCCGATGGTCTCCCTGAAGCATTATCAGGCCGTCTTTGGCGGTTCCGCCGCATGCACAATAGGTCTTCAGCTTTGCGCCAAGGTCATCGAGGTTAACGCTCTTCGAGTTTATGCCCTCAATAATTGTCGTCGCCTTGCCCCATTTCCTAGTCTCGAGGCGGACCTTTACAAGTTGCTGCTCCATGCTGATGGTTCCGCAGACGCAGAGATCTTTAGGAAGCCCACAGGTAGGGCATACTTCCGCCATTATTTCGTTCAATTACTCCTTTCTTAGTGAATTGGAGTACGGTTCAAATTATATTTAAGAGTATGTCTGAACCCATGAATTTGCATTCATCGAAAGTCATTCTGGAAACGACCTGTCGATTGAATATCCACCGGACAATGATCGCTATGGCTCACGAGGACGGACATGAAGTAACCATCGAGACATTATCCACGCCACCAACTCACGTTTCTCCGGCTCCATTGCTGAGACGAGTGACGGCAGGAATTGTCGACTCGTTCATCGTAACCATACTAGGGCTCGTCCTCACTGGAAGATTGAACGAATTCTCGAGCATGTTGACAATCGCAGGCGTAGCGTCTACGCCGCCGACGACGTTCGTCTACCTGGGCATTGTTACGTTGGTTTACTACTTTCTGTTGGAATGGCTCTTCGCTTCGACAATCGGCAAGTCCGTGCTAAGACTTCGGGTTGTGGGAAGGGATGGAGATCCATGCACGCTAGGTGCTTCCCTCAAAAGAAACATCCTGCGCCCCATAGATTGGTTGCCATTTTTCTACCTCATTGGTGCCATTGCCATCTTGTCATCTCACGATCGACAGAGAGTTGGAGATAGAATCGCCGCGACCGTAGTCACGAAAGCTCCAGAAAAGGACATAAATCCGCCTCCGGCACCTTTCCTCTTTCATTAAGCCTCCAAGCAGACTTGAGCGGCGTTGCCCGCAAACCTCACAGCTGAAGCTCAGGCTAAATGGCAGGAAGCCCAGCTAGCCACCAATCCGAGAGAGAAGCTTCGAGCATACCAGGAGTTTCTCTCAGCCATACCTAAGCATAAGGGAAACGAACGACTGCAGGCCCAAATCAAGACCAAGATCGCAGACCTCAAAGAAGAGCTTACGGTTCAGCGCGGTAAACGTGCGGCGGGCCGACCAGGCTGGACCATCGAGCGCGAAGGAGCTGCGCAAGTCATGGTCTTTGGCCCGACCAAAGCAGGACGCAGCAGCCTTCTCCGGTCGCTCACAAACGCACAAGTCACCGTCGCCTCTTACGAATACACAACTCAAAGGCCTGTCCCGGGAATGCTTCAGTACGAAGACATTCAGCTTCAGTTAGTTGAATTGCCTGCACCACAACTCGGCCGCGACGGCCGGTATCAGACAGAGCCCGAGGCTTTGGACCTGATTAGATCTTCCGACGGTCTCATCATAGTCGTGGATATGTCAGCCAACCCAACCCGCCAATTCCGCTCCGTGCTTGAATCTCTCGAAAGGGCTCGCATCTCTACGCAGAGGCCGTTGTCGAGGGTAGAAATAGTGCGAGAGAAAGGTTCCGGGGAGATCCGCATCGCAACATCAGGCCATCAAAAGTCCTGTACGCCCGCCCAAATACGAGAACTCCTACACAGCTACGGCATAAGGAACGCGCTCGTGAGAATCTACGGAGACGCATCTGCAGAGGATGTGGAGGACGCGATCTTTGAAAACGTTATGATTTACAAACCAACGATGGTCATCGCCAACAAAATCGACCTAGTCGATGTCACCCAAACTCGGATCGAGTTCGCAACAGAACATGCCCCGGCGTTGAGATGTGTTTTCACTTCGTGTTTGACTGCAAAGGGGCTCAGCGAGGTTGGTGAAGCCCTCTTTCACGGTCTGGGAATCATAAGAGTCTACACGAAGGAACCTAACGAACCACGGCCTTCGAAATCTCCGTTCGTTGTTCGAACGGGGACGACCGTAGGCGAATTGGCTCGGCGCATCCATACTGATCTGGCCGACAGATATCGATACTCACGGATCTGGGGGCCGACCAGCAAATTCGCGGGTGAGAGGGTCGGCCCAGAACACGAACTTGCTGACCAGGATATTGTGGAAATCCACACGGCCTAAGCAAGAAATGCTGACCGGTGGAGAATCAGATTCTAGCGCGTCGACGTCTTCTGAAGTTCTTGATACGCCAGAAACCACTTGAATCGCGGTAATATTCCATGACTTCCATTTTGCATCGCCCTGATATTACGGACCATTTGTGACTTAGCGATTTCACCATTGAACGTCTGGGATTTCTTGACCGAGAAACAGAAAACGATGCCGCGGGTTGCACATTCCAAGCAATACGTGGCCGTAGCCAAACTTTCGATTGATGCAAGGCACTAAAGATTATGAGGCACCGGGTGGGCAGCCACGTATCCGCATTGTGTTGTTTGAGTGAATTTGCTTTGGTTGTTTAGCCACTGTAAAGCAGGCACGTTACCGAAAGTCAGACGATTCGAAGATGTCTAGAAACTTCGTGAAAAGCATCAAGATAATTCGTTATGAATTATCGTCTTAATGCGCCGAGAATTCCGCCCACGACGCCAAGTACGAAACCGGCGACAAAGCCTCCGCCGATTATGATGCTGAACACGGCGAACGGAAAGATAATCACATCAGCGATCGCTCCATGCCCCATCACCATAATGATGGAAGCCATGATTATTGTCAGGCCGATGATGACGCCAATTGCGAAGGCGTATGATTGCCCTATTGCTGGCAGCCAGAAGAATATAGCTGACCAATTCACGGGAGGACCGTAGAATGACGGCGCGAGCAACGCTGCACTATTGAGCAGAACTAAGATTCCGGAAACGAGACAAAGCGAAAATCCAACAACACTTCCTCGTCTGCGCGCTCTCGCCGCAGCGACTCTGGGCGGGCCTCGCGCGAGTATAACTTGCGGCCTTCCGCAGAACGGGCAAAATACTGCTTGCAGAGGCATCATTCTCCCGCAATTCCGGCAGCGCACAGTGGGGAGCGGCATGACGTATTGCGCCCGCGGCCGCATCCTTCTAGGGCCTTTCCTCGACAGCCAGAATGCGAGCAGACCTAACCCTATTGACAGAAAGAGGAGCATCAACACGATCAGGTAAATTAGAAAGTTGAAAGCGGGCGTTGGGACATCGAGCACGACGTCAGCCGTATGAACCAGCACGCCGCTTGTTCCAACCACCGTGATCGTGTAGTTACCTGCAGCTAACGATGTATCCGGGCAGAGCAGCAGTGAGGAGGATGCTGAGCCACCCTGTGGTGGGGTAACAGAAGAACTAGGCTTGAAGCTTCCCGAGACATGCGAAGGCAGGTTATTCAGAGTGAGGCCGACGGGCGAGCTGAAATTGCCGATGGAGGTAACTGTAACGGTGACGTTCCCGCACTGTCCCTGGTTGACTACAACCGGGTTCGGGCTGACAGAGACTCCAAAGTCCGATGCTATAGGCGTGACAGTCAACGTCACGGTGACACTATGCGTGATCAGAGGCAGACTCGAAGTTCCAGTGATCGTAACAGTATACGTCCCTGTGGGCGTACTCGGTGATGTTGGAATAACTAATGTCGAAGATACAGTTCCCCCTGGAGCCGGTGTTACAGACGCAGGTTCGAAGCTGGCTTGCGTGCCCGAGGGCAAGCCTCCGCTGACTTGTAAGCTCACTGCAGAGCTGAAACTACCAACCGAGGTCACGGCCAAACTGTATGTTGCTGTCTGGCCTTGTGCAACGCTTTGCGTCAACGGTGTCGCTGAAAGCAGGAAGTCGAGCTGTGGGCCGTGAACAAATTTGTCCCCGTAAATTTCGTAGGTCGCATAGTAACCGTTCAGGTCGGCATAGGTTGGGTACAGCTGCTGGTAAGGTTGGAATGCCAAACCTTCGACAATGCCGTTGCCGTATGGGAAGTAGAAGGCTAGAATCGTGTATGGGACCTGCGGGTGTGGATAACCATAATTCTTGCTGTCCATGAGAATTCTAACATCACCAGCGTGTGCCGGCTGCACCGCCGTCGGCACCCATTGACCCGCACCCGCTTCAGTCAAGATCTTTGCGGTGTTCGGGGTTGAGCCAGGATTATAGTATTGACTGGGGAACTCAGGATTGAACCCTCCTCTTGGCGGATTATAGGTGGTAACAGTTGGGGTGGATGCGATTCCACTTGCCCCCAGTTTGACATAGCCCGGAAAAGTTGAGTTCAAGTCGAGAAGTGCTGCATCAGTAAACATTACTTCGTTTCCTGCTTGTACATGAGTAGAAATCGTGTTGTAGACAGCTTGAACCTGTGCGCGCCGATCAGGTGCGAATGGTATTGGATTGCCGTACCATCCTGGGCTGTCAAGAACGATAAGCGTGAATTGATTCATCAGCGAAGGATTGGCTAGTATCTGATCTGTGGCCACCTGAGTGTAGCTTATTCCCATCCTCCCGAGTGTAAGGAAGGTCTTCCCCCAATAACCATCTCCGATCACGAGAATTTTCGTTGGCTGCCTCACGAAGAAAATCTTATTCGATGTGAAAGGAGATACGAGGTGCGTGACAGTTACCTTTGAAAAAGTGGAATTGCTCGACATCGTATTAATCGCGGAATCATATGTTGAATCAATAAGGAATGGCCCACCTTGGTACACATCGCCGCCAGGAGTCAGCTGCGTTTGCAATGTGACGTCAGGCGGCTCAATAACGCGCGCAACAAGAGAGCCGGCGTTATTCCTCAAAAACTCGTGAATTAGCCCGTAAACATGAATCCTGTCGTTCTGTTTACCATCCATTGGGACGACGATTGTTCCCGCCGGAAAAGCAGCCGATGCTAACGGAGTAATGACCGCCGATACCGGGGTTAGCGCTGGTGTTAGGAGCGCCAACGCCAAGATGAGGCACGCAACTAGGTTCCTGGTAGCTTTCATAACAGTGCCTCAATTTGATTCATAATCTGGCAATTTTTAGCTTCCGCGCATAGTACGTAACGCATGCATACATTACTTAAGACTTCAGTGCCTTTCCACATTTCAGACTAATTAATGACCTATATCCTGAGCGGAGAACGCCAAAACATGCCAGCTTAATCGTCTAAATTATCCCTGGGTTCATATGGGCTCTTTGTCACATAAATGCACGGAACTGTAGAGACCACCAGAAATACGCAGCATCTTCTATCTCAATCAGGAGAATCGGCTATGCGCTACGTTTGGCCGGTCCATTCTCGGCGCCTAGTTTGGCTCCGCAGTGAATACAATGTACCCATTCTTCTTCTATATCCTGACCACAATTCGAACACACAGACACCGGTGTAGAAGATTCCGGCTTAATTTGGGCGGTTTTCTTACGTCTAAAGGCGAGCAGAACCACTTCGCCTAGTACGCCCGCGGCTATGATAATCGGGAGAATTATCAAGCCGCCATATTCAACTGAAAAGTTAGCATAAATTGTCTTTGGCGAGTTCATCGTGAAGTTGATATCGCTAGATCGGGAAGTGACATCACCAGACCATCCTGAAAAATCATATTTCCCACCTAAGGGCCCTAAAGGCCAAAACATTGAAACGGAATCAAAACCGTGAAGCGACACATTCGACTCGGCGTCATACCATTTCTCGGATGAATAGCCTGGCACTGTCGAGGTAACTCGCAACAAGTACTGCGTTCTATAGGAACCTACGACCAGTGTATCCCCATCCAACGCTATAATTCTGTGCGTTTGATTAATCCCGTCCTGCCATCCATTGAACATTATACGCGTCGAGTTCGAGTATTCTAGAACGGCGGGAACGGACAAAGGATATTCCGTTCCTACCAGCAAAGAGGCAGTTGCACTCCCGAACTGCGTTGTTGTCTCGGATAGGTTGCCTACTGCAACTTCAATCCCTGGCACCCCTAACTCGACTTGAAGCGTCGCATATCGTGCAACCTTAATGGCCACTTGCTTGAATCCGGGACCTAGTATCGTGTCATTGTAAAATTTCCATACGCCGTTATCAAAGTAGTATGCGTACGCTGACAGTTCGAGAGTACCTTCGGTTGGTGGGGCAGTAAAGTTGAGGGTCCAGACCTCGTCACCTCCCCCACTAACGATTGCAACATCACTCTGCCAAAGAGGAGTGCTCGCGTTTCCCATGCCCTCGAATATGGCTGCCCGGACACTAGCATTCGTGACGATCTCGTACTCAACGTCTAACCTAACCGAGAACATTTCGCTCGGCGCGACTTGTTTTGGACATACAAAGCTTGATATCCGTACTCGGCCGAGGCTCGGCTCGTCAGCAAAGACTCCAATCGTGCAAAAGGAAAGTATCAAAACGGCTACAAGGATGATGCATTTTCGAGTCGCCGACAAGGTCATTCGCGCCTCCAGTGCAATGGGTTCTCATTGAAAGGTATCACAACCCAGTTTCTTAACACCACTCTAAGTCGTTCATCCGGAGAACTGTGCATTTCGCTCGCGATAATGAACGAAAATTAATGAAACCAAGCCAAGATTACTCCATCTGCCATCAGTGAATCTTTAGTTTACATCGGACGAACCTGAATGCGGCGAGAACCATGCCGCCGTATGGATGAGGAGGCCCTGACGCTTCATCTTGACAGGTACCGAAGAATGCCCAAGACGTTGATTTTGATCGAGATTCGAAGGTAGTCAGGCACCTCACTAGTTGGGCGACGCATAACCCCAGCAATCTCGTCCGTTAGGGCGTTCGACATTTGCTCATCGGACCATCCAGCCTCCCTCATCTGCCTAATGCTCTTCAGCCAATGCTGCAGCAAATTGACGTTTTCTGTTATCCACGGCATCGCATCTCTCACAACGCCGTAATGAGGCGTGTAGAACTCGGCCGGAGAACTTCCTCGTATCCGCTCGAGGGATTGAAGCGTTTCCTCCAGGTTGAAACTCGTCGGAGGTGTGGTGGGAATCAGTACAGGAAATTCCGGGAAGCAGATTCCAACTGCGTCGCCTGTAAAGAAGGCCTTGTGCCCTTCCCATTCGTAACTTAGGTGATGTGAAGCATGCCCCGGAGTCCAGACAGTGCGAAGAGTTATCCCCCGCCCCAAGTCGACCACGTCGCCGTCAACTGCAACATGGACGCGCCCTTGGGCAATGGGCTCAGGCCTACCGTACCTTTGCACCAGTTCACATCCGAATAATTCACCTGCGCCTTTCCAAAGACGCGAAGGATCAACCAAATGCGGCTCACCCTTCGGGTGGACCCTGATTGAGGCGTTCGTGAACTTCCTGGCAAGAGCCCCACAGGAACCGCAGTGGTCCAAATGAACGTGTGTGGGTAGAAGATAATCTGGATTGATTCCGTTCCCAGCAAGGTCGCGAAGAACAACGTCAGCAGAGGACTGATAACCCATATCGATAAGCGCTGTCTCCTTTCCAGCAACAACGTAAGCGGCCACGACGTTTGGTGCATCAAGCGCTTGAGTGTCGATGATCGCAACAGATTCGCTAAGTTTCCTGAGCAATATGTTCCCCTAGACAAATGGGCAGCCGAAACAAGTATATGGGTAGGATTAAAGCCTCATGAGAACACCGGTAGGGTTCACAATGTCCAGGCCAGAGCTCCCAGAAGACCTCGAGGTTTTCATAGACCAATTAGACGAACAAGGACGCGTTACTTACATCTCCGGGTACTTTGAATACAAGAAGACCAAATTGAAATTCGGCGCGATCGGAATGGAAGGGTACGGTGGCCCCAACATCGGGGCGACGCTCTCAGATGAAACGCTCTCGGCACTCAGGCAACTCGGCCTCGACAGTGTGGCCATCGATGATCTGATTACAGCTCTTCAGCGAAAGATTATGGAAGGCCAAGCGCACATCGAACTTCGCGAAAGTCAAGAACCGACTGGGCAGGATAAAGCGAAAACGTGAACAACCGACGTTTTAGTCTTGGGCATCGTGCTGCGGAAGACTGCAGTTTGGGCATTCGTTGGCATCTTTAGGGATCTGTGACATGCAATACCAGCAGAACTTCTTGCCCTCCGCAGGTTCAATCGCCAGTGGTTCGTTCCTGAGGAACCCCAGAATGAACATAATCAGTCCAACAATCGCAATTGGCAGCCCGAACATCGACACGCCTAGAGGAACATAGAAATCTGTGAAAACAAGAAAACCTCCGAATATGGCTACGATAGCACCCGAGGCGACAAGCCCTGTGTACATTTGGACCACGCAAGATTGAATATACAGCTGGATATGGGCTTTTTTCCCGAGGATGACGATTCATGATCACGAGAACCGCCAAAGCATCATCAGGTCTCTTGTCTCAGGCAGCGGACCTCATTGTTGAAAATGGGACCTATTTGAAGGAAACATTTCCTCAATGCTCGAATAAAACAGAAGTGCAATCCGAACTTAAGCGATCGCCTGAGGAATGGAATCTACTCTTCACAGACCAATTAGCCGCGCTATTCACTCTTCATCTCTCCGATACGGAGGCTGCGATTGGCAAATTTCTTCCTTCCCCTTCACTCCCCTTTGACTCATTAGTTCCTAGCCTTCAACAAGACCTCAAAAGAATGAAAATCGGCCTTCTTACTCTTCACGTTCCGGAGGAGATGTCTGAGTCGCTTGTGAAGAATGGCTTTGAGAAACGGCGTATCCTTGTGAAACTACAAGGACCGACTGTTGAAACGAAATTGATGCCCATCCTTCCGCTCAACAGTCCAAAGCCGCGGGACCTACCTATTCTTGCCAAACTCATGTATGACTCCTACGAGAAGGGTTCGGAGCCAAAGTTGTCTAGCGTTGCCTCCGCGGAAAGATTGCTAAGTGGCATAATGAATGGCATACACGGGCCTTACGCGGCTGAGGCGTCGCTAACTAGCGGCGCCACCCAGAACATAGTAAGCGCCTGCTTCATAACACTCCCTAGTCCCACAGAAGCACACGTCGCGCAGTTATACACCCATCCGCTCTATCGAGCGCGAGGACTCGCCACCACGGAGGTTGCGACGGGCATGAACAAGTTGGTTAAGCGGGGCGTTCAGACGCTGACGGTTTGGCTCGGTGAGGATAACGAGATAGCTGGGAGGCTCTTTGCAAAGCTGGGTTTCAAACTGCAGCAGAAGTTGGTAGAGATGGTCAGCAGGATTCAGTGATCTCTGCCAGAAGTATCAGGCTTTGAACCAGCGAAATACAAGGTAATCCACTTTCTTGCCACGCCCTCTAGGTACTGCAATCGTGAATTGCTTTCGAACGGTGGTCGCCAAGCGGCCCGCTAACACAACCTCGAAGGGCCCCATGGTCTCCTCTTCCCTCTTCACTGTTACAATGAACGGGGCGTGGTCGATTCCCGGGCCATGTTCGTATATAGCAAAGTCCGACCCGAATCTTATCCCAGGGGTCACGATGAGCCCCTTCTCACGCAGGTTCTCGTAAGCGCTGTATCCCAGATCAAACTGCTTGTAAGTCTTATTGGCCACTCTTAGGAGCATTGACCTGCTAACAGGTTCAGAGTTCTTGACGTTAACCACTTTGATTATTTTTCTATCGAGAAGGTACAACGCCTCCATCAAATCGAGCATCAAGGGTGCCTTGAACTCTTGTTCTGGTTTGGGCTTTGGAATCCCTACAGGCTTACCGAAGAAACCCATCCGGTAAAGTGCCAACCCCTCTCTATGGTCCCACACAATGAGCCTGTTTCCTATCAATTCCGCGGCAATGGGCTTCATGTGCGGCATCCTATGCTGTCAGGGCGAGCACTCGTATATGGTCCACTACATCTACGCCTATGTCGGCTATTCTTTCGGCTCTCTCAACTAAGTCACGAAAGAAGAGCAAAGTCTGCAGGGGCATCTTGCTTGAGATCAAGTCCAAGTCAAGGTGTCGTGATTCAGCGTCAACTTGGCGCTCAAGGTCTTCCACAGCCTTAGCAGTTTCCACTGCCTTTTCCGCATCGAATGATAGCGAGTGAAGCGTTTCCCTTACTTTGGAGATTTCCTTCAGCACCGAACTCATCAGATGGGATACTTCTTCTAGTCGCTTGTTGTCTAATTTCCATTTGAGGTCCACGACTCCCATGAGTCTGTATCCCATGGCTTCGCAGTATTCTGCCACTTCACCAAGCCGAAACAGCAAGCGCAGGAAGTCCTCTCTGCTTATGAGTAAGCTTCCTACGGATGCAACTTCACTCAGGAAGGTTGCCTTGTTCTTTTCGTTCTCTTGAAGAGTCTTCAGGATATTTTCGTAGTTCTCTTTCGCGAGCTTGGGTTTCTTGTCAGCGAGATTATCTAGGAGTACCACAACTTGCCGAGTGATTTCTACAACATTCCTCGCATGGGCTTGGCACAGCTCGAGCATTCTGCGCCTTATGTTTGCCTCGTTCTCTATGGGAAATGTCAAGCTAGCTGCATCCCCGGGACGCTGCTGTAGCTACTAGGGCGGTTGGGGAATTAAACCATAGCCCACTATGCCACGGTTATGTCTCGGACTACTCGTAAGCCACCTTCACAGGCGTCCCAAGGTCCGGAAAAGTCAATTTTCTTTGGAAGAACTGCCGGGCGAGTTCAGGTATCGCCTTCCACTCGTTACGGACCTGTTGCCACGTATCCCTATCCCTAAGCGTAACAGTGCCGTTTTCCTTTGTTTGATAATCTACGGTGATTGACAGCGGAACACCGACCTCGTCCGCGCGCGCATATCGCCTTCCGATGGTCCCGCCTTCATCGTATTCAACCTCGAAGCCCTGCGCGAAAAGGAAAGCTTGGATCTCCCCGGAAAGTTCAGCGAGGCCGTCCTTCGCCATCAATGGGAATACCATCATCTGAGTGGGAGCCAGGTCGACTGGAAGCTTGAGAACCACCCGGTCTTTTACACGATTGTATGAATATTCTAAGGCTGAATACACAATTCTCTCCGCGCCATAACTTGGCTCCACAACGTGCGGTAAGAATCGCCTGCCTGTTTCGCGTATTGAACGCTCTTCGAAACGTACATGCGATGGCAGAACCTTGAAGCCCTGCAGCTCAAAGTAGCCGGATTTCTGGAAGGCCGCTTTCACATCTTCAGGTCTGGTCGAAACCAAGGCGCTAAGCACCGCCTTTGCTCTCTCTCGTAGCAAGGGTCCAAGCACCGCTTCGAGAGGAACAATCACAGTAGATTTTTTCTCTACGGGAGCCGGGTAAGGTTTGAAAATTGTAAGGTCGACGCCTGAAGACTTCATGTGTGCTGATAAGTCAAAATCCGTCCTGTACGCGTGCCCAGCAATTTCTACCCATCCCCACCTGTCGAGCCAAATCTGATGGTCAAAGGTTTGACTTGAGTAGTGCGAACGTTCTGCAGGTAGCTTTTCCTCGAACCTTTGCTTTTCGGGTGGAATACCAAGTGAACTCGCAAATTGTATGGAGAGCGCCATGAAATAAGCAGACCATTCTGTCTGGACAAATCCGCGTTCTACTGCCTCTGAGGCAGTGACCTGTGTTAGATTAGTGCTGTGTTGCTCGCGGGTCTTCGCTAGGTAAAGTGGTAGGATAACATTCTTCACGTCATTCAGGTATTTGCATTTTCGTTCCTCAGGGTCAAAGAAGAATTCTATTTCCATGATGGTGAATTCTCGCAGCCTGATTGGGCCCTGTCGTGGCGAAATCTCATTGCGCATGACTGTGCCTATCTGTGCTATGCCGATCGGTAGCCTTTCTCGGCTAGTTTCATAGACACGCTTGAAATCGACAAATATCCCTTGCGCGGCCTCCGGCCTACCGTAACCTGGTGCGTCACCATATGGGCCGATGTTCGTCTTGAACATGGTCGAGAAAAATTCCGACTTGCCCAGCTTCCCTCCACACTCAGGACAGCGAACATGGTTTTCCGCGATG
Source organism: Bathyarchaeia archaeon (assembly GCA_049586635.1). Taxonomy (GTDB): domain Archaea; phylum Thermoproteota; class Bathyarchaeia; order 40CM-2-53-6; family 40CM-2-53-6; genus FEN-987. Next base: position 24,558 of record JBAVCK010000053.1, read on the forward strand.
AATGCGTCTATCTCCACTGGTGACATGGCTTCGACGGCAATGTCGGTTCGTCCCGGCATTGCCTCAGTGATAGCGTAGTCAGCTTTGAAATGCCTCTTGCACTCTTCGCAACTAACCATCAGATCTTTGAAGTGTTCGATGTGACCTGAAGCCAGGAATATTTTTTCAGGGGTTATGACTGGAGTGGAGATCGCTACAAAGCCATGCTGGTATACGAAAAGATCCAGCCACTTGTCCTCTATGCGCCTCTTCAGTTTTGCACCTAGAGGCCCCAAGTCAAGGTACCCGCTTGTGCCCCCATAGATTTCGAACGAGGGCCAGAAGAAGCCTCGGCGTTTGGCCAGGTCTGATAAGAGTTCGTATTTGTCAATGCCTTCCAAGTTCAAACCTCAAGTCTTTGTTCAGGAACGCCTCACTTACTCTTGGTCCAGTCTTAACACATTTCCCGGCGCTTCCTTAAAGCATCCGACTGAGAATAATCAATCGCTGGGAATGACATCCACGTAGGTGCGACATTTCTCGCAGAACGGCCATACGTCCCCGGCTGACGATATTGTGTTAACGAAGACTTCAATCTTGGTACCACAGGTGGCGCACTTAACGTTCATGTTGTACAGTTTGTTATCTTTCTTGAGGAAGGCTGAGTCAATTCCCAATTCCGGTCACAATTATTGTGCTGTGTGTTTTGGCATCAGTTTTGTGCCTGCTCTCTTCGCCGTGGAGCGGGTGACCACCAGCCTTCTTAGCCTCTGAATGGCCAACGCTGGGTCTACGCCCTTTGGGCAAACGAAACTGCACGCACCTGCAAAGTGGCATCGCCAAACTCCATGCTCCTCATCGATGGCATTCAGTCGAAGATTCCCGCCTTCATCACGAGAATCTGCAGTGTACCTGTACGCCTGCCCTAGGGCCTGCGGGCCCGTGAAGAGCGGGTCAGTTGCCACCGTCGGACACGCCGCGTTGCATAGACCACACTTTATGCAATACGAGAACTGAAGAAAGTCATCCAATTGACGCTGATTTTGCGTGTATTCCGACTCAAAGGTCTCTTGCTCCGCCACATTCCCTCTAAGAAGGAAAGGCTTCACTGACTGATGAGCCGAGAAGAAGCTGTCAAAGTCCGTAACAAGGTCACGTACGAGCGGGTAGTGGTCGAGGGGCTCAACTGTTATGGGCGAGTTTCCGAATTCGGTTACCTGCGTATAGCATGCCAACTTTGGTAGGCCGTTAATTTTCATGCCGCATGAGCCGCAGCAAGCCATTCTGCAAGAGAACCGAATCGCGATTGAGTGGTCCATTCGCTCCTTTGCACACAGGAGCGCAGCGAGGACCGTCATGCCAGGTTCTGTAGGGATTTGGAAAGTCTCGTAGTGTCGATGGGTTTGTTGGGCTGGGTTTGCTCGTAGAATCCTTAAGGTGATTTTTTCCGCATTTTGAGCCGACGTTTCTGTCACCATTTTCTAGTAATGCCGTTCGGCCGGAGGGTATTTGGTAATCTTTACCGGAACGTAATCGAGGCGTGGCCCGTTAGGGCTGTGGTAGGCGAGAGTGTGCTTGAGCCAATTATTGTCGTCCCGCTTTGGGTAATCCGTTCGTGAATGAGCGCCGCGCGATTCGGTTCGAGCCAACCCACCGGCTAGGACGATTTCGGCGACCTCAAACATTGCCTCGAGTTCAAGGACGTTAATGAAATTGGTATTGTACTCCTTTGCTTGGTCATTTACATGGCGGTAAGATTTCTTGTGTAGTTCACGCAGTTGCCTCAAACCCTCTTCCAACCCTTCGCCCGTTCGGTAAACATACGCGTACTTGTCCATAATCGTCTGCACTTCGTTATGAACTTCATATGGGTTTTCGCTTCCGACCCCATGGAAGATTTCATCAAAGAGCCGCTTCTCCTCTGCGGCGACCTGCTCCTTTTCCAAGTTGTGCGATGGCTGATTCATGGCGTATTGAACTGCATCTGCCCCGGCTTGTGTGCCAAATACTAGACATTCGGCCGTCGAGTTAGCGCCCAAACGGTTTGCTCCGTTAATGCTTACGCAAGCTGCCTCTCCAGCCGCCCAAAGGGCTCCGATTGGGGTTTGAGCTTTCATGTTTGTTCTGATTCCGCCCATCGTGTAATGGCAAACTGGCCGGACTGGGAGGGGCTCATCAATAGGGTCGATTCCTTTGAATTTGATGGCGATCTCTCTAATTCCTGAGAGACGCTCCTTGATCTTCTCGCCGCCAAGGTGGCGCAGGTCTAGGAGTAAATGATCCATTCCAGTTATCGGATCCTTCAAACCCCGCCCTTCTTGAATCTCGATTATCATTGCCCTGGAAACCACATCTCTTGATGCCAGATCCATTTTTTCAGGCGCGTATTTCTTCATGAACCGCTCCCCTTTGCTATTGATGAGGACAGCACCATCTCCGCGAGCCCCCTCCGTGATCAGGACGCCTGAAGGGATTAGGCCTGTTGGATGAAATTGGACGAACTCCATGTCCTCGATCGGCGCACCGGCACGGTATGCTAGTGATAGGCCATCTGGAGTGGATGAATATCCATAAGTCGCGAATTTGTAGAGCCTTCCAGCTCCACCTGTTGCAATAATGCCGGCCTTCGCGTTAAAGGCATGGAAATCGCCGTTCTTCAAATCAATTGCTGTGACGCCTCTGAATACGCCGTTGTCTACGATCAGCGAAGTTACGTACCATTCTTGGAAGAAGTGGATGTTCTCGAACTTGCGGGTAGTATCGTAAAGTGTCTGCATCTCAAAGAATCCGACTCGGTCGGCGGCGAATGTGGCCCGGGGGAAACTGTATCCGCCGAAGTTACGTTGGGCTATTCGGCCGTCTTCTGTTCTCGACCAAGGCATACCCCAATGTTCAAGCATGTAGATTTCAGCGGGCATGGCATTGACGAAGAACTCAACTGCATCCTGGTCGGCGAGAAAGTCGCTGCCCTTTATTGTGTCGTAGCTGTGAGATTCTAGGGTGTCTCCTTTGTCGGGGTACAGGACAGCCGCGGTGCCGCCTTCTGCAGACACAGAATGGGATCGCATTGCCTGAACCTTAGTTAACACAGCAATGCTGCATTTGCCCTTCGAAACATGAGCAGCTTCGATGGCGGCGCGAAGCCCCGCTATCCCCGAGCCAACTATCACTACGTCATAGCTCAGCGTTTCTGCCACGCAATCTTACCTCGAAGCAGTGTACGGGTCGCCATTCGCGGCATTGCATGAATATAAGTGTGAATTCGATGGTTACAATATTCAACTGACTCTGCTCAGTAGTTTGTCGACAGTATCGGAGGTGCAGCCTATCAACAAAGGGAGAATCATGAGGCTTGCCAGCCTAGCTGTCGGAATAACAGTTCTGATAGCCTTCATCTATTTCGTTGGTCTCGACGCCCTTGCGCGAGTGCTCCTTCAAGTTAACCCTGCGGTGATTCTCGCGATGGTAACGATTCAGCTTCTTGGCTTCACGTTCTATGCGGCCGCGTGGTATGTACTAATTCGGTCTACGGGTCACACGCTTCCGTTTCGTACTTGCCAGGGCATTACGTTCGCGAGCATTTTCGTGAGCTATACCATGCCGAGTGGTGTTTTCCTAGAAGCAGTAAGGTGCATCTTAGGTTCGAAGGAATCTGGAATGAAACTGGGAGAATCGACTGCCACAGTTATCATGCATCGAGTTCTCTATATCGTCGGTTTTCTAGCAAGTACAGCCTTGGCCTTCTCCTTCCTCACCCTCGGAGGACACGCAACTAGTTCAGTGATCTTTCAATTGGCTGCAGTGCCCGTACTCGCATTGGCAGGGTTAATCGTCTCACTCTACCTCTCCCTGAACCCCAAGACGATACAACCCCTCTTGGACCGCGGTCTTCGGCTGGTTCAACCCGTCATCAAAATCGTTCAAAAACAAGCGAAAACGGAAGGAAAGGCGGGGCAATTCTTGGATGACTATCACGTTGCTTTTCGTAGGATGCTGTCTTCAAGGGTGCATGTTGCAGCTTCTTTCGCAGCAAGTCTAGGCGATTGGGCCTGTTCCGTCCTGATTCTATGGGTGGTTCTCACAGCCGTTGGTTCCACAGTCTCACTCTGGATTGTGGTGGTAACCATGGCGATTGGGGAAATGATTCAAATGACGCCGATAGCAGTTCCCGGGATGCTTGGGATTTATGAGACTGCAATTACTGCCTCACTGTCTTTGTTCGGAGTTCCCGTTGCTGTTGGAGCATCAGCAGCGCTTCTGTCAAGAATTGTCACCTCGTGGCTGGACCTCCCGGTAACAGGCATAGCCGCATACCATTACGGCTACAAGGCTCTGGGCCAACTGAGCCAATGACCTAGAGAGACCGATCATGGCCCATTCATTGCCCGTCCCTTGCGCCGCGTAATATTCGCTAAAGCCGAGTGACGGGAACTTGCGAAAGGCCTATATGACTTCCAAATCGCTGCCACAGAGATCCATGCCGATATAATATCAACCACGAGCCAGTCGCGTTAGGTTTTATGAGAAGCAATAGAGAGAGTAAGCCTAGTCGAAATGACTGGCGGACTCGGGTCGTCAATAGATGTCTCGCGTC